>JAAZXI010000001.1 GCA_014240285.1 Methanobacteriota archaeon
CACCAATCTCAAACCATTCACCTATCTCATGTGTTGTCCAAGCGTGTAATGCCTCATCCAAATCTCGTCTATCCCATGCAAGAGGATAGCCCTCAATCTTGGACACTTTGTATGTATCTCTCCACATAACTTCAGAGAGGGAAGCAGTAAGCGGACTTCCATGTAATTTTGTACCGAGATGACCTACTAACCAAGGCGCCATTCCAATATGATCAATATGACTGTGAGTAATTATTGCATGATCCACACTGGGACACTCTGCAGGATATTTTGGAGGACGTGTTGGAGCTAATCCATAATCAATCAGAAGACGCGTTCCTGTAGAGTCCTCCAAGATGCAACCGACATTGCCAACTTCATCTCCCCCCCCTAGAAAGAAAGCCCTCAAACCACGTTCAACCGGTTCGTCGGGATATGTGCTGGTACGCCCAGGAGTGTAGAGAACCACGGGGGTCCGTGTCGTTCATCTTTCATCAGGCAACCGCTCCATCCCTCTCATTTCCAGTAGAAAGGTGAGCACTTCGTTATCAATCATTAGTTCAATAAGAATGTTTAATTCATACATTCTACATACCACGATTAACTATCGAAATAAGATTAGATATCTGTCTTCATATCGAATCATCCTCTAAAATATGTCCTTCAATAGAAATAGGGGGGTGGGGGCACTCTTAGGGGGTGGTTTCTTCTCGGGGTAATGTGACCAGAATAGTTGACGCCGTCTTTGAAGTAGACGAAGATCGCTGCTTTGGCTGCGCGGCCTGCATCGCTTTATGTCCCGTCGATGCTCTTCGTCTAGAGGGAATCATGGTGTATGTGGATGAACCAGTCTGCACCCATTGTAAGTTGTGTATTCCTGCATGTCCTGTGTTTGCATTGGATATAGTGAGGAATTCTATTGGAGTGGTTGAATAGTGAATATAGCAATTCTCGGTTCACCAAAGGTAGCTCTGGAGCATGCTCATTCCATTCTTGATGAAACACCCACTGCTCGAGTAGTTGTTTATACTGAAGAAGCTGAGATAGGATTTCCCGAAATACCATTCTCAGAGGAAATCATCTTGACTGACGAACTTACAAAAATTCCTGAAAATTGGTATAGTACGATTCCAGTTGGGATTGATCAGGGTATCCCATCTAAGACCGCACATTCCTGGTTAGTCAAACTCCTTGCAATTAGACTAGCTTCAAGAGGCACTCAATTCCTTCTCAGAACAACAATTTTGGAGATTGATGAGGACCGCCAAGAAATCTCCTTTCGGGGGGGTGGATCTATCAGTTCCGGTATTGAGAGATATGACGAGTTGTATGATTTTCGGTAACGAGATCCTACTTCGCAACGACTTTGAAACTGATTTCTGCAACCGGAGTAGAAGCATCTTCCTCATCGCAAGAATTGGGATGGTCGAATACCACATAGAAATTATCGTAATCAATCTCTCCTTCCATGGAAGCGCCCGTTGAATACCATTCACTAAATGAGTCCTCGGCGTCAAAACCCTCACAGTAAGCCCAAGTATCGTATTGATCAGAGTCGAAGGTAAATATGTGGACGGAAGAATCACCAGTACTGGTCATTTCAATACTGAGTTCAGTGTATCCTGAATTCAATATACCACTACTTTCGAACCCACATTCGTAAACGTCGTATTGTGTCAACGTAGTCGTATCCTCACAAACGATCTCTTCATCGGCACCGGTGCAACCGGGAACAGATAGGCAGGCGCACAACATCATTACAGTCAACAATAGGGTTCTCATAGCCAACACACCCCTCCTCATGAGATAAACGATTTCCCGGCGGAAGGACAACTCCTTGTCAAATGGTGTGAAAGTCTTAGATGGGAAACTCAGGACGACAGTTTGTGACAGATACGTCCGACTGGCTGCTGGAGTACGTCTGCCGACCCGGCACAGGGACACGCCACGCCATTCTCATCGACCCTGCAGATCAGAGCCCAGAAGTTGCCGCAAAGAGATGCGTCGCCGCTGTAGCAGCTGGTAGTCGGATGGTATTGGTGGGTGGGTCTTCTGACACGGATATGGATAATGTGCACAATACAATCATCGCAATACGTGAGGCATTGGAACTAGTTACTTGGGCCTCGAGTCAAGATTCGGCAACTGAGGAGATGGAGTGGACAGTTCCAATCATACTCTTCCCCCAGGGCGCAGCGGCACTGTCCCCTGCAGCCGACGGCATCACATTCATGATGCTCATGAACAGTACTTCACCCCGATTCCTAATCGAGGAACAGGTTGCCGGGGCTCCCTTCATCCGCGAGGCGGGCGTGACTCCTTTGCCGATGGGCTATCTGATCTGCGCGCCGGGAGGAAAAGCAGGGCAGGTGGGAGAAGCTGACCTCATTCAGCCCGACGACGAAAAACGCGTTAGATCCTATGCGATGGCAGCCGAGTCATACGGTTTCAGTATGTTCTATCTCGAGGCAGGGAGTGGGGCTTCCACTCCTGTGGAGCAGAACTTGATTCGAACTGCAAGGGAGGCATGCAACCTCACTCTTGTTGTCGGTGGCGGCATCCGTGACGGTGCCGCTGCGCGGAAAGCTGCGGAGGCCGGTGCTGACTGGATTATCACAGGAAATCTCGCCGAGGAGTTCGATGACGCCGATAAACTCCAACGAGTACTTTCTCAATTCATCACTGAGATGAAGGGTGCTTAAGAGATTCCAGTTCAGCGACCAAACGCTCGAGCTGTACCTCCATATCGAGTATCAACATCACATGCTCCTCCTCAGACCCCAGCAGGCGGGCATTCTCCTCCTGTAACTCCGTGAAACGACTTTGCCCCCCTCCTTCTTCCACATCCACCCGACGGACCCGCTCGTTCTCCAACAACACCTCCATCTGAGCAATCCTCGAATCGGCTACACGGAGAGCCTCTTCCAACTCAGCGGCCCTAGCTCGCGCCGAACCATCACCATCACGAACCTCGAGCTCCATCTCCAGAGCGCGGCCACGCTGCCGCGCCGTGGCCAATTCACCTTCTACCCTGAGCACCTCTTCCCAGACCGATATTACTTCCTCGGCGAGGCGCTCTGGTGACATACTCGAGAGCCGGGTGGCCAAATCAGGCCCCGCAACCTCTTCAGCCCCCTGTGATGGGTTCCCCTCACTCATTTCACTCGACGAGCAATCTTGTGAACCTGCTATTGAACCTTGAGGGACGAGGAGGTACTACCCCTCAGTCCTCAAGGGGCTCCCCCCAGGCGCCAGCCCCGGTGAACACCAATCACCACATAGTCCCGGTTGCCCCCTTAGTGGCGTTTATATCGCGACCTCAGGTGGACCGCGCGATGAAGGCGTATCGGGCGGTTGGTAGTTTTAGGGCTGGCAAGACTCAGCAAGGCTTCAGCCACGACCTAGTCGCCCTCGACGATGACGATGCTAAGCATCGAGTATACTCCAATTTCGGTAGCCGGCACGGGGTACCTCGACGCTTCGTCATCATAGACAGTCTTGAGGAGATAGACCCCTCAGAATCTACCGAGCCGACAGTGATTGCACATTTCCGATCTTCTTAGTCCAAACGGGCTAAGCAGCCACGTAAGACACCACACCATTTGACGCAGACACGCAATGGTGAAAGGAGAGCCACAGGAGGACAGGTCCGATGAAGAAGTGGTTCATGCGGCAGTATTGGCGGATTCAACAGAGCCAAACACTCATCTCGATGGGATTCTGGACCACCACTCTGACGCTGTTGATTTGGCCCTATGTGCGTTGGCGCCCATTGTTCTCCGGCACATTCCTAGGTATATCCACCACATACTGGGGCCTCTTTGGTATTGGGGCATCGGTTCTCTTCACCGTTCTCCTAATCGGCCGCGTCTATGACGCCACCTTAGGCCTCTGGCGCGAGCACCTCACCGTGGTCCAGGAACGCAACCCCTTCACAACCTACAAACTAAACGCTCCTTTTGGTATTCTCCTTGCCCAAACGAATGCCATCCTCCGTCGCATGGATCCAGAAGATGAGGAGATTCAGAAACACTGCGACTTCATAGATCGCTGGTTGGAGTGGAACTCAGAAGAGGAGATATGGGCCCGTACTATGTCCTCTTGGAAGAATATCGTCGGAGATGAGGACCCTTTCCTATTCCATCTCGATGATGAATCCCGGACCAGACTAACATCCGCCGCCGATGAACTGCAGGACTTCTGAACACGGTGTTCGAATGCTCGACCACGAGGCCGTTGTCTCCATAGCTTTGCGAGCCGGCGCGGCCATATTGGAAATTTACAACAGACCGAGTGCCATACAAGTCACTACCAAAGATGACAACTCTCCCCTGACCGAGGCGGACATCACCGCGCATGAAATTATCATGAATGGGTTGAGTGGAATGGACCACAACACACCCATCGTTTCTGAGGAGGGCCGCCTTGGTGATCCCACCACCTCCGATACTTGTTGGTTGGTTGACCCTCTCGACGGCACCAAGGAGTTCGTCAAGAGGAATGGTATGTTCACCGTCAACATCGCCTTGATGGCGAGACGCGAAGAGCGTTGGTCACCTATCTTTGGGGTGGTGCACGCTCCTGTTTCCAAGGTGACATGGCTAGGGGGTCTGAGCATTCCAGCAGAGAGGAGGGGCCCCGAGGGGTCAGGACGGATGATGGTTCGTCCGAGTTCGGCACCCGAACCCGTCCGTTTGGTGGCCAGTGGCTCCCACAGAGGAGAAATGGATGAAAGATTCGCAGACTCTCTTGGAAAATATGACCTGATACGTATGGGCTCTTCTCTGAAGGCGTGTGTGGTCGCGGAGGGAAGCGCAGACCTCTACCCGCGTTTCGGACCCACCTCGTGCTGGGACATAGCAGCAGCACACGCTGTTCTTGGGGCCGCTGGTGGAATCTTGATCGATCCCCAAGGGAAGACCTTGGACTACAATCTAGTTGGCGACGTAATTAACCCCTATTTCCTCGTCGCTGCTGACGATCGATGGAATCAGCATTGGGTGGATTCCAATCACTGAAATGCCCCCATCAACCCCCTCCCGGCGGTGTGATATAGGGAACTACTGTCGCACGGCCGTATTTCAGGTGATGGTGATGGATAATCGTGTAGTCTGGTTGATGGGACTCTCCGGAGCCGGTAAGACGACCATCGCCATGGCTGCTGCCAAGCGCTTCGGCTGCGAGGTTCTTGACGGAGATACCATCCGTGATTTCTTCTCAAATACCGATTTCAGTCGTGAAGGCCGCGAGCGCCACTTACTCGGAGTGGCTCGCATGGCCAAGATGATTTCCAAACACACCCCAGTGTTGTGCTCTTTCATCACACCATACGAGGACGTCCGTCTGAAGATAATCGATATTCTTCCCGAGAACGCTGTGATGGTGCATGTCTCCACCTCTCTAGAGGTCTGTGAGGAGCGTGATGCGAAGGGCCTGTACGCAAAGGCCCGGAGTGGAGAAATATCCAATTTCACAGGGATAACCGATCCGTTTGACACACCCAACTGCGCCCACCTTTCTCTTGACTCAACCGGGGAGGACGGCAAGAGCGTCGATGAGTTGGTCGACCAGTTAGCACATTTGTTCGAGAAACCGAGGGGGGTACTACTGCCCGGGCGTTGGCAGCCATTACATGTCGGCCACGAATGGCTCATTCAACAGGAGCTTGACCAAGGGAAGCGTGTGATTGTGGGCATCAGAGATACCCCCGTGTCTGAATCCGATCCCTACTCTGCTCAGTTGCGCAAGCGGATGATAGAGCACCGTTATGCGGGCGAGAACGTCGAGGCATGGATTATGCCTGACATAGAAGCCGTTTCCTACGGCCGCAAGGTCGGTTATGAGATCCGCGAGGCGGAAGACATTCCAGCCGAGGTGTTCAAAATCTCGGCGACAGGAGTTCGCGGCGGCGATCACGCCAACGTGTCAGAGAGAGTCATGGAGTTCATGATCACAGAAGGAATCTGGGACGGCCAGTAAGCATAAGGCGCACGATTCCTCCCAAGCCCTATGCTCCGGATATTCAAAGCCCGAGATGGCCGGGCCCTAGACGTCCTTGTCGCTGGCGATACTGGTTCAGAAACTGCTTTGGTCTGCCACCATGGAACACCCAGCGACGCGACACTTTGGTCCGACTGGCACCAGGACGCACTCAAAAACAAACTTCTCCTGATAGCCATTTCAAGGCCCGGTTACGGACTCTCAGATCGTAAAGCCGGGCGCTCAGCATCAAGCGTGACAGAAGATGTTGAAGATGTTCTTGACACACTCGAAATCACTCAATTCGTCACCGTTGGCTGGTCTGGGGGCGGGCCCCATGCCCTTGCTTGTGGCGCACTACTCCCACATCGCTGTATGGCAGTATCTTCCTTGGCTGGAGTGGGGCCCTTTGGGGAGCCTGATTTGAACTTCCTAGAGGGAATGGGTCCAGAGAATGTGGAAGAATTTGGAATAGCTTTGAAGGGAGAGGCACCACTGCGAAAGTGGATGGAGGAAAATGCCGAACCATATGGTACAATTCAGGACGATGAGCTTGCAGCAGCCTTGGGTGGACTAGTCCCAGAGGTCGATGTAATCGCCCTCAACGAACACGGCCTAGCTTCCGTTTGGGCCTCCAGCATGCGTCGCTGCTTCACCAATGGTTGGAATGGGTGGATCGATGATAACTTGGTCTTCTGTAATCACTGGGGATTCGACCCTTCGGAGATACGAGTCCCCGTCACAGTGTGGCAGGGAAATCTCGATCTCATGGTCCCCTTCACTCATGGTAAATGGCTACTCAAACACATCCCCTCCGCTAAACCAAGGTTGGAGATGGGCCATGGACACCTCTCATTGGTCGCTAATCACAGGCAGGCAATCATCGACGATCTGACTTCTCACCTCCAACTATAATCACTGCGACGGCTTCATGGGTGTCGAGCATCACGACCATCTTGATGGCAGTGGACCGCGAGGAGCTGCAACGCATCGCCCAACAGGTTGAGGCCAACCGCGAACGCATGCAGGCCATAGAGCAGCAGGTGCGTCAACTGGAATCCATTCGAATAGAGCAGATGCAGGCCATTGAGGCCCTGTTGGCCATTCCTGATGAAGGAGCAGAGGGGGCCATGATTCCTCTTGGTTCAGGAGTTCAGATTATCGCTGACATCCCCCCAGAAGGCGGTGCGGTAGTGGACATCGGTAGTAGGGTTCAGGCTGAGCGTACCAGAGGGGAGGCAGCCGATATTCTCACCAAGAGGAGTGAGGAACTAATCACTATCATTGAGAGGATGAAGACGGAGTTTGACGAACTGGAACAGTCTACTATCGCCCTTGCTCAGAAGTTCAATGAGAGTGTAGAGGAACTGGAGCCCGAGACGGTTATCGAAGAACCGGCAGCGAGCACACCCCCTCCACGCCGCGCGAGGCGTAAGCGAGGTACCGACCTCACCCTAGACGACTGAGGCGACCGTATGGGACTGTTCGACCGTTTCAAGAAACGCTTCAAGAAGACTACTGAGGAGGAAATCACCGCTGAGGAAGACTCTGTCGAGGCCGAGGAAGCCGTCGAGCAGGGGATACGATTGAAGGAAGCCTTGGATGAGAACAGACCGGCCTCTCAGATTGCAGCCCCCACTACCCCTCCAGACACAGAGAATGAATGGGACGATTCCAAAGATATCACCGCGGATCCGTTCGCCAAACCGGTTGGCCGTAAGGAGCGTAAGAAGGCCCACCGAGCAGCTTCTGTGGAGAAGGCCGAGCGCCCCTCTGATCCCAAGAAACCGAAAGTCAAGGACCCGATGCAGAGCACCACCGGGCACCGTCTTGTTGTGAGTGGGCCGGCGGAGATAGAGGTCGATCTCAGCGACTCAACTACCATCACTGGCGGCCGGGTGTTGAAGGGCAGCGCGAAGTTGGATAGACTCCTGGAGGAACTTGAGGAGGAACTGATATCATCCGATATGGCGCACAGCGCCGTCGAGCAAGTCATCCACACACTCAAGGCGACACTCATAGGGAGCCGCATAACTACTGCCAAGAAAATCGAGAAAGTCGTCGAAGAAGCTCTCCGAAGCACCCTGCTCCGCCTCCTAGAAGCAGGATACTGGGATTTCGACAAGACCGTGGAATCCTACCTAGGGGAAGAAGGCCCGGTTGTCATCATGATAGTAGGTGTCAATGGTACCGGGAAGACGACAACAACCGCAAAGCTGGCTAACAGAATGAGCCAACAGGGCCTCAGCGTCGTGCTAGCCGCCGCGGATACCTTCAGAGCCGGAGCGATAGACCAACTCACAGCCCACGCCGAACGCCTCGGAGTACGCTGCATCCGAAGCCAGAGGGGTGGGGATGCGGCAGCTGTCGCCCGAGACGCCGTGGAGAGCGCGAAGGCGCGTGGTGAGGATATTGTAATCATCGACACCGCAGGTAGGATGCAGAACAAGACCAATTTGATGGAGGAATTACGCAAGGTTCACCGGGTTACACAACCTCATCTTGTGATTTTCGTGGCTGACGCTTTGGCTGGTAACGATGCAGTCACACAAGCCACCGAATTCCAGCGTATGCTGAACTTCGACGGCGCCGCACTATGCAAACTTGACACCGATGCGAAGGGCGGAGCGGCCCTCTCAATTGCTCATGCCACCGGCCGTCCAATAGTGTTGGCAGGCGTCGGCCAGGGTTACGACGATCTCATCGACTTCGACCCAGCCTGGTTTATTGATTCCATTCTAGATTGATGACCGGACCCACAACCGCGTCGTTATTGAAGCGCGACCCGCACGTCGGTGTGAAGATGTCCAATGAGGAGCAGCCACTTGCGCTTGTAGTGGTCGGCAACGCCACCACCGAGGGCAGGATACGCAGCATCATGAAGCATCAGGGATGGCGCACCGAGTTCTGTGGTGACGGCGACAAAGCGGTTGACGAATATGTAAGATTACAGCCTGATTTGGTGTTCCTAGCTCTAGATATCCCATCGATGGATGGCCACATAGCAGCACTTGAGATGCGTGAGACCGATTACAGTGCGAGAATAACCATAATTACCTCCCGATTAGGTACCACCAAGGCTGGGGACGCCGCTTACTCCGCAGGAGCCGTTGCCGTACTTGTGACCCCTTTGACCCAATCAGTGTTTGACGAGCAGTGGGAGGCGATGATGGGCAAGATCCCCCCTGCCCCCGGACTCGCCGACCTCGACGAGCTTTATCCTGAGATAGAAGAGGCGGAGATGCCAGTCTTACCGTTTCCGCCGCTGATGCCACCGATACCAGAAACGGTCGAGATTCCATCTGGAGATGCCCCCGAGCCAGAGCCCCTTGCTAAGAAGAGGGGAAGGGGCCGTAAACTCCTCATTCTCCTCATTCTGGCCGCTGCCGCGACTGGCGTATATGTCGCAATGTACGGAGTCCCAGAGGACCTCCCATTCGAAATACCGTCGCTGTGATCAACGACTTAACAGGGCATTCCACGAAGCCTCAGCATAAGCGGCAGCCGCCGCCTCCGGGTCTGCGGCTCCATGTATTCCCGAACCAACGATGATACCATCCGCGCCCGCCCCGATGGCCTCCGCCGGATGCCCATACCGCTGCCCTAGTACTCCTTCGGCGGCCGATAGGTTGACTCCCGGTGTCCAGATCATCTTACCCTCTCCGACTTTTTTCCGTAGTGAGGAGACCTCATCCGGCGCGCTGCCGTTTCCGATGTAGCCGAGCACATGGGGCGAAGCGGCGCCGGTTGCAATCGTCGCATCGGTGTAGCCCTCGGATAGTAGGTTGCCCCGACTCGACATCTGAGCCAACAGAAATACCCCCCCTATTCTTTGGACTTCATCCCAACCAGCCGCGATTCCGTCGACGATATCAGGCCCTGAGACTCGGTGTGCTGTGACGATGTCCGCCCACGATCGGATGTCGTAGATTCCTCCCATCTGGGTCTTTGATATCTTACCTATGTCAGCGAACTTTCGGTCTTCGAAGAGCATCAAATCATGTGTATGAGCAGCAGCTACGACCTCGTGCCACGATTCCATAGTGAAATCCTCTACCATGTCTACATGGGTCTTGAGAGCGGCAATGTGAGGACCTACTTGGTGGATAAGCCGAACCAGTTCTTCAGTGGTCGCTAGATCAGCAGCCAACACTACCAATGTCCCCTTCGCAGCAGCCGTTTCCATGAAGCGATGTGACAGAGGATGAGCGCAATCTCGCCATCTAGCACCCCACACCTCATCAGGTCGCATCGAACACTCTCGCCACCGGCCCTCTCTCAAGGCTTTCCCTTTATGCGAGCCAAATCAGGCCTACGGCCTGTGCCGCTTTGTTCATGGACGGGCGGCAGCCGTTACTACGCATGAGCGGGAGCGGTGCCGTTCACTCGATTGAGGTCACCACCCGAGACCTAGAGGGACTGCCCGATGCTAGAGGCGACAGCATCCGCAGTATGCTGGCCGCAGACCACAACTTGAAGGTCGGAAAAGTGCGAGTGTCTCTTGGGTATCTGGTTAAGGCTGAAATGAACCAAGACGAAGTCGCAAGGTCGGTGTACGACCTGTTCGCCGATCCGGTTATCGAGCATGGCTTCAGTAGCGGTTCTCTTTTGGATTCCCCAGAGGTGTTCCCAAACCCTCCTGAAGTTTCCATTCAAGTGGGTTTCAAGCCAGGGGTTACTGACAACGCAGGCCAGGCAGGACTTGACGGCCTGACAACCCTCTTCCCCCATCTTAGAGGCCAGGCACAGGTCGCAACTACTCGGACTTACATGTTCTGGGGTCTCCCTGAAGGAACCGAACCATCTAGGCTCGCATCGACGCTGCATAACCAAATGATTGAGCGCTGCGCTATTGCGGGAGTAGATGACTGCGCCGCTGCTCGTTGGCCTGCTCTGGGATTCCCAGACATACCTCCTGCTGTCTTCGCCGAGCCCACTATAGTCAATCTCGAGGTGAGCGACGAGCAGTTGGAGGAGATCAGCGAGACAGGACTTCTCGCGCTCAATCTCAACGAGATGCATGCCATCCAGGCGCACTATCGCGACCCCGAGGTCAGAATAGCGAGGGAGAAATTTGGCTTGCCCCCCGAAGCCCCGACAGACGCCGAACTTGAGTGTCTGGCGCAGACTTGGTCCGAGCACTGCTCGCACAAGATATTCGCAGCAAGAATCAACCACAAGGACAACGTGACAGGGGAATCTTCAATCATTGACTCACTGTTCAAAACACACATCGTGAGTCCGACATTGGACATCCAGAAAGAGGTCGATTGGCTTCTGAGCGTATTCCACGATAATTCAGGCGTAATCGCCTGGAACGATGAGTGGAGCCTGTGCATGAAGGCCGAGACTCACAACTCTCCAAGCGCCCTGGATCCATTCGGGGGGGCAATAACTGGGATAGTTGGAGTCAACCGCGATATCCTCGGCACCGGGCTTGGCGCCCGACCCATTGCTAATACCGATGTTTTCTGCTTTGGCCCACCTGACTACACAGGAGACCTACCACCCGGTCTGTTCCATCCTTCCAGGGTGTTCAGAGGGGTCCACGCTGGGGTGCGCGCCGGAGGAAATGAATCAGGTATCCCAACAGTCAATGGAGCCATGGTATTCGATGAGCGCTACCTCGGCAAACCACTGGTTTACTGTGGCACCGTCGGCATCATGCCTCGCCACCTTCCCGACGGCCGAGAGAGCCACGACAAAACCCCAAGCCCAGGTGATATCATTTACATGGTCGGAGGCAAGGTCGGCAGCGATGGTATCCACGGAGCCACCTTCTCCAGCCTCGAGCTGACTGAAGAGAGCCCGTCTTCTGCGGTACAAATTGGCGACCCGATTACCCAGAAGAAGATGATTGATATGATCATCGAAGCGAGGGATACTGGAATTATTCAGGTCATCACTGACAACGGCGCTGGCGGGTTGTCTAGCAGTGTCGGAGAAATGGCCGAACTTACCGATGGCGCGGAGATAGACCTGTCAGTCATCCCTCTCAAGCAGGCCGGGCTTTCTCCGTGGGAAATCCTAGTTTCGGAGTCTCAAGAGCGCATGACAGTGGGTGTAAGACCGAAGGACTGCGAAGCATTCGAAATTCTTGCTGAACTCCACGAGGTTGAGGCTACGAATATCGGAGAATTCACTGATTCTGGAGCATTCGTTGTGCGCTTCGCCGATACTCCGGTAGCACATATACCGATTTCTTTCTTGCATGATGGATGCCCACAACTGCAACTTGAATCGGAGTGGACACCCCCCCAGCATGAGCCATTCTGGCCACCCTCTCTGGCTGCCACTGGCATGGGCGATGTATTGTGTCGATTGATGGCGAGACCGAATGTGGCGAGTAAGGAGGAGTGGGTTCGTTCCTATGATCACGAGGTTATTGCTCAGTCGGTTATCAAACCGTTTTGTGGGGTTAACCACGACGCTCCAGGAGACGCCGCAGTCATCGCACCCTTACTCGGTGGAACACAAGGGGCCGTAATATCGAATGGAATCACTCCTCGTTACTCAGACATCGATGCCTATTCTATGGCTGCTGCAAGTGTTGACGAGGCGCTGCGTAATGCAGTATGTGTCGGAGTTGATCTCGAAATGATAGCTGGCTTGGACAACTTCTGTTGGCCAGATTCTGTGGAATCCCCTAAGACACCGGATGGTCGTTACAAACTCGCTCAGTTAGTGCGTGCTAACCGAGCAATAGACGAAGTCTGCCGGGCTTACAGACTACCCTGCATTAGCGGCAAGGATTCAATGAAGAATGACGTCACGATGCATGGAGAGAAGATTAGCGTCCCCCCAACCATCCTATTCAGCCTAATTGGCAACCACAACGATGTGCGTAAGGCAGTATCAAGTGACTTCAAACGACCAGGCGACCATATCTACCTTCTCGGAGAGACGCACCAGGAACTCGGTGCAAGCGAACTCGCCTTTATGTTCCGTGATGAAGGTTCAGGGGGCATTGGTGGTGAGGTACCACGCATCAATCCAGAACGTAACCTCGCAATGTATCGCGCTCTAACCTCGGCAATGTCCGAAGGCCTAGTTGCGAGTGCCCACGACTGTAGTGATGGAGGTCTTGCAGTTGCTCTCTCTGAGTGCTGCTTCGGATCCGGGTCAGGTGCCTCCGTAGACATAACCTCCCTTGAGAGAGACTGTAACCACCTCGATGAATGGGGCGCTCTATTCGGTGAGAGTCTCGGTAGAATCCTTGTCAGTGTGACGCCGCAGGACTCCGATGCCTTTGCTGCTGCGATGAAGGGCAACTCTTGCAGCAGATTGGGAACAGTGGAAGAGGGCGATAAAATCACCGTATCTTATGGTGATACCGAGGTATTGCAAGCCTCTATGTCGGAGTTGAAGAAGTCATGGCAAAGCTCGTTAGGGGGTGATTCGTAATGTCTGCGAGACCAAAGGTTGCAGTCATCTCAGGCTTCGGCATCAACTGCGAGACGGAGACCATGGCAGTCTTCGAGATGGCCGGGGCTTCAGCGGAAAGGATCCATGTCAATCGACTGGTGAATGGCGAGGTCAGCCTCGATGACTATCACATCATGGCGGTACCCGGGGGATTCTCCTTCGGTGACCACCTCGGCAGTGGTCGCCTGATGGGCAATCGCCTGCGTTTCGGTCTTAGAGAACAGGTCAGAGACTTCGTAAGGGCAGGCAAGCCAGTGATAGGAATCTGCAACGGCTTTCAGGTTCTAGTCAAGATGGGTCTCCTTCCCGGCGACGAAGAGGTCAGTCTAACCCAGACGGCTTCACTCGCACTCAACGATAGTGGACACTATGAGAACCGCTGGGCCACCCTAGAGTTCGATTCCAACAGCCCCTGTATCTGGACGAAGGGACTGAGTCGCATGCGTGTCCCTGTGCGCCATGGGGAGGGTAAGTTCGTGACAGATGACCGCACCCTACTCGATCGGTGGACCGAAACCGGTCAACTGGTAGCCCGTTATGTCGATCCATCCACTGAGTACCCCGGTGCCAGTGACGAGGTTCTACCCTACCCAGTCTCACCTAACCAGAGCTGGAGAAACATCGCCGGTGTTTGCGATCCATCCGGTCTTGTGTTCGGTCTCATGCCCCACCCGGAGGCCAACCACTCTACTTGGTTAGGAGCAACATGGACGAGAGAGGACACTGAGCACGGCGAGGGTGAGGGTATGGCAATTTTCCACAATGCAGTCGAATACGCTGCTTCTAGAATGTAGGATAATCCCTTATCCACAGACCCCAACGCAATTTTGTGTCATCCTACGACAAGGCAGACAAACCCTCTGGAACCGGTGAATATCGACTGCTCCCCAAAGATAGCGAATTCGACTCCGGTTTGTTCGGGGCCGCTTGCTTCGTGATGGGATTGGGTTTCCCTTGGGTTGCCTTCGCACTCGCTATCTGGGGGATTCCATGGATGTGGGGGGAAGCACTCTCATCTTATGCGGGGGGGGGGGGTGAGCTCGCAATCCTCCTCACCGGCTTCGCCCTCTACCCTTGGTGCTACTCAACCCTACTCTTCACATGGGCTATCCGGGGCAAGCCGAACGAGGCGAGGGCGGCCGAGCAGATTGGCGGCATACACCTGACTCACTGCGGCTTTCTTCTCTTCTGGCTCTGTTTCGTGGGCTCCACGTGCTACACCTGGTGGGGCGGCATGTTCGGCATCGGGATGGAACCGGAAGGGTGGTATTGGGCCCTCTTTGTCCCAGCTCTTTTCTTGACCGCAATGGCCGTCCAAGGGCCTTTCTGGGGCCTTTTCCTAATCTTCCACGGCACCGAGGGCGCTAGGAACCCCCAAACGAGCGAGGGGGTGACCCAACCCCTGACCGTGGTACAAATCAACTGCGGCGGCGGACTGTCCTCCGAGATTTGGGACAACAAAGACCTCTCCGGCGATCCAAAGGTCTCCGGCGTCGACCCCAACATAGACATCAACTGGGGGGGCGGAGGGCCCTCAGGATTCGGCAGCGACCAGTTCAGCATCCGTTGGTCCGGCTTCCTGCTGCCCAGAGAGACCGGCTCGTACACCCTCGAGACCAGCAACGACGACGGCGTCAGGCTGTGGCTCGACGGCCAGATTCTGATTGATGAGTGGTACGATCAAGTAGGCAAGCATCAGGCAACCGCAGAGCTCGAGGCCGGAGCGATCTACGACTTCAGGATGGAGTACTATGAGAACGGGGGTCAGGCCAAGGCCAAGCTACGCTGGACCAAGCCCGACGGAACCTACGAGATCGTTCCCTGTGCCGTGTTCTCGCCGACCAAGCCGGACACACCTTCGACAGTCGTGCTGCAGGCAGTCAAGTCAGGCGAAATCCTCACCGACCGACTCAACTGGTGGGACTGACCACTCCTCCTCTTCGTGTTTCGAAACACGGGGCATGTACCTCTTGACGAGGTAGGCATTGACCAGAGCCACGATTGCGGGAGCCACTGCGGCACCTGTCATCCCCTCAACGAACGCCCACCTTGCGTTCTCGATTAGTTCGGCCCCTAGCGCGTTGCCCTGAGCAAGTAGTTCCCCTCCTATCCGCATGGCTGCTGGAAACGACTCGGAGACAACCCCTGAATATTCCTCCAGACCACCGGGCACCACTAGTTTGCTCTGGTAGATTTCGTTGACCACACTGCCAACGATTGCAATCCCAAAGGCCCCTCCAACTTCCCTACTCGCATCGTTCGTCGCACTGCCCACTCCTGCCTTGTCATGTGGTATGGAATCCATCACCATGGTCGTCGACGGGGCCATCGTGAGGCCCATTCCCATCCCGGTCAGCAAGAATATCAGAGCCAGAACGACGTAGTCCGTGTCGACCTCTACGGTCGTGAAGATTAGCATCGCCGTGCCAACCAGAGTGAGCCCGACGGCGACCACGTTGTTGCTACCGAACTTCTCACAGAGACGGTCGCTAAGAGCAGCCGCTGGCATCAGCCCCACAGGCAGTGGCAGGAAGTGCAGAGCCGCATCAAAGGCACCGAGGTCGCGGACCAGTTGGAAGTGAAGCATTTGGGTGAACATGAACGAGAACATCACGAAGAAGGCTAGGCTGATGGCGATCAGACCCAGAGCGAAACCCCGGTCCCGGAAGAACTCAATGGGCAGCATTGGGTGCTCCACCCGTCTCTCCCATCGCACGAACAGGAAAGCGAGAATCAGACCCATTGTCCCAAGGCCCACGACCTCATTACTGGTCCACCCGGCGCTTGGCCCCTCTATGATGGCGTACAGTATCGAGCCTAGCGCACCGACTGATAGCGCGGCTCCGACAGGATCCATAGGAGTCTCCTTCTCGTCGCGTGAGTTGGGCACCAGTAGCATACACAGAGCCATAGCTAGAGCGATTATCGGGGGGTTAATCCAGAAGACCATCCTCCAGTCGAAGTTCTCCACCGCCCATCCCCCTACCAGCAGGCCGATGGGCGCACCTATCCCGGCCATGCCGACCCAGATACCGACCGCCTTACCCCTCTCCTCTGGGGGGAACACCACGACGATGATCGACAGGGTGGCCGGCATCACCAGAGCCGCTCCTAGCCCCATCAGAGCTCTAGCTCCGATCACATGATCAGATGTCGTGGCATACTGGGCGGTTAGTGCGGAAACCAGCCCCACCACTGCTAGACCCATCATCAGAGCCGGCTTGCGCCCGAAACGATCCCCTACGGCTCCCATAACCAGCAACATCCCACCGAACACCACGACGTATGCATCCATAATCCACTGGAGTTCGGTATTGTCCGCCCCCAAATCCTTTGAGAGCTCGGGTAAAGCCACATTGACGGTGACGTTATTCAGCAGGGTGATTACTAGGCTCAGACTCATCACAGCGAGGATCTGCCATCGCCGCTCGTGCACCTTCTGCGTGTCCATGGCCTATGCAACAACAGGCGACACATGAATGCACAGGCCGTGAGTAGGATTGATGACGGTCGAGGCGGAGCGGAGCACATGAGCCTGCCCCGGTCCTCGATGAACATGATGGGTTTCGCCGTCTGCTGCCTATGCTGCGACGAGCCTGATGTCGCCGGCTCGGAGCGCTGTCGCTCATGTATAGCGTCGCATGCCAAGACGAGGGAGAGACTCTCAACTCAGGCCACATCTAAGGCAGACAGACTGTCGAGGGAACTCGTAATCATGCTCTCCAATCCTGCCAATCACACTGAGGACTCGTTGCACGGAGAGATGATGATCCACTACACCGCACTCATCAATGCGCATCAGGGCAAGGCCCCTGCCAAGACCATAGAGGAAATTGTCGCAGTGTTCGAGAAGCAGAAGAACAAGAGACAGAAATCTCTGATTCGTGATGTCGCCAATAACAACGAGTGGCACGATGTGGAACTCAGTGCAGACCAGAGAGAGGAGATGTTGGCAAAGATTACCGGTGAGAGACCCAAGCACATGCCATCTTGGGATGAGCTTCTTTCCGAGGTTGAAAAACTCCTGGAAGAGGATGAGAGATGAGTGGCGAGAGGGACCCGAGGGCCCACTGGCTCGATGACGACCCATTCGAAAAGAAGACCCCTCCTGGCAGCCACAGCGCCGCTCGCGATGACGGGAACTGGCGCCAGCCGCATATTCGGGTGGTTCACGCGTCCGGCTCAGGCGCGCCTTTCATGAGGATTTTTGGTGTCGAAGAGCAGGCCAGACCCATCCCGGTTCACACCGGTTCCATCTGGCACTTTTCAAAGACCGAGATTAGCCATCTAACTCAGGCCACACTGGCCTTCTCTCTAGCACTGGCTTTCATGTCAGTTGGTGGGATAATGGGGGCCCTGAATAGTCCCCTCATTTTCATTGTAGGCGGCATTGTGTATGCCATTGCAATAGCACCGGCATTCCTAGTTCATGAGACAGCTCACAAAGTGGTTGCACGAAAATATGGTTGCTGGGCGGAGTTCAGAGCCTCACCAGGAGGACTCAGATTTGGCATATTCATAGCAGCCCTGACAGGAATAGTATTCATGGCTCCAGGAGCAGTGATGGTGGCAGGAAATACAACTCGATCCCAGTTCGGCAAAATAGCCCTCGCAGGCCCCATTTCCAATGTTGCTCTATGGGGGCTGGGTCTAGGGGCAATACTCTTGGGGGCGGCAAATAGTACGCTTGGGGGGTTGATTCTTGTTCCCTGGCTTTGGGGGAATGCCATTTTGGGGCTGTTCAATATGTTGCCGTTCGGTCCATTGGATGGGAAGAAGATTCGAACATGGTCGGTCCCGATTTTCTGGATCTGGCTGATTATTTGTGTGAGTATGGTATGGTTCAATTTCACACAACTCAACGCTTTCCTTGGTTAAATGGCATCTTCAAAAGTGTCTGGGCTGAGAACCTCTTCAGCATCATCACGGGCCGAGAAGCCCACAAATCTCGCTAGAGCAGAACCCGACAGAGAGTCAACAAACCCTCCTAGAAATACCTTGGAGAGAACTTCGTCCTTGGAGCCCTTTTGGGACATTCGCTTGAGCTTGCGCAACTGGTAGGCCACAGAGGGTTGACTCACACCAATCTCTTCAGCAATCTCTCGCTGACTGTAGCCCAATGCGCGCATTTTGGCGATGGTGGCGAGTTTACCTGGTTCCATGAAGTGTGGAAAACCGCCATTTTATTGAATGTGCCTATCAATGATAGGAATAAGCCCGCAGTTATTCGATTACTCAATAGCATTCAGCACAGGCTTCTCATCGCAGTGGAAGAAGGTCATCAGTGCCCACCAAGTAATCATATCAAGGCTGTTTACGAGATTCGAGACACCCGTGTTTTCCTCCCCGTAGTCCTTGCCGGTGGTGTCCATCCAATCCTCCATCTCATCCAGAGTGTCACAGGTCTGGTGGTAACACCAGTAGCCGTCGACCAGCCCTCCGAAACCCACAGTGACGGTGCCGAGGTTGTCCTGAAAGCTTGCATGATCACTCCTCGCAGTGGTGTCCTCGTAGACAATAATCTCAGGTCTGTCCATATCCATCCAGACATCAGTCTTCCATGTGTCTGCCGTGTAGTTCAACCCGACCAGTGTACCCATCTGCTCTTCAAGTCCGAGAGCATCTCCTCCTATCCATTGAGACAGCCCTACCATCCCTGGCTGGTCTAGACGGTCGTGGTTAGGTCCGGGGCCAATGTAAACCCGCATCGGCCAAACCTCGGAGTCCTTTGGGTAACCGTCCTCGTCGATTTGTGGGTCAGGATCTCCATGCGGTGCCCCACCCCCGCCGGGCCAGTTCACTCCAGCCATGTCGAGATTGATGTAATTCGTGACCGTGACTTCAGGATGATCTTCCTTGACGTAATACTCTGTCCAGTAATCGGAACCACGCTTACCCCCCTCCTCTCCAGACCACAGGCAGAACACCATCGTCCGGCGCGACTCGAATCCAGCTAGGACCTTTGCAGTCTCCAAAACCATCGAGGTACCTGCTGTGTTGTCATAGGCACCCACACGCGTGCCATAGGTTCTCGAGCCGGTTGTGTGTGGATCGAGTATGACGGCGTTGGCAGGCGGTGCAATATCGAAGTGTGCTCCGAATACCAACCATTCATTGGGCGTCTCGGAACCCCATTTGTACGCGCAGACGTTGTACGCCTCAGGATTTTGAATGTTGAAGATGTCAGTAAACTCGAAGCGATGAGTCATCACCTCTAATCCGAATGAATCTAATTCGGAAATGAGGTATTGAGCCGCATCCTCGTAGGCCGGGTTGCCCTGTCCGGCCCACCTGTCCCAGTAGCCGGAGCGGCCGTCTACGTCGAGAGCTAGGCTCGGGTCAGTGATTTCGTGCAGCCTGTCGTACACTATCCTACCATGCAGTAACCCACTGGAATGTGCACCACCCTGGTCAAGTCCTATGGTCTCTGGTCTGAGGGAGTCAACGGTCTTGGTTGAGACACGCCCACCCTGCTCGCTACTGTGGTTGACAGTGTCGAGTGTCGAGTTCTCATCATGGGCAACGCGCATCACACCGTTACCATCTTTCCCAGCGTCCCCTCCTCTCATCAACCAACTCATCCAGGACTCGCTGGCATCACGTGCAGGCCAATGCTCCCGCCCTCTTACTCCAACCATCAGTAGAACGCTATCTATCCTCGGCGGCGCGAGCAGTTCCAGGGTGACACTTGATCCGGAGGAGAGGTCAATCACGGTTGAGTTCTGCACGTATCCAGTTGCTGGGTCGATGACCAAATATGGGACATAGACCGACATGGCGGCCTTGGCACTGAGTTCGACCTGCTGGAATACTCCTGCCTCTAAGACCTCAGGATTAACGCTTAGACTAGATGCGTTCGCCGGACTCTCTTCTTCGGGGAATATGCACCCACCGAGCGGCGCTGAGACCATCACAGCGACCAGCAGGAAGGCGATTCCACTTCGCGAGCGCACGCCCATGCGAGCGACGGCTTCGTGTTCAATGCCTCGGTCAGACTGACGGAGGCATCTGTATCTGAGTCGCTTCCTTCGGATCTTTCAGCACGAGGGCCAGAATGCCTCCAAGAAGTAGGAAGCAGACACCACAGCCGGAAAGACCCACTCCACCCAGAATCCCCATAACGCCACCTAAACCCCCGGTAACGCCTTCAACTAACTTCCCGAGAAGGTAATCATCGTTCGTAACCGAAACCTCCACATTCGACTCGAATTCCATCGGTCCCGCGTAGCAAGCAAGGCAAGCTCTTCCCACTTTGATTAGACCTTCACCTTCTCTGTCACGATTCACGTTTTCTTCATCTGCCTCGCACCCATCATACCACTCATTGACCTCGTAGTAGAATGAGCCATTTAGTTCTCGAGCATCTTCTCCGAACCACTCATCATCACTGATTTCAGGGTGTGATAGTATGGTGATGTTTGTCGCTGCACAGTGGTCCCACCTTCCATCTCCATCCTCATCGAGGTACTCACCCTCAATCCAGAAGGTGAAACCCAGATCTCCCTTCCCGTCTTCGTCTGTCACATTGACCGTGCCTGAGTTAGCGTTCTCGATGGCAAAGTCATCCAAATCTTCGAATGAGTCTCCTACTTCTTCTAGGGTTTTTCCACCCGAATTCGCCATCACAAGCCCGAGTACTAGAAACAATACTCCGAGCCCAAGGAATACCTTTCCAGCTACATGCATTAGTTACTGCTGGGGGGCTAGTCCCCTTCAGCATTGGGCCTGCGTCACCGGTTGAATACGGATAGGCAGGTCAGAGAACCATCGGCTTGCCTGATAGCGTCCATGTCGACACTGGTGATTGAGAAGCCAGCATCCAGCATGACCTGCCTCGTGGAGGCGTATCCGTCAGCGATGATCACGCGGTCACCCGAGTAGCCGATGGTGTTGGCCGCGTACGAGTCTGAGTTAGGGACCCACAGTATCTCTTCTGCCAGATGACCTATTTGTTTTGGAGTCAGGTGCCCCTCAGCTGCGAGCAGTGTACCCTCACGGGGTGAGGAGCATACAGTGGTCAGGTGCAGTGTCGAGGAGGGGATATTGATGAGCTCCACATCGAAACCTTCCTCTCTGACCTGTTCAGTCAGAAAGGCCGCTCCAGCCTGATTTGTGCGGGTTGAAACCCCAATCAGGTAACGGTCGTCGAAGAACACAACATCACCTCCGTCGAGGGTTGCGCCCTTTGGCATCCTGAGGATGTTGGAGCCTTCAGAGAGGTACTCGGCCACGGCCTCTTCCTCCCCCCTTCGGCTGGGCGCACCTAGATTGCTGATCAGAGCGACTCCGTCAATCATTACAGCGCAGTCCTCGACGAAGCAGCAGTCAGGATGAGTATCCAAGGCGTCTAGGACCTCAACATCCGTGCCATGCGCTCGGAGTGCCATCACGTACGCATCGTGGGAGCCCTGTGCGGCCACAGGATCGGGGGTTTGTGTGCCGAAATACTTTGATAAAGCTCTGTCAAAATTTGGGGAAACACGCCTCACAACAGCCGCGCGGCGACTTCTGTCGTAGGCTCCAGGCACGGCAGGCCGTCCGACCAATCTCTCTTGAACGATTCGGAATCCGGGAACCCCCTTCCGAAATCAGGAATTCAGGAACGAGGCATTATGGACGGTTTCGCACCGCTTACAGGCATGGACCTGGTCGATAAGACCGACGAGTCTGGAAAGCACATCAGCCCAGGATTGCCTGAGGGGATGAAAAATTACCTCGTCGACATTGATGGCACTGTCGGCGAGGACGTACCCAATGAGGAAGCCCACAGAATGTCCTCCGCAGAGGCCTACCCGGATGCTATCGAGACAATCAATGGCTGGTACGACGAGGGTCACCGGATATGCTTCTTCACGGCTAGGGTCGAGGAGCATCGAGAGGTCACCGAGGCCTGGCTGGCCGAGAAGGGGTTCCACTACCACACCTTACTGATGGGCAAACCAAGGGGAGGTAACTACCATTGGATAGACAACCACGTAGTACGGGCCACCCGTTATTCTTCGAGGTTCACTGACCTCATCAAACGCAAGGTCGAAATCGAGGTCTTCGATGACGAGTGATCCCCTGACTCCGCTGGACGAGCTTCTCAAACAACGTGAAGCGCATCTCGGAAAGGCCCTCTCCATCGCTCATGGAAAGCCCCTTCACATTACTCACGGACGCATGCAGTACTTGTTCGCTGCAGACGGCACTCGATACCTAGATCTCGTGAACAATGTATGCCATGTTGGCCACTCGAACCCCAGAGTAGTCGAGGCGGGCCAGCGTCAGATGGCTTTACTGAACACTAACACCAGATACGTCTACGACGGCCTCACCGAGTATCTCGGCAGGCTCGCAGCAACCCTCCCCGAGAGGCTCTGCGTTGGTTTCCTAGTCAATTCAGGCAGCGAGGCCAACGAGTTGGCTGTACGTATAGCACGCGCACATACGGGTGCCCACGATATGGTGGTGGTCGAAGGCGCCTATCATGGGCACACAGGGATGCTAATCGAACTCAGTCCGTACAAATTCAGGGGGCCGGGTGGAAAGGGGGAGCCCGAGCCATGGGTACATGTGGTTCCAATTCCGGACACCTACAGGGGTGTCGAGCGAGACTACGCAGCCGAGTTGGGTGAAATTGTAGCCGACGCTGCCCCGATTGCTGGCTTCCTAGTTGAGTCGATGCTGTCGTGCGCCGGACAAATACCGCTACCGTCCGATTACCTTCCAGCAGCTTTCGAACACGTTCGTGCAGCAGGTGGGTTGTGCATAGCCGACGAAGTCCAAGTCGGATTCGGTAGAGTTGGCACACATATGTGGGCCTTCGAGGAGCATGGGGTGGTGCCCGACATCGTGGTGATGGGCAAGCCGATGGGAAACGGACATCCGATGGCTGCGGTGTTCACAACACCTGAGATAGCAGCCTCGTTCGGGGAGATGGAATTCTTCTCGACCTTCGGTGGCAATCCCGTGTCATGCGCTGTCGGGATGGCAGTGCTCGATGCCATCGAGGAGGATGGGCTAATGCAGCGTGCCACAGAGTTGGGAGGACGTTTCATGGCAGGGCTCCGTGAGTTGCAAAAACGTCATTCAATCATCGGCGATGTCAGAGGGAGAGGACTGTTCCTCGGAATCGAGTTGGTGCGCGACCGCGAAACACAGGAGCCAGCCACCGAAGAAACAGCTAGTATTGTCGATGAGATGCGAGACAGAAATGTACTACTGAGCACTGACGGACCGCATCACAATGTCATCAAAATCAAGCCGCCTATGGTACTCTCCAAGGAAGATGTCGACACAACTCTGCACTTACTAAACGAATCCCTCAATCAGTCTCTTTGAAATAGGGCGGGCTAGGCGGCCCGCCCATGGATTTCACCGCCTTCACACTAGTCTGCATCCCACTCTTGGTTGTGGTCAACCCTCCCGCTTCTCTCGCACTCTTCCTAACCTTAGGAAAGGATCTCGATAGGAGTGAATTGCGGACAATAGCTCGGCGTGCTTGCACATTTGCTGCTGTGGTCCTGATGGTTTTCCTAGTATCTGGAGAAGACCTCCTTCATCACTTGGGAATAGAACTCTACAGTCTCCGTGTTGCTGGCGGTCTGATGCTCGGTATAGCAGGAATCAATATGCTCAAAGAAGGGCAAAAACTCTCTAAGAAACAATTCTCACTTGATTCAGGAGACGAGATCTCAACTGATGAATTGATTGATTTCGGACTAGTACCTATAGGAATGCCAATGCTCGCTGGCCCTGGTTCGATTAGTCTGATTATTCTCCTAGGAACTACCAACAGTGCACCGATGGTAGCGGGGGCAATCCTTCTAGTGATGCTGGTATCAATGCTGATATTCTATGTTGTTTCCAGCATGCAGCACGCCATAGGTGAGAACAGCACTAGAGTAATCACGCGTGTGATGGGCTTGCTCACGGTTACCATCGCAGTGCAGTACTTCTTCGATGGGTTAGAGGGCTGGTACCTCACACTTTGATGGTGGACGTAGCGAGATTTGAACTCGCGGCCTCTTCGTTGCGAACGAAGCGATCTTCCAGGCTGATCTATACGCCCTCGGTTCTATTCGCAGCCCGCCCGGCTTTAGTATTCACTAGCCTTATTTTCACCGTTCAGATTTCTAATCGGTTTTGACTCGATACGCAAATGGCACAGTCGAACCATATTTCACAAATTCATTGCTCGATGGATGCAAGAAACCGAGCGAAGTTGCATGTAAACAGATTCGGTTTAGAGGGTTCATTGTGGCCCCATGTACTATGTCGCCAACCACCGGACAGCCTAGAAATTGCATCGCCATTCGTATTTGGTGTCGGCGCCCAGTCTCTATTTTGATTTCAATCAAAGATACAAATTCATCTTGATCTTCAACTCGCCAATGCGTGATGGATTCTTTCGATCCTTTGAAGGTTGATTTGACACGTTTAACGTGCAGATGTTTGTCTTCCACAAGCCAAGATGAATCTATCCCTTCAGAATTTTTAGGTCTTCCCTCCACAAGGGCATGGTAGACACGTTCTACATCACGTTGAGCAAATTGAGTCTGCAGAATTTCTTTAATTTCGTGATTTTTAGCAAATACCATGACCCCAGATGTATCACGGTCCAATCGATGCACGATGTGGCACCATGCTCGCTCTGATTGGCGCTTTACATAATCCACACAGCGACTGTGTAGGGTATCATCCTCAAGCTTGTCTGTGGCGACAGAAAGTAGACCTGCTGGTTTTTCTACAACTAAAATAAAATCATCCTCGAACAGAATTTTCAATTTAGAAAATTGCCTTTTTGGCTTTGGTGGAGGTGATTTTTCCACCGCATCCGCGTGATTGATAACCTGTATTTCGTCGCCACTAACGAGCAATTCTTTGGCCCTATAAACCGGTGTTCCATTGACCAAAACTCTACCCTCTGTCAGCATTTTCCTCAATTTGGTTTTCGTCGATTGGGGGAACATCAACGCCAATGTAGGGAGTAGAAAACTCCCTTCTTTGACATTGAATTCCATATTGGGACCCCTCAGTCTGATTCTCAGGGCATCCGGCTTTAGCATTCACTAGTCATCATCGGCTCGTTGCCAGCCCAACCAACGCCGAACAGAGTCTGTGGTAGCCACCATGATGAACAGAGCTACCACTATGCCGCCTAGAAGCATCAGCGTGCGATCAACCTCCTCCTCCCACCGAGCGGCATCATTCGGGTAGAAGTCAACATTATCTCCAAACCCATCTCCATCAGAGTCCATCGTCTCATTAGGATCCAGGGGAAAAGCATCACTGTTGTCACCGACCCCATCTTCATCTGTGTCTAACCATTCGTCTGCGTCGGAGGGAAACACGTCCATATTATCCCCAAACCCATCTCCATCAGAGTCTATCCATTCATTGGGGTCCTCTAGGAACGCGTCGGAGTTGTCGCCAACACCGTCTTCATCTGTGTCCAGCCATTCAGAAGCGTCTTCGGGAAAAGCGTCGGAATTGTCTCCAACACCATCCTCATCAAAATCGGACCATTCCGAAGCATCTTGGGGAAACACATCACCGTTGTCACCGACCCCATCGAGATCACTGTCTACGGTCTCCAAATTATCATCCGGAAAAGCATCAGCATTGTCACCGACACCGTCTTCATCACTATCGTCCCACTCGCTTGCGTCCATCGGGAATTGATCGTCGACATCGGGGGCGCCGTCGCCGTCATCATCATTGTCCACTACATCGCACTGCGAATCTCCGTCGCTGTCCACCGGAACCTCATCGGAATCCATCGGGTCAGTCAGGCAACTCGACTCGTCTGCGTCCGTCCACCCATCATTATCGTCATCATTGTCAGCGTTGTCGCCAATCCCATCATTGTCGTTGTCTGAGTGCTCGGAAGCATCCAAACGAAAAGCATCCTCTGAATCCATCCAACCGTCGTTGTCATCATCATCATCACTGTTGTCGCCGAAACCATCGCCGTCAGTGTCCACCCATTCATAGGGGTTCAAGGGAAAAGCATCCTCTGAATCCATCCAACCGTCGTTGTCGTCATCTGGGTCGGAGTTGTCCCCCATTCCATCACCATCTGTGTCCTCCCACTCCATCGGATCACTTGGGAAAACATCCGAATTGTCCCCCACTCCATCACCATCTGTGTCCTCCCACTCCGTCGGATCACTTGGGAAAACATCCGAGTTATCTCCCACCAAATCGCCATCGGAATCGGCCCACTCGTTCGGGTTGTAGATGAAGGCATCAACATCATCTCGGTAGTCGTCACCATCGGAATCGCGCACGAAGTCCTCTAGCGCCCACTCTAGTGACAGATTAGCCCACCCCGGGGCATTCATCGAGGGCGCGTGGCTGCCCCCGTTAATTCTCCAGTGCGACACCCTGTTGCCGTCGGCGCAGTTCAGATGCTCAAGCTCATCGGTCTCTGCAACATCATCAGAGCCGGTGATGTCGATGCTGCCGAGGTTTGTCCAACTCGCATCGCATCCCGATCTATCTGCCCAATACTCTGTTGATTCTGGTGCTGAAGGGTATGCCCCTCCCGTCAAGGTGCCTCCGTTGTACTGTATGACGCTGTCAGCTGTGCCGTGGACGTGCAGGATGTTTGGACTCCCTGTGTTCGGGCAGTCGTTTGAGAAATCCTCCCAAGTCGCTCCGTTTAGAGACACGATTGACTCGATGATACCACCCCTTTCACAAGCCATCCTGTGACTCATGAAAGCACCGTTGGAGTGCCCAATCAGTACCACACCCTCGGGGTCCGCCCCATAATTAAGGACAGCCTGATCAATCAGACTCTCGAGGAAACTCACATCGTCCACCGAGGTCCCGAACAGGTTACAGCAGGCATTGGTAGCATTCCAGTACCGCATGGCTATGATATTCGAGGTACCGTCAGGGGTGATTAGAAGATGCTCATTTTCGTGGACGCTGTCATACAAACTCATCCACGCGGCGTTGAGTGAGCCCCAACTAGAGTAACCATGCAAGGAGATGACCAGCGGCAACGGTCGGTCGTAAACGTGCCCCCCTGGCATAATCAGGGTGGCCGACCTGCCTTGCGAGGAAATCGTGGTAGTAGTGTGTTCATCGGTGTAGTTGATAGGGCCATAGCCATCGTTTGAGTCGGCCCATCGCCTATCTTCAGCCCCCCAAATCCCCTCCAGCTCGGAGCCAAATAACCCGGTCGCCACCAGCATCATGCAGACGAGAACCGGTGCGTAGAAGCGGGTGCTCACACACTCTTCCTCCCGCACGCTGCTAAGAAACTGCCTCAGCAGCGCGTTTGTCAGTAGGTGGTGCAGAGGACAGGATTTGAACCTGCGAAGCACTACGCACTGGGACCTCATCCCAGCCCCTTTGACCACTCGGGTACCTCTGCTTGCAGCATTAGCGAGACACCCGGCGTATATCAGAATGGCGAAGCGCCACCACTCAGAAATCGAGCCCGTACTTCTGAGCCAACGGAGGCGACTCTCCAGTCTTGGCGAAGTAGTACAAAGAGACACGATTCACTGCTTCGCATGCACTGAAGAACAGAACGGAGATGGCTATTCCAGCGAACATAACCAAGATTCCCAACCCGCTTCCAATTTCCCCCAGTGCGAACAGTGGTAGACAGATTACCACAATCAGTAGACAAACCAAGATGTTGATTATTCCAGTTCCAGTCGTCGAAACCACATCCTCCCCCCAAGTCTGCTTGAACAATTCCGGACTCTTCGACATACTCTCGCCAACGCCAATATTATCCAACACGATCATTGGAACGACGAAGAACGTCGCAATCCACCAAGCGACCTGTACGATGAAGGAGGCGATGTGTCCGAATATACTCACTACAAGATTGTCCGATTGTTGCATACTTTGGAAGGCCGTTATAATCAAACCAACCGTACCTGAGATTAACCCCCATATGACAATCTGGGGCAGGCACTTCATTGCCTGCTTAATACCATATGAAAAACTTGGATTTGTTCCAGCAGTCAGTCTCTCATGGGCGCTTGCGATTATAGCCGCGTTCCAGAATACAGTGATTATCGCTATTACCATGTAACTAAGGAAAGCGCCCACATAGACTCCACTCTCAGCACCTTCTTCACCTCCGACGAAGAATCCTAGGCCACCGGTTAGCGCCAAAATAGTAATTGCAGCAATAATTGAGAATATTCCTGAGAACAGCATGTAGGCCATGAGTTCGGGATCGGCTCTAACCACATGCATCCCTAGTTTGGTTACCCTCCAGCCACGCCCTATTCTTGCTCTGAAACCCATCTTGGGCCCCTCACTTCTCATCATCATACCGTCGCCTGTATGGCCCCTACCTTCAAGATTGACCCGGTTATTCGAAGCTTACAGCATCACCAGGGATAACCACACCTTCGTCGACTACTGATGCGAGCCATCTGGACCAACCCATCTCCAAATTGTGATCAATTCTGGAGAATTTCTGTTCTTTGAACGATTCACTAATCACACTACAAGGAGCACACGGCTCACTCAATTCAATAATCGCTCCTCCAACCTTGAACTTCATTCCCACTTTGAGAGTGGGCCAGTCAAGACCTTCGATTGTCAAGTTCTCGCCAGTAGATCCAATTTCGATAGGATGTCCCTCCCTCTGCAGATCATATATTCTTTCCAGAGAGAAAATACAAACTGCTCGTCCCGCATCATTATTCCTTTTCTCAGTACGGAACCTATTGTAATCCCCTTCGACTCCATCAAGCCGTAGAGTTGCTGCCCTAACTGGTAGTTTAGGTACACCTCCATCACCTCGTACGTTCACGGAATGGACAATAGCGTTCAATCGAATGACCCCATGAAGTCCAACTCGATTTCAAGTCTATCAACCATTTCGAGGCTGCGAACCTTCAGAATGGCAACGACTTATCCAACCGATCGACCATTTCCAGATATCGATTGGTGTGTTCTGTTCCAGGCACATTAACCACGAATTGCCAATAACGCCAGGCTGCGACTGCTAGGACCGCATAGCGATGCAGATCAGGAAGGGCTGTATGTTCTGCATCTGTCAATGGTCGAACTGACTGGTATCCGGCCAACAACGCATCCCACAATTCAGGAACTGGAAAACCACCCTTCCAGCCAAACCCAACATAGGTTGTCGCAAGATCCATCGCGAACGATTCTATACAGATTTCCTCAAAATCAAGTAGGGCGAGAACCTCCCCCTTCCGCCCAATCACATTGTCAGGGTACAGATCACCATGGATAATGCCACAGGGAAGGTCCTTCGAAATTCTTTGTTTGAGAAGATGTGTCTCCTCCTCCAGCATCTGTAGGAATGGCGTCATTGAATCCTCCTTCCGCGCATCTTTGACAAGCTTCTCCCAGAGGACATATCCAATCGAGAACGTGGTAGGAATGCTTTCATGAATTGGAACCCCATGCAACTGTGCCTGCGTCTTACCGAGTTCGTAGAGTGATGCAGTATCTGAGGGCAGCCAACCACCGTCGATATACGGCATCAACATCCACGCTAGATTATCCTTGACAAGCATCCATTCATTCTCTCCCAGTAGCAACGGGACAGGTGTCGGTACGCCGTGATCTGCGAGCCAACATGTATGCTTGATTAGCAGCTCCACTTCATCTGGAGACCTTTCATCCCAGATCTTCAGAACAAGCTGTGAGCCATCATTTAGGGTTAGTAGATAATTCGAATTTGCCCACCCCCCAGTAAGTGGCTGCATCTTACTCAGTGGTGCCACTCCAGCAGCTGTCAACAGCCATGACGCATCTTCCACAGTGACATCGGTATACGCCATCAAGCCACCTTCACCGTTGGAGTTCATCACTGATGACAATCGAGTACAGTCTCCCACCATCTCCGAGAGAGACCCCGACTGCCATGCAGAAACGTCAGCACGAGCACATATTGCTTCATCGGTCATCATTTTCTCTCAAATAACTCCAACCACTCTCGGCATACTTTTCATACAGGCACTCGGGGCCGCGGATATACAGACTGCGATATGCGACTCTGGTTGAGGAAGAGAAGATGAAACCAATCTTGAGGAACCTATACCAGTTCATCAGGGACGCGGCCCATGTGCTCTTGCATGGAAATCTCGATTCTTCGGACTATATCATACTCGACGATAAAGAAGTCGTTTTCGCGAGCGTTGCCAAATCTGCGTGCACATCCATCAAGACCTCCATTGCGGAGGAGCCCCCCAATAGTCCTACGATACACAAACACATCAGAGAGTTTTCACACAAGAGAATCCCTAAGGACAAACACTCTTACTTCGTTTTCACTTATGTCAGAAATCCATATGAGAGACTTGCTTCGTGCTACCGCAGTAAATTCAATCTTGAAGATAAATCAAAGTTTCTCTATAGCCACTATTTGTTCGGATATATGGGTAATAATGACACATTCGAGGAATTTGTCCGGAAAGTATCGAAAATCCCCGACTTCATGTGCGATCGCCACTTCAAGTCCCAGCACAGCATCATCTTCTCCAGCGGCGCAAAAGTCGATTATGTAGGCAAGGTTGAGGAATTACCTTCGGACTTCGAAGAGATTCGTCAGCGCTACGGATTCAGCGAACTCAAGGTCTTGAACAAATCTCAGGGGAAAAGCGCCGAGATGCTCCTCACCGATGAGATTAGAGAACTAATTTACAACCGATTTAAGAAAGACTTTGAGACATTTGGATATGAAAAAGAATAATCCTCAATTATTCAAAGAAGAAGTTTCGGACCTCATATTGCTTCTTCTCTCCGGTTAGGACTTAACATATCCTCAGCCACGCAACCCGCATGCGCGCCATCCTTCCACAGCCAAACCTGCTCATTGTCGGGGCCCCGAAATCCGGAACTACGTCCCTTCTGATGTGGCTCAGAAGCCACCCAGAGGTCTACCACCCGTGGTTTGGAGCCGGACCTGAGGCCGTCGAGAGCGGATTCCTAATAGCAGGACCCACCGATATCCCCATTTCACCATCTAGGCCGAGAGGAACACTTCTGTTACCACATGATACCGACGTCGATCGCTACAAAGGGGAACCTTGGGTAATAGACAAATCCCCGCAGCACCTGTACTCAAGACGGGCGTTGGAGACCGTGCGTGATTTGATGCCTGACGCAAAGGTCATCATAGCCCTCAGAGACCCCTACGATCTTCTAATCAGTCAATATATGCAAATGTGGAAGGGCGTGAATTTTGACACCCCATTCGAGGAGCTGTACGAAAAGATGCAGTCCCAAGGATGGGAGGCCAACACTGAGATTGCAGAGACCTGGGCCTTTCTCACATATCCCCGGTATTCCGAATTTGTTCGTGCATGGGTATCCGAACTTGGCTCCGACAGGGTGAGGGTTGTGAGGCTGGCCTCAATCGCAGGTAATGCATCAGGTGTGCTTCGGGAAATTTCTGAGTGGCTGGAAATTAGCCCGAGTAAGATGCCTAGCAATCCCACGGCGAGGAACACTAGGGGAAAACTATCCAACTCTCCGATTAGAAAGTTCCTGAGGGAACCTCCCAAATGGGTGTTTACCTCTGCTAGGCTGCTGTTACCTAGCAGATCCGCTAGGAAGGCGCTCCTAGATCCAATTAGGAGGAGGGGGTGGAAGCACATTCCAGCGGACAAGCCCGAGATCCCGCCAGAAATGGAGAGCGAAATCAGAGCGAGGCTGAAGGAGGATACCGAATTCTTCGAGGCACTCGATTCGCATTTACCCAGTGGCACAATGATTGGCTAGCGTTCGAACGATTCCAACCAATGACCGGTCGAGAATCCGGTTAGTTCCTCAAACTTCTCTAAGTCAGGCACAACCTCTCCTTCACAGATTTGATAGTGCCCCTTAGTCAGTAACGAATCCTCCCCCTTCCTACTTATGAGGGGGAGGTCATAGATGTTCAGAGATCGTTTCTGTAGGGGCTTCGCAAGCACATCCCTTACTGACTTTGGAAGTATGCGTACTGCGGATTTGAAGACCCTTCCCAAGGTAGTGGCCCCCCTCCTTCCTTGTGAGGTGTTCGCATTCTTCTGAGACAGGTAATCGTATTCGAATTTTCCTAGACCGAAATGAGAATTGATTTCCCCGAGGACAACATCGGGCGCAGTTCTCATTTTCTTACTATCGATAATCAGAAAACTCTCTCTTTCAAATCCCTCCAACCAGCGAGCCATTGAGGCTGACCAGACTGAATCGTCCTTCAGCCTCTGGTCTCCCCACGCGGTCTCGAAGTCGGACCAATCTGCTCCATGCCTACGGTCTGCCATGTTGTCCCGGACCATCTTCCAATGACTGAAAGCCCTCTCAATTGGCTCCCTTAGGCAAATCACAAAACGGGCTCCAGGGTTGATCTGGAGCACCCTGTTTGGGGCCAAGGGGCAGGAAAACGCATGTACCGAACCATCGACTCTGAAACCATTGCCTGAGAAAGCCCGTCCATATTCATCTAGATCCGGGTCGGATGCGTCTCTCCCAAAGGTTCCATGATGACTGGCCAAGATATTAGGCTCCTTGGGGGAAGAGAAGTCAACACTGGGATTCTGTGAAAGGACTCCCGCTAGCCAAGTCGTACCACACTTTGGCAGACCAAGCAGGAAGCCGTCCACCAGAGGCCTTTCTTCCACACATGCATACTTCCCCGAGCGCTTATGAGTCAATCGGGCCTTTCTATCGAATGTCTGGGCGCTACCGGCTCATCTTTCACAACTCTCCTCACCGCCCAGAAGATTGCGAGTAGCCAGGCCCTTGTCCACAGCGACCACGATTGGGTAGATGTTAGTGGCTTCACATCTCCCGGCTTGTGAACCGATCTCATCTCTTTTCTGAGTTTTCTAAGGTCACCATTCATCACACTTCTTCTAGAAATCATTCCGGCCCCACATTCGACAAACTTCTTGGGATTGCAATGGTAGAGAAGTTGCTCAGAACGAGGGTAGGCACCGTAGACCGCTCCGTGGATTCCTATTGGTTCGGGATGGTGGACCTTGCACTGAGGCGCCCAGGCCATCTCCTGCCCTGCATCGATTATCCTCCAAGCAAGATCGGTGTCCTCTCGGTGCAGAAAGTACCTCTCGTCAAACCCCCCAATCTGCTCTAGCACATCCCTTCTGACCGCCATGTTTGCGGTCTTGAAACGGTCCCACTTGAGCCGGTTTGGAGGATCAAAATCGATTATTTTACCATCTTGTCCAGTGGTACTAATGCTACCCTCAATTCCTCCCAAATCATGATTCTGAAACACTTCTTGGATGTTCTCAATCCAAGACTCATCAGCGATACAATCGTCATCGATGAATGCGACGTACTTCGCAGAACCTCTCCGCCAACCGATGTTTCGGGATATCCCAGGCCCTTGATCCAATTCCGAATCATCCACTACCTCGATAGATTTCGCCAACAGGGTTTGCCTTTCTAAAGAGGCCAAACACGACGCCAACGCCTCGGGCCTTCTGAAGGTAGGAATCACCACATCTACTTCCGAATTCACAGCTCTTGCAGACGTTCTGTGGTAATTAGTGTCGCGTACAATTCAAGAATCGGTAGTGTCACCCAAGGGCATGGTCAACCTAGCCGCGCCGGTTCTCGGAGGATTTCAAGATTCTTTGGATACTGCTTTCGGAGTAACAGCTGGGTGGTGGGTCGGGCACCTGCTCGTAGTCGGCATACTGGCTCTCAGCGTGGTCGCGCTACAGAACCGACATCACATCACCAACCATTCCGGATTCGGGCGCAGCACGCTGATGGACGCATCCGCGACACTTGCTCTCACAGCCGTCCAATACAGCGTTTTCACCGGCTCTTTCGGGTGGCCCGATGGAATATCTCTTTCTCTATCGATAATCTGCACTCTGGCACTCAGGTGGCACGTGCTAATCGTCGAATGAAGTCCTTCTACGCCTCACCAGGACAACAGCAACGGTGAGCACCAGCACCACGATCACCCCACCGATGATGATTGGTGCCTCGTCTGAGTACTCTCCGAAGACTGAGTTGTTGCCAGTAAGGTCGATGGTACCGATTCCGATACTCTTCGGCTCGACTTTAACATCAATCGCATTGGTGCTGGGACATGATTTTGGCTCTGACCCATCATCCTCGAGCACTATAATGCAACCCTCCCATGTGGTTCCGAGGTTTGATGGGGTGGCTATTTGGAACTGACAGTTCTTTGAGGAATCACTAGATTGAATCGCAATGTTGCAGGGTGCACTTTGATCAACGAAACCAGACGGCCAAGAAGAAACTCCGTCATCATTAATCATCACAGCACGGTATTTGATCGAGGAACCCTCATTACTTGTGCAAGAAATAGAAGTTGAGAACACAATCACTTCTCCAGCCTCTACTGTACCTCCTCCTTGTCCAAGATTATGGGTACAACTCGTGAACTCAGCAACGATAATCGTGACTTCCACGGATTCGGGCGAAGTGATGAAACTCACATCCACTCCACTGGCTTGAGTTACTTGGGCGGTAACATTGGCTACATAGGATCCCGAACTATGGCCTAGATCACCTCGAAAAATTACCTCAAACCCCATTTCTGAATTTGCAGGAACAGTCATGCTACCAGGTGCGGCGTAAGCGAAACCACCACTTTGTACAGTAATATCAACTTCCTCAGGATGCACTGAGGGATTCTCCAACATGCAGTTTGAAATGGCAGTTCTAGTCGAACCAGGAGACACGTCCATCTCAGGCGGATCATCGCAGGAAATGCTAATCTCGGGGAAAATTCCGGTTTGAGCTGAAATCGTTGGCATGCACCCTACCAATAACCCCATGAGGAGTACTAATACGAGCACAATAACCCTTCTTGACACGACCCTGGCTTATGCCTCAACCGGATAGATATTCTCCATTCTACCTTCACTTTGGTACGGTTTCTGACTCAAAGCATTCATGGCGACCCCTAGGGTCGCCCGAATCCATGAGCGAGGGTGCGGCCAAGCCTCCTGTCGAAATTGTCAAGCCGGAGACAAATGTCACCAGCGGCACCGATGTCCAAGACAAGCTAATCAGCGCGGCCCGTGTCTTCTCGGACCTCCTGAAACCGACTTTCGGGCCACGCGGACTCGACAAGATGCTGTACAAGACGGACGGCACCACTGCAGTCACCAACGACGGCGCCAAGATAGTCGCCGAGTTGATGGTGAAGCACCCTGCTGCCAAAATGATGGTCTCGATGGGAAACTCTCAGGAGGAGGCGTGTGGTGACGGCGTCACCACCACCATGCTGCTGTGTGGTTCTCTGCTCCAGGAGGCCAGCAATCTACTGCGCAAAGGTCTGCACCCACTAACTCTAGTCGACGGCTACCGCTCGGCACTCATCGCAGCCGTCGGGCAGATGAACCAAGACACCCATAGTGTGAGTGATGCACGCCTTGCTGCAGTTGCCGAGACGGCACTGCGTGGCAAGGGCGCGGAAGCAGCGCTAGACCACTTCTCCCCAATCATAACTGACGCTCTGAGCATACTCGCCGCCAACCGCAACGATGCCGGTGCCGAGCATGTGGCGATGTTCAAGACCGGCACTGGTGGGTTGCGCGATTCCCGACTCATCCGAGGTGTCGTGGTCAACCGCCGTGTCTTGATGGACAGCCTGCCGAACCGACTGAACGATGCCAAGGTGGCGGTGCTCGGAGGCGATCTGAAAATTCGATCAATGACTCGCGACGTCGAGATTCAAATCACCAACGCTGATCAACTCGACTCCTTTGTTGACGCCGAACAAGCCCGCAAGCAGGCACTTGCAGACGCGGTAATCGCCAGCGGAGCTGGCGTGGTACTATGCACGGGCGAGGTTGACCGAGACATCCTGCATCATCTGGCAGAAGCCGAGGTGCTCGCGGTGGGAGAACTAGATGAGTCGGAAATTCGCAACGCGGCAGACTCGGTAGGGGCCAACATCGTCGAGTCAATACTCGACATCGAAACCGCGGACCTCGGAGTTTGTGGTTCGTTGGTTTGGGAACGTCGCGAAGCTTCGGACCAAGTCGAGGACATCATCAGAATCGACGATTGCCCCAATCCGAGAGTAGTCACTATCGAAGTCGGCGGAGGTGGCGATACCGGCACTGAGGAGATCATCCGTGGACTGCATGATGCTCTGAGAGCGACCTCACTGGCTCTCGCTGTCGGCGAGCTGCTGCCTGGCGCTGGTTCAATCCATGCCCGTATGGCCCACGCTGTTCGACGTGCCTCTGAGGCCGAACCAGGCCGGGCGAGACTGGCTATGGATGCCTACGCCCGCGCCCTCGAAACAATTCCAGCGGCCTTGGTCGAGAACTCCGGTGGCGATGCGCTGGATCAGATTCTCGAGCTGAGAGCCGCTGCGAGGGAGGACGGCGACTTCGTCGGAATCACCCCCGAGGGAGTAGTGGGGTCGGCAGAGGGAGTATGGCATCCAAGGGCTGTCATCGAGGACGGTCTGGAGTCAGCGACCGAGACCGCTATGAGCATGCTCAGGATAGACCAAGTCATCTCCGCGAGAGGCGACTAGGGCGCCACGCGAACCCTTCAAGGCCGCCGCACTAACGCATTGCCATGGCTCAACCCCGCGCCCTGCTCAGCGTTTGGGAGAAGTCCGGCATCGAGGTCCTCGGCAAAGCCCTCACAGAGATGGGCTGGGAGTTGCTTTCCACTGGTGGAACAGCCCGCGCGCTAAGGGGTGCGGGGCTCGAAGTTACTGACGTTTCCGAGGCCACCGGACACCCAGAGGTGTTCGATGGACGCGTCAAGACACTTCACCCGGCTGTTCACGGAGGAATACTTGCCCGTCGCGACAGGGAAGACGACATGGCGACACTCGCAGAGCTCGGCTACGGGGCAATCAACCTAGTCTGCGTCAACCTGTACCCATTCGAGGAGACTGCCGCACGCAACCCACCGGCTAGTGATGCAGAACTCATCGAAATGATTGACATCGGTGGGCCAACCATGGTCCGCTCCGCCGCCAAGAACCACGCGGACGTCATCATTATGACCCATCCCGACCAGTATCTCGGTGTTCTGGATTCTCTCTCGGAATCAAACGGCGATCCCTGCGGGGTCGACAATACCACTAGACAGTCTCTAGCCCTCACCGCCTACCAGAGCACCGCCGCCTACGACGCCGCAGTCTCCAACGAGCTCGAGAGCAGATTCATCCCGAGCGACGTTCCCTCTCGCATTCAGGTCTCCTCCGGTTCCGGCTCGGAGTTGCGCTATGGGGAGAACCCACACCAACCTGCAGCGTTCTATGCGGCGGCCGGGGCTGTGTCCGGACTCGCGGCGGCTGTCCAGCATGGTGGCAAGCCACTATCATACAACAACTACCTCGATCTAGACGGGGCCCTAAGACTTGCTCGAACCATGGTATCAACATGCTCGGATTTCGAGCATGGATGCGTAGTAATCAAGCACACCAATCCATGCGGGGCCTCAGTCGACGAAACTCAGATCAGAGCATGGGAGAGTGCTCTTGCAAGCGATCCAGAGAGCGCCTTCGGCTGCGTTATAGCCTTCACCAAGCCCGTCGAGATAGAGACCGCCGAAGCCATTGGCGGCCACTTCTTCGAGTGTATGATAGCGCCTAGTTACGCGCCCGAGGCCCTAGAAATCCTATCGGCCAAGAAGAACCGCAGGTTGCTGACTCTCGATCCTATCGAGCCACGGGTTGACGAGATTAGAATCCGTCAACTCGACGGTGGCTGGTTGGCTCAGGTGCAGGGGCCGCCAAGTATCGACTGGGATGAGGTGGATTGCATCACCGACAAGCAGGTCGACGCCTCAGAAATAGCCCTCGCCCGCTTCGGTGCCACAGTGCTCGCTGAAGTCAAGTCGAACGCGATCATTCTTGTCTCTAGGACAGCTACAGGTTGCGCTACCGTCGGTGTCGGACCTGGACAGACGAGCAGGGTCGAGGCGGTCAAGATCGCCTCCCGCAGGGCGGGCGAGCGGGCCACTGGCTCGATGATGGTCTCGGACGCCTTCTTCCCGTTCCGCGACGGCATTGATGCGGCCAACGAAATCGGGGTCGCAACTGTGGTCCAGCCAGGCGGCTCGGTCAGAGATCAGGAGTCGATTGACGCGGCCAACGAGCACGGGATGGCGATGCTGTTCACTGGGACTAGACTCTTCCTCCACTGAAAATACAGTAGCAAAGCTTCCCTCTGGGTTGAGGGACAACATAATCCCGTTATCGCGCCGCCGCCAGAACATGCAGGCCAAGGTCTTGCTAGTCGGGATTCTGATGCTGTCGGCATCTCTCGCTGGTTGCTTCAAGGATAATACCCCTCCACCACCACCTCCAGAACCGACTCTGCCGGACGGGGTCTTCATCACCGGGCCGGACGGCGAGAGCCTCTCACTGGATGACTACCAACCGCTAAAACTCAATTTCGTGTTCAGCAACGTCGGCGAGGATGGGGCCGAGCCCAGCATCGGCGTCACGTCGAGTGGTTGCATTTTCTTCATCGCCTTTGAGAAGGTCATGCGTTCTTGTGACCACGGTGAATCCTGGGAGGACGTCGCAGGTCCCATGTGTGCGTTCCAAACCAATGACCCGTGGGGCTGGGTGGATCCGATAACGGATCGGATATTCAACGTGCAGATGCAGGGCTTGGAGACGTCTTGGATATGTTATAGCGATGATGATGGGGCAACGTGGGTGGGTAATCCACACGATTCTGGTACGACTCCGATTAATGATCACATCAAACTGGCAACCGGCCCTTGGACGGGCAGTGGGTATGGAATCGGCGGCCAGTTTACTCAGGCTTACTACGAGACGGCTGTGTACTATTGTTACAACAAACTCGCCGGAATATTCTGCTTCACCAGTTTTGATGGCGGTGCTACGTTTAACACGGGTGGACTGATTTTTGGATTGGCCACCACCAATGGGGGACTGCATGGGGCCATCACTTCTGCACCGGATGGCACAGTCTATGTCACGCCTCGAGTTGGGACACCAACCGTCATCGTTTCCGATGACAATGGTTTGACTTGGTTTGATCGATCCATGGGTGAAGATGTAGGGACACCCAATCCCCGCAAGAATTCGGAGGTTGCGACCGACACTGAATCCAATGCATATCACATCTGGACAGGGGCAGACGAAGGCGTCTACATGTCTAGAAGTACTAATTCAGGAGAGACATGGGAACAGACCAGTATCCGAATCAGTCCGAGCGCGGTTATCTCGACAGTATTCCCTCAGATTGATGCAGGCGACCCAGGAAGGATTGCGATTACTTACCTTGGAAGTGAGAACGCGAGTGAATTGAACCAATCCGACATCGACGGGGAACCGTGGGATGGTAATGCGCACTACGCATCTGCCAATGTCAGCTACTACCTATACATCACTTACAGCCTCAACGCACTGGATCCTGTGCCGGTGTTCCACACCGTCAGGGTCTCTCCCGACCCCGTACAGATAGGGAGTATCTGCCTGAACAGCGGCGACTGCCGGGACATTGGGGGCTCGAACCGCAACCTGCTGGACTTCAACGACCTGCATATCGATCTCGAGGGACGGGTGTATGTGGCCTTCGCAGACGGCTGCACCGACTCGTGCGCCACCGGCAACAACTCCACGCCAGAGGATTCGCGCAGCAGACTGGGTTCGGTCTACTTCCTCGGTAGTGGCCCTAGTCTGTTCGAGTCAGTGGGTGATCTCGCAGAATTTGAGAGCCAATAATCAACTATCGAGAAGGCACCTTGAATCCGACATACCACATTCCGATGAGCCCTACCAGAATCACGGTCCCTGCACCGAACCCCGGGTCAGCTCCATTCCATGACGATGGGTCGGTCAGTACACCGTTACCTTTGGTGGAGACGTGCCAGACGAAATAAGACGAGATTGAGGCCATGAGTGCGATGAGCCCGACGGTGACGTACTTAGCGTGCTTAGGAATGGTCTTTCCTGTAGCATAGTAGTCGAACATCGCTGAACCGAAGTAGCGGTTGGTCAACGTCAGGCGAAACATCCTCTCACTGGAGAGGGAGAATAGGAAGGCCGCGGGGACCGCCCAGGAGACGGTAGGCCAGCCTGGTATCCAGACGCCGATAACAGCAAACACGAGGAACAGTGAGCCGAGGCCGACATACAGACGACTCTTAGCTGGACTGCTTGCTACACAATACCTCTCGACGACCTCGTCGATAGTCTCCAAGCGTTCCATGGCCCATGGCGGCTGTATTCTAGCCATAATATCAGTGTTCGTGCCGCTGGGGCTCACGCCCCAATTCTCAAGCCCCGGCGACCCGCCTAGACGCCATGAGCGAAGGCTTCGTTCTCCCCAGATCCGGGTCGGAAGCCAATCCAGTTAGACTGGCAGTGCTGGTCTCCGGTGGTGGATCAGGACTCGCAGCGCTGCTCAGGTACCAGCGGGCCCAGCGTTGCCACCGCACCGTGCTCGTACTCGCGGACAAGGTCGACGCCGGTGGCCTACAACACGGCCGCGACGCTGGCGTCAGAAGCATCGGAGTACCTCTGCCGATGAATCTGGATAAGTCCGAGCGGCGAGAGGCCCATGAACGGCTCGTGAATGCGGAACTGGAGGCCGCGGAGGTTGAACTCGTGGTGCTCAGTGGTTACATGCGTATTCTCACACCATGGTTCGTCAGGCGCTGGAAGGGTCGACTGGTCAATATCCATCCCTCATTGCTGCCCAACTTCCCAGGAGCCCACGCCCACCGCGATGCCTTGGCGGCCGGGGCGAGCGTCACGGGGTGCACGGTGCACTTGGTGGATGAGGGGGTGGACTCGGGGCCGATACTCGCGCAGCGCGAGATTGAGGTGTTGCCCGGAGATGACGAGGAGGCCCTGCAGGAACGAATCAAGCTGGAGGAGCATGTGCTCTACCCCGAAGTGCTCGACCGACTCTGCTCGGGGCGAATATCACTCTAGGTCGGCAGGCGTGTTGACGTTGCGCAGGAGAGAAGAGTCCTCAAGCATCAGTGAGTGCTCCATCTCCGAGAACTGGACGTGCAGTGGTCTACGGTCACCTTTCTTCAGCCGTCCTACCACCATCTCCGGGCGGACCAGTGCCAGTAGTGGGTGCGCCCACAACCCGTCGCTTGGCATTGCGAGACAATCCGAGGGCCCTAGTGCACCCTCTAGCCCGGCGAACAGCGCAGAGTTCACCCAAGGAACATCGACTGGGGCAAGTTGCAAGGTCTCCCCGACTACCAATGGGTCCTCAAAGGCCTCGATTAGTGCCTCGATTGGACCCGAATGGGGCTCGGCATCCAGCACCCACTCGACTTGGATTGTGGTGTCGATGACCGCACCGTATCGTTCAATGTCCTCGGGTCCGGCGACGGCGATTCTGATTGGCTCACGACCCGCCTCCGCCAGAGCCATCGCAACCCGGGAGATGCAGGCCTCGCCATCGACTTCCAGTAGTGCCTTGTCGCGACCCATGCGCGACGAGCGGCCCCCAGCTAGAAGCAGCGCCCGCATGCCATCACCGCAGCTCGTCTAGCCGCCGCATCGCGTGCTGGATCTCGTCCATCAGGTCGAGAGCGCGGTTGAGCAGGATTGCCCTGTCTTTCCTCGACTTCTTGGTTTCCATCCACCTCATCAGCTGCCTGATGTCGTGTGCATCGCGCTGTATCGTCCACTCCAGCACTTGCTCGGCGACCGGGTCGTCAGACGGCAACAGCCGGTTGATCATATTGGGCGGCAGGTGGCCCCGCCCATCAGTCCTGCGCCTGTTCCTCTTGCAGCCGCTGCTTTACTCGACCCAACAGAGAATCGCCGTCGGGTATCTTGACGGAGGACAACCGCCTCAACACCTCCTCACTGGCCGCATGCCCCCGCACCGTGCCTGCGTAACTGACGAGGAGGGCCATGTGACCATCCACCGTACGACCGTCGCACCATGCAACTAAGGCCTCTTTGCTTGGCATCTCTCGACCTGCTCGCAGAAGCTCCTCGATACTCAGCAGCAGCGCCTCGGCCGGCTCACTGCTTCTAGTCGAGCTGGCGAGCACCGCCCACGGGTCGACACCCAGCGCTACATGATCGAGATTAGCCAAAAGGAGAGCCGCGAGAGCCACGTCCTCGCGGCCGTGGCGGACCCACAGGCGCCCCACTAGGCGCAGCAGTACTCTCTGGTCATCACCAGCGTTTGTCAGCAGCCACGAGGCGATGCGACGCAGCAACTCATCCGGCGTCCCGAGATGGAAGGCGTAGCCCGCTGACTCACCAAGCCTGTCGGTACTTGACTTCATGATCAGTGCCGGCACCCCGATGGGGTAGGCCTCGCGCACCGCTCTTGCTAGGCGCCTATCGGAGCGATGTAACTTTGGCGGCTGCTCGGCAAGGAAACCATCGAGTGCCTCGTCGTGAGCCATGCCAACCTCAAATCTGGAAGCCGAGCCTGTCAAAGATGCCGCCGATACGCTCCATAGTATCGTCCAGTCTCATTCGGAAGTCCTGTAGGACGTTCCTGTGAATCGTCTCCTCGAGTTGGCGGTCAAGGCTGCGGGTTATCGCCCGGTGTTCGGCATCGCTGATTGAGAAGGCACGGCGCAGATAGGCCACTAGAGTGAGCTCGTCGTCAGAGCGGTCAGTGTGAATCAGAACAGCCTCGAGTACCTGCCCGTAGACCATCCCCTTCTCCAACTCACTAATCTTCCTGCCCTCACCTGGGCTCCTGCCCTCGACTACCGCGTCGTACACTTGCTTTGGCTCCTCCTCGTCCAACCTCAGTGCGTGGGCCAGCTTGACCAGCAGACGCTTCTCTCCATTCGAGAGCTGACCGTCGCGGAGCGCTATCCTCGTCGCTCCGTGAAAAATCCCCCTACAGTCGCTCAGCCCCGCTTCCATGCGTCACGATTGGAGACATGTCCCTTAATGGCTCGCGCAGACCATTCCACCGATAATCACTCATTCCACCAATAGGAGCGTTCATGAAGGGTCCGTTGGTCGCACGGACTGCAGGTACTCTGCCACACTCGCGGGCGCTTTGTGCCCATCCACCGAACCGCCAACTGGCGAAAACCGGGAGCGAGGCCCCGAAAGTGGGGCCGAGAGCCTAAGGAAGAAATGAAAATGACAAATGAAGGAAAATACGTGATACACGCGACCATCCGCACTGACGGAACGGTTGCGCGCAAGGACGTTGTGGGGGCAATCTTCGGCCAGACCGAAGGCCTCCTCGGCGAGGAGCTACAGCTCAGGAAGCTGCAGCGGACCGGGCGCATAGGCCATGTCGACGTCATCCTTCACCAGAACAAGGGCAAGGTAAACGGGGAGATACAACTCTCCTCGTCTATTGACCAAGTAAGCACCGCTGTGATTGGCGCCGCACTCGAGACGATCGATAGGATCGGTCCGTGCAAGGCGATAATCAAGGTCAAGAAGATCGAGAACATAACCTCGGTCAAGAAGGACACGGTAATCGACAGAGCCAAGGAGCTCCTACTCGATATCGTGAACTCCGGTGCCGACGAGTCGAAGAACATCCTCGACGAGGTCCGTTCAGTCCTAAATCTGGGGAAGGAAGCCGACTACAAAGGAATGACAGCTGGTCCGAACGTGACCAAGTCCGAGGCGATAATTATCGTCGAGGGCCGCAACGACGTTCGCAACCTGCTGAAGTACGACATCAAGAACGCCATAGCTACGATGGGTTCAGGCATCATGCCAGAACTAGTCACGCTCGCCAAATCGAAAAAGACGGTGACTGCGTTCCTCGATGGCGACCGCGGCGGCAAGCTGCTACTCATGGAGCTGGAAGGCGAAATGGGCAAGTCTCTGACCCATGTCGCGTTCGCGCCGACAAGCCGAGAGGTCGAGCACCTCGAGATGAAGGTCGTAACGAAGGCGCTGTCTCAGAAGGAGACGGCCGGAAAGGTCGTCGCCCGCATCAAGACCGAGATTAACAGAGATGATGACCGCGCGGTCGGACGAGGCCGAGAGGCTCTCACCGCACCCGATGAGGTCAAGGCCTGGGCAGGGATGCTCGATGGTCTGTCCCGCAATCAAGCAGTGATCGTCCAAGAGGACGGCTCCGGATCTGAGCCCATAGGTGCTCGCAGTCTAGAGACCGCTCTGACCGATTCTACCGGTGCCCAGGGTCTGGTGTTTGCCGGTAAAGTGACCGCCCGCATCTTCGACCTCGCCTCTGGCGCAGGGATTGAAAACGTGCTGGGCTCGTCCGTCGGAAAGGTCACCCGAAAGTCCGGTGTGCAAGCCTACTCGTCTGAAGACCTCTGATTCGCTCAACAGCGAATCCTCCGGCGGGACATAGTCCCGCCTACAATGACGGCGAGAGCCTTGTCATCCGCAGAAGCCATCAAAAGTCGTACAGGTCCGCTGGGACTGGATGGAAGACTCGACGTTGGGCGTTATGGCATTGTATGCCCTGCTGGGGCTGGCGCTCCTGACCCTCTGGCTCAGGCATCAGGCGGTGCTTCGTCAAAGAGAGAGGATGAGGGAGAAGATGGGGGCCCTACAGGGCGACCTCTCAGACACCTCACAACGGCTCGACCTCCTTTCTAGGGGCGTCGACACCGTGCTCAGCGAGACTCCGGGGATGCAGGGCCTGCTGGATGCCCACAAATCCCTCGAGTCAGCCGAGACCCTGTTGTTCGAGCAAGACGTCAATGTAAGTTCCAGCGAATCGGTCGCGATAGCGAGCCACGCAGCCAAGACCATCCTCGTGCACTACCCCGGGCTCGCCGATGAGGACGGTCACAAGGATGTCGTTCCCGGCTTGCTCCCCCTAGTCGAGCGACTGGATGCGATACTCAACGAGGCCGAGATGCAGTCCGAGGACCTCGAGCTGACAGGTAATCAGCACCGCAGACTCGGAGAGCTGTTCCACGGCATTGACCGGACGATTCGAGCATCAGATTTCTACAGACGCGCACACAGCCTCAGCGCTGAGGATGCCGACGCTCTACGCTCCCTTGCATCTATTCACCGAGAGGAAGGCGACATGGAAGCCCTCGATCGCAGCCTAGAGAGGCTACTCGCAGTCGACCCGGATGACATCGCCGTGCTCAAGGAACAAGCTCTGTTGCTCTCAGGCGCCGACGAGGAGAGGGTCACTCGCAACTACCGTAGGCTGGAGGGACTCGGAGTCGAGTTCGACATCTCTCTGGCGACAACCGAGCTCTCTGACATCGTCGAAAGGGCAAGGGAGGTCAATAGGGAGGTCGACCCGAGGACGATAGAGCCCGAGACATCCACAGGATGGCTCGAACGCGCAGCTAGGCTGCTGATGATAGGAGAGATTACCGTCGCCCTAGAATCAGTTGAGAAAGCAATCGAAACTAATCCTGACAACGGTGAGGCGTGGATGCTGCACGCCAAGTTACTGTCGGTTGATGAGGAGAGGACGAAGGAGTCTCTACAGAGCATACGTCGGGCCACCACTTTGGGTCAGTACGGAGTCATTCTCGAGTCGGAGATATTCGAGAACGACGGCAGGCTCGACGCGGCTAGGGCCGTGCTTGAGGAAAGGCTCGAGACCAATCCCGAGGACGCCGAGGCCAGAGCCCGCCTGAGTCTTGTGCTTCTCCGGGCCGGGGCGAACGAGTGGTCACGCAAAGTGCTCGACGAGGCTCCGCCTGGATCATGGGAGAGCGCCCCATTGCATGTCATGGATGGAAGACTCCACCTACTTACCAGTGAGAGCCACCGTGATAATACCGGTCACCATGACCAGTTGACCCTGCTCGACGCGCTGGTTGCCTTCGACGGAGCAATTGATCGAGATAGGGAATCCGGCCTAGCCTGGCTGGGCCGATCTAGGGCCCTGCGCTACCAGGGCGCCCCCAACGAAGCCGAAGTCGCACTCACACGAGCCCGGCGACTAATCCCCGAGCACCCCTCCATTCCCCTCGAGGAGGCACAACTGTGCCTCGACCTAGGCCGTCTTGAGCAGGCCGACACACTGGTGTCCGAGGCTGCCACTCAGTTGAATGACCACTCGGCCATACCCTTCGTCAGGGGTATGATTGCTGCCCGTCAGAACAGGCTCACTGAGGCAATATCCCTGTTCAGTAAGGTGCTCGCGAATGAGCCCGACCACGTCCGCGCCCGTCTCAACAAATGCTCGGCCTCGTTACTGAAGGGCGACCTAGCTACCGCCCTCGATGACGCCGATTATCTGGTGTCCAACCGGCCCAGACTCGACATGGCGCGGCTGCGCCGCTCAGAGATTCTGATGAGTCACGGAGACTGGGATGAAGCCGAGGCCGAGTTACGCAGGCTGCTTGGGAACAGGCCCGACCACACAATGGCACTGGTCCACCTCGGGACCTGTCTAATCGCAAGGGGCCGGGCTGAACAGGCTGAGAAACCCCTCAACACAGCGTTACAGATTGATTCCACACATTCCGATGCGTGGTATCAACGCGGACTCCTGTACCTCGACTTCGGTCGCCTCGAAGACGCCATGCACGACTTCGAGAATGCAGCCGAGAATGACGAGTTCCACATCGACGCTCGACTCAGGATAGCCACCTTGTTGCACGAGGCCGAGGACATGAAGGGGGCCACAGCAGCCTGGAGAAATGTCCTCGATGTGGACCCAGAGCATCGGCTGGCAAGGCGTCGACTGGAGGAGTGCAGGGGGAGTTCGAACCCTCCCAAACCCAATCCTCGGTCAGAGGGTTGAACTGCTTCCCATCACTCCCTAGTAACATGCAGGAACTACGAGGAATCGAACCAGGTGACGCCGCCCCCAATTTTCATCTCCCGAATGCCAATCCCCCCATAGGCGGCGAAGCGATGTCGTTGAGCGATGTCATCGGGCCGAACGGAGCCGTCATCATGTTCACTTGCAACCACTGTCCGTACGTTGTCGGCTCCGAGCCGCGGATCGAAGCGATGGCCGCAAGGGCACGTTCTGAAGGCCTCGGTTTTGCCGGAATCAACTCCAATGACCCGGTGAACTACGAGTCGGACTCTTGGGGGAACATGCTCAAACGGGCAGGCCGAGGAATGAGTTACTCCTACCTGCATGACGACAATCAAGACATCGCGCGTGCGTATGGGGCCGAGAGGACGCCCGAGTTCTACCTCCTCGACTCCTTGGGTGCGGTCACATACCGTGGTCGACTCGACGACTCACCTCGGGATCCATCCCACTCCTCGACCTCAGAACTGGCAGATGCCATGGACGACATGGCCGCCGGACGCAGCGTAGTCAAACCCCGAACGGTCAGTATCGGCTGCTCAGTCAAGTGGAAGATGTAGGCCTAGCATTCAGTACTGTTCCAGTACTAACTCTGTCTGCGTCGAGCCTATCTCTCCGGGTGCGGCGAGCCACATCTCGTCGAGCAGGTCGCGCAGCGCCACGGTGTCATCGACGTGCACAACAGCGATTAGGTCAGCATCCCCGCTAATCTCGTAGACGCACTCGATACCGGACCATGTGGAGAACTCCCCGGCAAGCGACCCAATCTCAGTACCCGGGCCGACCTTGAGACGGACCAGAGCAGTCAGCCCAATGCCCGCCTCGCGGATAGTGTAGCCGCGGATTACCCCATCGTCCTCCAGCCTGCGCATGCGGGTGCGAACAGTCCGCTCAGTCACCCCGACTTGCTTCGCGATATCTACGAAGGGGGCTCTGCCAGAGTCTCTCAGGACTGAGAGGATGGCTCTGTCAAGACTGTCTACTTCAATCACGGGTTGCGCCGAAAATAGACCTCTATTTGTATGTTCTCTACCTGATGTGTGAAATATGAATACTGATTATTTCCTGATTATGTATCAAAATCCAACAACGAAGAAAAGTCGGATTCAAATGGGATGGCGTAAATTCGCGTCCGATGTCGGCGGAGGAGACGATGGCCCACCTCCGTGTCCAAGAGTATCTCGACGACGTCTCCGAGCTGGACATACCCTCCTCCCAGACAGAGTGGTACAACGTCGATGTCGCTTCGCTCCTCACAGGCAGCAAGGTGCTCGGACACGAGGTCGATCGGTGCACAGGCGACTCGCTGCTGTTCCTTGAGAAGAGCGTCATGCTGTGCAGCCCGTCAGCGGGCAAGATGCAGCACTTTCCCAAACACCTCCTCCATTGCTTCGTCGATGACAACCGCTGTGAGTGCAGCGAGCACGACGGTGTGCTGTTCCGCGCTGAGTTATTCTCAATATCCCCAACTGAGGAGCAACTATGCTGGGAACGCTGCTGCCGCTCCGAGATGGAAATCCCAGATGTTCAAAGCAGGGTCTCTCACTGGCTGAGTTGGCTCAACACGTGAATCACCTCCCAGCGCAACCTTGAGAGGGGGGCTGTAGGTCGCCGCACCAATGAGTGGCGCTGTCAGCGACCTCTCGGCCCGCATGATACTAGATTCTCGTGGCAACCCCACAGTTGAGGTCGACTGCTACGTGAACGGCGTACTGCGAGGCCGTGCAGCGGTCCCTTCGGGGGCCAGCACAGGTAGCTATGAGGCTGTTGAACTGCGTGATGGAGGCTCCGATTGGGCCGGTAGAGGTGTAGCCTCGGCAATAGCCCACGTCAACGGTGAGATCCGCGACGTCCTCATCGGGATGGAGGTATCCGACCAGGAAGAAATCGACATCGCTCTAGTCGCGCTTGATGGTACTGCCAACAAGAGCAGACTCGGGGCCAACGCCATACTAGGCGCCTCGATGGCCTGTTTGAGAGCGGCAACGAACGGCCCTCTATGGGTCCACATCGCATCAGATGGTCCGAGCAGCTTACCGGTACCGCAGATGAATATCCTCAACGGAGGGGCTCACGCTGCTTCGAACGTCGACGTCCAGGAATTCATGGTCGTCCCGCACGGATTCGACAGCCTGCCGGAGGCTCTGCGCGCGGGCGTCGAGACCTACCACGCACTGAAGTCGGTGCTCAAAGAAGAAGGATTACTCGGGGGTGTGGGCGACGAAGGCGGATTTGCCCCCAACCTGCCTCGCAATGAGGACGGACTGCGTCACGTACTCGGAGCCATCGAGCGAGCTGGATACACACCTGGGGAGCAGATATCAATCGCACTCGACTGCGCAGCGCAGGAGTTCTTTCATGAGGACGGTTACCACATCGACGGTAAGGTACTGTCCGGCTCAGAGTTGGGTACCCTGTACTCTTCTTGGCTCGACAACTACCCAATCGTCTCGCTTGAGGACGCCTTTGGAGAGGATGATTGGGACTCGTGGACAGAGTTCACCGCTCGCGAGGGACACCGCGTGCAGATTGTCGGTGATGACCTGTACGTCACCAATCCAACCAGACTCGCCAGAGGTATAGCCGAGGGAGCAAGCAATGCCATTCTCATCAAGCTCAACCAGATAGGCACGGTTAGTGAGACGTTGAGAGTCATCGAGTTGGCGCGCACCGCAGACTTTGCCACAGTCATCAGCCACCGTTCCGGCGAGACCAGCGACGACATCATCGCCGATTTCGCGGTCGGTACCAACGCCGGTCAGATCAAGACCGGCGCCCCGGCTAGGAGTGACCGCACCTCAAAGTACAATCAATTGCTCAGGATAGCCGAGCAATGCAACATATTCACTGACCTATTCTAATGCTGCTAGCAGCAGCGGAAGCACAATAGTCGCATCCGACTCTATGACGAACCTAGGTGTGTCGGGACCCAGTTTCTCCCAACTTATTTTCTCGTTGGGCGGCGCGCCCGAGTAACCGCCGTAGGACGGGCGTGACTCGGATATCTGCGCGAACCACGCCCACAGCGAAACATCGACCTTCGCATCTTGTCGTAGCATCGGCACCACAGAGATTGCGAAGTCACCCGCAATCCCCCCGCCGACCTGCAGCAGCCCGGTCGGGGAGTCGTCCTCGCGATACCAATCGGCTAGGGCCTGCATTGCATGCAAGCCTCCCCTGACTATGTCCGCTCCCTTCAATGAACAGTCGAGGATTCGTGCGGCGAGTATGTTGCCAAGCGTCGAATCCTCCCACCCCGGGGTGAAGATTGGTAAGTTTGCATCTGCCGCAGCCATCAGCCACGACTCGTTTGGATCAGCATCGAACTCCAGTTCGCTGTGCAGCAGCAGGTCGTACAGATACTCGTGCGGAAACCGCCGGTCGCCAGCCGCTTCAGCGTCCTCCCACAGTGACATCAGCGGCCCTTCGATGCGGCGTATCGCCTCCTCTTCGGGTATCGCGACGTCGGTGACCCGGTTCATCCCACGCTTGTGAAGTGCTACCTCGTCACTGGCTGTCAGCTCACGCCAATCCACAATACTCTCGTAGTGTGAGCGAGCGACTAGACTGAACAGGTCCTCCTCGAGGTTCGCTCCGGTACAGCAGATAGCGTGCACTCTCTGAGACCTGATGGCTGGTGCCAGCGTTCGCCCTATCTCAGCTGTCGACATGGCTCCGGCGAGAGTGACAATCAGGCGCCCTCCATTATCTAGAAAATCTCGTAGTGAATCGGCGCATTGCGCCAACGCGCCAGCGTTGAAATGCCGGTAGTTTGAATCGATAAAATCGCGTACGGACACCACCTCACCTCAGAATCTATCCAAACGCCCTCGACCTGACAGCACAAGACTAGGAACAGCGTCGACGACGACGCTGTGAATCTTGTCGGCCAGCGACCCTGGGTCACTATCACCACAGGTGAAGATATCGATTGCCAGAAGCCCGCTCTCGGAATAGCAGTGCGCGCTGACATGACTCTCGTCGATGAGGACGACGGCTGCGAAGCCGGGCGGACTCTCACTGCCGTCAAACTGTGCTACATGTGAATGGACCTCGCGGATGCCAGCTTTGCGAACACAGTCTCGCAGAACCTGAAGCATCCACTCGCCGTCGTCATCAACCGGTGGCGAGTAGTCCGTGTAGTCCAGCACGACGTGCCCGCCACGCGAAGTGGAGCCGCTCATGTGCAGGCTGCATCGATTTTCCGATTTCAAGGTGACTAATCGACAAGCCACACCCGCAACCGCCGCAGACCCTCGTAAATGGCCTCCTCGTCGGTGGCGTACGAAATCCTGACGAAGCCCTCGCCACCGGTGATTAGTGAGGTCGGAATGAGTTGAACACCCGCTTCCAGCGCACCATCAGCGAACTCGATATCAGTCATGCCCGTACCAGTGACATCGACGAACACGTAGAACGCACCCTCGGGCTCAACAATCCTCAGTCCGGGCAACTCTGAGAGCCCGGCAGTCATTATCCCACGCCGCTTCAGGTACTGTCGGTTGAATTCCTCGACCGAGTCGTCGCACCCTAGAGCAACTGCGGCTGCGTGCATCATGAATGTGGGGACGTGAGAGGCGGAGTTGGCCTGACTCTTGATAGCGGCGCGCATAGCATTCGGAGGACCGGTCAGGAAGCCCAATCTCATCCCCGTCATCGCCCAGGACTTCGACCAGCCGTTGACAATCAGAGTGCGCTCCGCGCCACCTGGGAGAGCATAGGGGGAGACGTGAGGGTAGTCCATCCAGACCAGTCTAGCATAGATCTCGTCGGAGACAATCCAGAGGTCGTGCTCGACAGCGATGTCGACGATGGCCTGCAATTCGTCCGGGGTGAACACTGCTCCGGTGGGGTTGCAGGGGGAATTGACCAGTATCATTCGAGTCCTGTCGGTGACCGCGGCTCTGATGGCATCGATGTCGGGATGGAAGTTGTCCTTGCGAACCGGCACGTTCACCGGAACCGCCCCGATAAGCTCCAGCATCGGCTCGTACGAGGCCCAAGAGGGGGCTAGCAGAATTGCCTCGTCTCCCGGCATCGTGGTGATGAGGAACGAATACAGCAGCGCCTGCTTGGCGCCAGGCGTGATGACCACATCGTCTGCACCGACCTCGACAGAATGATGCCTTGCTAGGTAGTTGGACACCGCTTGGCACAGTTCCATCGAACCCGCACCCCTAGTGTACTTCGTGTTACCATCTTCCAGCCCCTTGATCGCCGCTTCGATGACCGCGCGCGGGGTGTCGAAACCAGGCTCTCCCACCGTCCAACGGATGACCCCGGGTTCTGGAGGTTGCAGATACGGCGCGAAGCCGACGCCAAGACCCTCGTAGCGAGAGGAAATCTCAGGCATGCCTCACGCGGGAGGCTGAATGAAGATGAACATACCCTCTAAGGTTCCTGAAAGTACTACCCTCACCCTGCAAAGAGTCTTCAAGGGAGCCTCGGGGGTCGGGAGTCGCTGCACGGGTGGCAGAGCAGCTATGCAATGGACTGCAGATCCATGGACCCGGGTGCAAATCCCGGCCCGTGCTCCAATTCTCGACCAGTGGTCGCTCTAGAACTCGACGAGCCCCGGATCGACGTTGCCGCCGGAGAGAATGACTCCGACCCTGTCTATATTCTCGAGAGCTCTGAACTCGGGTCCGAGAACTGCTGCCAGCGAGGCAGCACCGCTGGGCTCAACCACCATACCCAAGTGCTTGAGAAGCAATCGCATTGCCTCGATGACCTCTTCGTCGCTGACAGTGAAAATCGCCTCTAGATGATCCCTGATAATCGGCCAAGTATGCTCTCCCATGCTTGTCAGCAGACCGTCGCAAATGGTGTCCGGTCCGGTCTGCGGCAACAGTTCGCCGGCTTCTAGAGAACGTGCTGCGTCATCAGCCCCCTCTGGCTCAGCCCCAAATATTCTAGTGTCTGGGAACAGTGCTCTAGTGGCGATGCAGGTTCCAGAAATTAGTCCACCACCCCCTATGGGGGTGATGACGGCATCCAACGCCCCACCTTGTTCGAACAGTTCTATCGAAGCAGTACCCTGCCCTGCGATGACGTCCGGGTTGTCATAGGGGTGGATTAGAGTAGCCCCGGTCTGCTCAATAATCCCTGCAGCTGTGGATTCCCTAGCAGCGAGATTGGGCTCGCAGAAGGTTATCTCGGCATCGTGACTCTTCACCCCCATCACCTTGACTCGAGGCGCGGTTTTTGGCATCACGATGTAGGCTGGCACACCGCGCTGTTTGGCTGCCAGAGCCAGCGCTTGAGCGTGGTTGCCGCTGCTGTGCGTGCAGACCCCCCTCTCAGCAACATCATCGAGTAGCATCACGGCGTTGCTGGCACCCCGGAACTTGAACGCACCAACGTGCTGCAGGTTCTCACACTTCAGCAGCACTTCCCTGCCTGCGATACGATTGATATCTTCGGAGGATACCACAGCCGTACGCTTGATCACCCCATCCAGCCTCTGTGCCGCTGCATGCACGTCATCGATGCTCACCGAGTATCCCATGACAGCCCGCCTGAGAGAGGGCATAGATGACATCATCGGCGTGGATTTCAAGCCTGAGCCCCGCTTCGTTGCGGCATGGCGGAGCAGAACGCGCCGGAATGGAGGGCCCACGCAGCGGCGGGAGCGTTGCTACTGCTCGACACTTTGACTCTAGGCTACGCCCCTGCTGGTCCATGGGACACTCCGTCGTTCTCTCTCGGGGTGATAGGACTGACTGGCATAGTGTTGCTCTACGTGGCTTGGTACCGATTCACGTTCAAGCGGCGGGGGTTGATTCCATGGCTCGACCTGTGGCAGGATCCAGCAGGTTCCTCTCAGAAAGCCATCATCGCCGGAGTGGCGACCATAGCCCTCGCCTGGGTTCTCGGCAACCCGTTGCAGGAGCAGATGCCTGATCCTTCGGGGTTGATTCTGACCCTAATCGGTCTGTTGATGCTGCTCAATGGAATCTACGTGAAACTCAGCATCGGCCCTCTGGCTGATTCCGAGTAGTCAGCGAGCTCCCGGTTTCCAGAACTGCAGGGGCAACGCGTCCTCTCCCTGCATGGCCCTGAACGCGAGGTGATCCGCCCGCTCGTTCCAGCGGTGCCCCCGGTGCGCGCGGACATGCTCCGCACAGAGCGAGTGTAGAGACGCGACCTCGGACCACAACGCCTGCACCGAACCAGCGAGCTCCTTGTTCGCCTTAGCCCGCCACTCTCCTGAGGCTATGTTCAGAGCGTATTGTGAGTCACCTCGTAGCACCACGTCGTGGCTATCGCCCTCGGACAGAAGCCAGCGCATCGCATGAGCTATTGCGGAGAGTTCGGCAGTGTTGTTGGATCCCACTTCGGCACCAAGAAAGCCATCTACAGACTCCTCTGTGACTACCGGTCCACTCCTCTCGAAGATGACATCACCACCGCCTTTGCCGATTCCACTGTCACCCGAGATGACGCAGAATCCCCAACCCGCCGGTGTCTTGCCGGTGACGTTTCTGTTCTCTTCGCATGATCCATCCACATAGATGTACAGCGCTCTGCCAGCCATCGTCATTCTCCGATTAGGGCTGTGTACGCAGCAGCGTCCAACAACCCCTCGATATCCGAGATATCAGTCGGTTGGAGCCTGAAGATCCAGCCATCTCCGTACGGATCATCGTTGATTATCTCCGGATTGTCCTCGAGAGCGGTGTTCGATTCGAGAACCTCACCCCCTATCGGGGAATTGACCTCGCTCACCGACTTAACCGACTCGACGCTGGCACAGGCTCCCATCGTCTGCACTGTGGTGCCGACTTCAGCTAAATCGACCCAGACGACTTCGGTAAGCGCGTTCTGTGCGAAGTCGGTGATTCCGACGACCAGCACGTCTCCTTCGATTCTCAACCACTCGTGGGACTCGGTGTAATGCAGATTAGAGGGTACTTCACTCATGGCTCTCGACTATCCGTGATGTATTCGGAGAGTGAAGGTTTCGATTCTCACTCCTCTTCTCCCAGAGTGCGTTCGAGATGATCCTTCTCCATCTCGGCCCAAGCCGAACTCATGCTTGAGACGTCCGCTTCCTGCTGCTCCACCCTAAGTCGACTGAGCATTTCCTCTTCAGACTCGCGGCTGAACACCTGATCGAGCGGCGAGGAGCCATGTGGTTTTGAGCCAAGATAGCGAATGTAGGCGTAGAGCAGAGTCGAAAGGATTGCGAGCGAACCGAACAGCATAGCCCACGAATCCTCATTTGGGCCTGGGTCCGAAAGCAGCGCTATCCTGCCTTCGGCGAATGCTAGGGCAGTCAGCAGATAGAGGGGAACGGCGAAGCCGATTAGCACCCTCTCAACGCGACCCGCAGCCGAATCCATCGAGCACCGAGCCCGGCTCCCCATGCATCAACTTGACTTCATCGTCCAATTCACGGTGACTGTCGGATAAGCTTGAGAATCTTGTACGGAAGCAGCGCCCGATTAACAGGAGTCACCTCGAGAATCCTACCGTCGTCACGCCTTCTGATGTCCTGCAGTAGTGGGTGACGGCTCTTCTTGTGCAGCGTCAATAGCGTCGGCATATCGTATTCGAGAGCCGCTCTGACCACGCCTACGAAACCCTCGCTCTCGACCGAGAACTTCCCGACCTCGTCGACGACGAGTATCTCGCAGTTACCCACGGCGTTCTGGATAGCCGGCACACCGACCCTGTCAATCTCGCTAGGGTCTATGCCGTATCCTAGGATTCGATTCCGCGAATCTATCTCTCGATGTGCCATGACCCCGCGCTCCCCTGTTTCGATATCTATGCATGCGAATCCGACCCTCTCACCATCCTCGATGATTGCCTCGGTTCTCATTCCTCCTATCACTCTCGGGGCAGAGGAGACAGAACCACGGGCCTCCGCTTTGTACTCGTCAATGACCATACTGACGACCTTGTCTAGGACTGCGGACTTCCCAGATCGGGGCAGACCCGTGATTCCTATTTTCGGATATATACCCATTTCTTGTTCCTCGTATACCACCGCATAAGCGATGGAACGCTCCTCGTACGGCACCCTCGGATAATAGTCTGTTTGGTGCTAAGGCATGATTGATGTCGGAATACGGAAAATTAATTCCGACAATTTGACTTCTGACTTCCGCTTTACTGCCTCAAAGCGTAATTTAGGGCACCTTCGGTGGATGGCGGAGGCAACGGCAAACTCTCAATCTCGTAGTTGTTCACATTGTTGTTAGCTGCCCACGCCCTTGACCACAGATTGAGGGCCTCAGAGTTAAGTTGGGCGGCCACAAAGAGAAGACCCTCATCGACACTGCCGTGTTCCTCGGCGAGACTGTCGAGGACAGCCTCGGGAAGTTGCAGGAAGTTCACCGAGTTGCCCAGCACGCAGTCCGGTGCGACGACCGCCCAACGAAGACGACGCTCTTTCTGGGCATTGACGATGGCCTGACAGGCCACTCTGGAGATGCCGCGTGGCTCGATCGGACCCTTCCACAGAGCCTGAGAGCGCTCGATGGACTCCTCGTCGATTTCGACGTCGTAGGCCGGGTGACTGATTCTGACTTCTCGGTCTTCAAGGCAAAAATGAGCTCCTCTGATGAATGGGACGCCTTGCGAATCAGTACACCAGTCACTGATACCAGCCGACCAGTTGGTCTGATCGATCTCACCGACCCTGACGCGAATCGGCTCATCGGTCGGGTTGAGCCAGTTACCTTCCTCGCCCAAACGAGGCTGGTCGGCGAGATCACCTATCGCCTTGAGCACGGCGTTCCTAGTGTAGCGGTCGCGGGGCATCCTAGGGACGGCCCAAGTCATATCGGTCCAAACAGACCACGGGCCGCGCTCCATCTCAAGGAAAGGGGTCTTGCTGTCCAAGCCTGTGCTAGCCGAGAGATCATGGATTTCGAGTGGGCCGAAACTGGTCATCACCTCGGTGCTGCCACCAATGGTCAGCCCGACGACTAAGACTCCTTGGGAGGCGCCTGGGAATACTCTCTGAGGCTCGGGGAACGACCACGATGACACCCATTGGTTACCCTCCACCATCAACTTGCGTAGAGCCACGCTGCTCTTCTCGCGAAGCAGGGCGTCAGGAATAATCATGCGAATCCTGCCACCCGCTCGAACCAATTTCATGGAACGCTCTAGGAACAGCCTGTATAGATTCACGTTGCCACGCAGAGCTGCGAACCTAGGGCTACCGTCGGACTCGGTCGTACTACGCAGCGACTGTGATAGTTGCTTACGTAACTCGCTGCCGTCAGGATAACCTCGAAAACGGTCCTTGATGCGCAGCCACGGCGGCCGGCTGACTAGCAGCCTTGGAGACTCAGTCCACGGCCAGTCGCCGCGCAGGGAGTCAGCGCAACAGATGCTCTCCTCCAGAATCAACTCAGCCTCGCTCCGGCCGATTCTGGCCTCGTCTCCTTCACCGAGAAGATTGACTAGACCAACTTTTGCTAGAGTCAGAAGCACCCTCCTCCTAGTACAGGCCACGGCGATTTCGGAGGAGTCAACCATCTGCATGCCACGCAGCAGCCGCAGGGTGTCTGCCCGAATTTCGTTCGGCGAGAAACCCTCGCTCCGGAGAATATGGATTTTGATGGCCCGACAGGGCACCACGCCACCACCCACAGCAGGATCCGCGAAAGGCAGGGGGATCCCCGAACGGGTTCGCTCCCCTGCTTCGACCGCCTCGTCACCGGGCTCCTCGCAGCCGCCCCTCGCAGCCTCGTTAAGGCGCTCTGCGTATTCCCTGAAGCCAGGTGGCATCGCTGCCAGTGAAAGGGTGGCCGGGGGCCTCTTGTTGGCCTTGTTACGTGTACTCTTCAACTCATCCGCCAAGACAGCTTGAACTAGCTTGCTGGGAGTGGAGTAGGCACCTCTGGGAGACCTTCCGTCGTTGTCCGCCTCATAGCGTGAGAGCAGGTGCTCGACAACTGCTCCGGGCTCTGAGAGTAGTCCGGCAGGCAGTGTGGGCCAGTGGTTTGGCATGGTGGCTGCGACTGGAGTTCCATGGGTGACTGCCTCCTCCCACGAATCCAGCCAACCTGAGATCTGCTCGACCCGGTCCGGGCACACGTGGTCGAGGCGTGCGTACCATCCCGATGCATCGCTCGCCATGGTACTACAAGCCACGCGACCGGACGCCCTTCTTTGAAGGGCACGGTCGCTTGTTAAACGGTCTCAACAGTAATCACAAGCCAAGTCCGAAACAGTCCTGCTCCAACTCGGTTATGACTCTCTTCTGCAGCAACCAGGCGACTGCTTCGTCTACCTCATCAGTGCGGATACCAACCACATCCAGTTTGTCCACAAAGAGGTCGAAGTGAACCTGGTCGTCACCGCTTTCCAAAGCCTCCTCGATGATGCTCAGTACGTGCTCGGCCACGATGGCTAGTAGGGGGTCGTCCCCAGCGTCCAGCGAGCCGTAATCGACCGCGGCCACGCCCTCATCGACCTCATCATCCGAGATCTTCTCGGAGACGTTCTTCTCGTACACGTCGAAGAGATTCCTCTGGTGTGGATCGGTCCAAGTGGTCCTCTCGACGACCTCCCTCTGGCGGCGCAGACGCTTCACCAGAGTCTCGATGCGATGCAGCCGCTGCTCTAGGCGCAGGCGTTCGCGGCCCAGATGACCCTCGACGAGCTCGAGTTCGTCGGTGGCGCACTCGTCCAGCCATTCAGACAGATTCCAAGACGGGTCCAGCCTAAGCATGGTCTCCCACAACCTCGCAACCGAGTCAGGCAGTGACCTGACATCTATTCGTGAGCTTCCACTTCCATCGTCTGCCGAACGGTCCATGCTTCGTCTGTTCGCATTGACCGTCTATCAAGTATCGCTTCAGCCAGAGGTGGCTGTGAGGGGGTTGGGTTGATGAATGAAAAGCAAGTGCCCCAGCCATGAGCGGGTATCGTTTGACAGTCCTTCCCGGCGACGGCACGGGGCGCGAGGTCACAGCGGCCGCCAGACGCATTATCGAGGTGTTCGAGAAGCACAGCCCGCTGTCTTTCGATATCACTGAGATTCCTTGTGGCGGACAGCACTTCCTAGAGACTGGGGAGGAGTGGCCCGAAGGGTCGTTTGAGCACTGCCGCGACAACACCGACGCGATCCTCCTCGGAGCCATTGGATGGCCCGGGGCAACGATGCCTAACGGCGACATAGCCGGAGGACAGGTCATACTCGGGCTGCGCTCAGGCCTAGGTCTCTACGCTAACATTAGACCGGTCAAACTCTACCATGGAGTCCAGCACAAGGTGCACGGAGAACACACTGACATCTGGGACCCAGATCTGGTCGACATGGTACTGATCAGGGAGAACACCGAGGGGCTGTACCACAGTCTCTTGCGGCGTTCAGCCCAAGCCGCCGTCGGAGCCAAGGACGAACCTATCGTCATCGATGAGTTCCCCGGTCTTGAGGGCGAGGTGTCATGGGACCCGCGCCCGATATCTCGCAATGGCAGCGAGCGCGTCATCAGGTTCGCCTTCGAACTGGCCAAGCGCAGAGAGAGTCAGTTGCAGGCGCCTCAGCGAGTCACCTGCGTGGACAAGAGCAACGTCCTGCGCGGCTGCAGGCTATTCAGGAAGGTATTCGACGAAATCGCTGAGGAGTACGAGAGCGTCGAGACGACGAAGGCCTTCATCGACGCATTCACGATGTGGTTGGTCCGGGATCCGGAGGACTTGGACGTAGTCGTCTTACCGAATATGTTCGGGGATATCGCCACTGATATGACCTCCGTGCTGCAAGGCGGCATGGGTATGGCGGCAAGCGCCAACATAGGTGATGAGCACATGCTGTTCGAACCGGTCCACGGCTCCTCGCCAAAGTACGCCGGGCAGGACAAAGTCAACCCGATAGCAGCGATATCATCAGTACAACTGATGTTCGACAACCTCGGCGCGCGCCACGACGACCCTGACGCTCTGATGTGCGCCGACATTCTAGACACTGCAATCTCCTCCCATCTCTCCAACGGCGGTACAGTTACCTACGACCTCGGAGGGACAGCCAGTACCAGTGAGGTCGGCCAAGCCATCGCCGAGCGCTGCAGAAAACTGCTGCAGGAGCAATACTCATCCGCCTGATTATGCATCAACAGATGCATCCGAGATGACACTGAGAGCGGCATTCAGAGCTGCCGTGTTGTTCCATTGACTCGACTCGCAGCCTCCCGAGACGACTTCACCGAGAAGTTCTGAGGAGGCCCTAGAGACCTCGTCCACGATGGTCACCGTTGCCGTCATTGAGGTGCGAGAGAGTGGATTGAGGTCGACTACGAGCACTTGTTTGCCAGCGGCAACCAGAGCCTCGCACCTGTCCCCGTCCTCGAGTGGGACTAGGACGACGTCGGCCTGTCCGATACCTTCCCAGCAGCATTTGGCTCGAGGTCCCCCGAGACCGGATATACTGTGATCGGCCGCGTCTCCCAGTAGGACGACCGAGCCGACTGTTTCCTGCCAATCCCCCTCCCAGCCACCAGGAGCTGCTTCGGCAGCTACCGCGTCGCGTTGCTCCGACAGCCTGGCGAGCAGACCCGATACCCTCTCGGGCGTCCGATAGTACAGATTTACCTCAATCGGGCACCCCACAACTGCAGCGACTCGAATCAGCTCCTCTCCTGCCAGTACAACGGTATTCCCATTCACTGATATGACCGGACGCTCAGCAGCCAACAGTCTGGCTGCGACCTCTCGAATGGCTTCCATAGCCGAATCCGAGGTCGTCTCTCCGAGCAGGTAGTCGAAGGCCTCGCCCCTACCATGCGCTATCATCGCAGAGTCTGCTAGCAGGCCCTCGGCAGCAGCTTCAACAAGGCTCTGCCGAGCCAACAGAGAAGCCCTCCTCGGGTGGCTGTCAGGAACCTCACCCATTACTCGCCACCCCCTATCAGCATCGACATGTCGAGTGGGACAACGCCTCTGTTGAGGGCGCTTGATGAGACCAAATCAACCCCGCTTTCGGACCAGTCTCCCAAGGACTCGAACTCTACCCCTCCAGAACCCTCCAGAATGCATCGCCGGCGCAGACCTACCTCGGAAAGGGCGCGCTGAGTCCCGCCGGCTCCTGCCGCACCCATGTTGTCAAGCAGAAGCACAAGCTTCTCGTCACCACCGCGAGCATTCTGCATGGAGTCCCAGGCAGCTGCTGCTGCGACTGATTGCTCTACACTCTGCACCTCGATGACGGTGAAACCTGCATGCTCATTCATGTCAATCGACAAGACCACGCGCAGGATGGCATCGAGACCATCCTCACCATCCTTGGCCATCGCAGAGAAGTCATTCTCCTTGAGCATCAATGCATCGCTACGATCGAGTCTGTGAGTCAGCCCACCGCCGCTGTGAATCGCCCACTTGTCCAGAAGACCCCACTCGGTTTTACGGGTCGCTGCGACCCTGATTGGTCGCGCAGCAGAAGCCCAATTGGCGGTGTTCGTGGCTATTCCAGACAACCTGCCTAGCAGATTTAGAAGAATTCTCTCTAGTCTCAGTACATCATCCGCCGGCCCGTGCAGCGTTGCCACTGAATCGCCCTCCGAAATCGCACCTCCCTCGTTGCAATCCCACTGGGCCGAGCACTCCGGAAAGTGCCTTTCCAGCAGTCTTTCGGCGATCGGCCTTCCACACAGGAGCCCCGGAACCTTCGCAGTGATGCTCGCCTCGACGAGCCCGCTGGGACCAACTCCCCCGCCGTGCTCGTCGGCCACCATTGCATCGACCCACCTGTCTATGGAATCGAGGAAAAGAGCGGTGGGCTCATCGCCCGACCAAAGCAGTTCGGAGCGGTCGTGAGGCAGTCTGGCCACGCCATGACGTGTGGTAGCCCTGCCTTGAATGGTCCGAAACGACATTTGACCATCCTCGCTGTGATTCAAGGATGCGCAGCATCGTCATCGGCGGAGGAGTCGCTGGTCTTGCGGCCGCCGTGCAACTCGCTGTCGACGGTTCCACCGTCCTTTTGGTCGAGTCGAAGGACATCCTTGGCGGTCGCGTCAGGATGCGCGACTCTAGTAGTTGGCTGCTCGATCCAGGACTGCATCTGCTGCGGCGCAAGGGGCCGCTGAACCAGTTGCTCAGGAAGCTGCGAGCTCCGAGGGTGCTGGGGCCGAGGTGGAATAACGGGGAGATGCTGGCGATTGACACCGATGCGAGTCAAGAACTGACCGCCCTAGCGACGATGTCGATAGGTGCTGAGGGAGTGAAGAGACCCGAATTCGTTGTACCAAGAGGTGGCTGGTCAAGTCTGGTGGGCCGTCTGATTGTGGCTGCCAACCAGTTGGATGTGATGTTCGATGTCGGCAGTCATGTTGAGGCACTCGCTCTCGGGCCTGACGGCAGGCTAGCATCGGTACGAGTCGCGGGTAACGACATCGAGTGCGATGAGCTGGTCCTTGCAGCACCACCTTCCGAGAGCGCCCGTCTGCTGGAGAGCGCTGGCCTTGATGCGTCTGAGTTGAGGCGGTGCACCGCGCAAAGGGCCGCGGCACTGGACATCGCATTGGAAGGTAGGCCGATGAGACCCTACACAGGTCTTTTCGATGCGAACAGAGGCATCATCGCAATCGATGCCACTGCTGAAGACAGGATTCCTGAAGGGGCTGATCCTAGCGATTGCACCATCCTGCACGCAGTCAATCTAGCAGGTGACGGCCCGGAGGCTCTACAGGGCATCAAAGAGTTCCTCGACTCACGCTGCTCCGGTTGGAGGGACATGGCCGCAGCACGTCGTTCTACGAACTCAATCATGCTCCACCCATGCTCACGCAGCGAGCGGGTTGACGGCTCGACATTCATCGACTCCGGAATCACCATGGCTGGCTGCCACGTCATCTCCGAGTATCACCTGAGTGACGCTGCAGTGGACACCGGTAGGAGCGCGGCGAAGTCACTCAAGCTCCATCGTTGATATCGAGGCTGGACTCGGCGGCCGCTAGACACGCCAGCAAATCGTCTACCGTGGATCGCACTGTCTTGAGATGCTCTCCGACCACGCGAATGCGCAACTCCGCAGCCCCATCGACCTCGACAATCTCCGCTTCGAAGGAATCCGGGTCGTCAGGGGAGACGGCAGCCAGCAGGGCCCGGGCCTTCTCAGGAGATCCACTCCATACGATCTCGGTCTCTGCTCTGCCCATGATGCCGCGAGCAGCATCCCGGTTTTCGCTACTGCGGTCGCCGCCTTCATGAAGGAACGCCTTCTCGCCGCCCCATGTCCGACTGGCTTGCTCCAATCACCACTGCGGAATCGGTCACAGCAGGCCATCCGGACAAGCTCTGCGATTCCATCTCTGACGCAATCCTTGACGCCTGCCTGACTATCGATTCAGAGGCTAGAGTCGCAGTGGAGACACTGGTCAAGGGCATGGAGGGCAAGGCGGCAATAGTGCTCGCAGGCGAGGTCAGCTTGAACGGCACAGCCCCTGACTACGAGGCAATAGCCCGCAATACTGCAGCCTCGATAGGTTACACGGACCACTCCATTGGCATGGACGCCACTTCCCCCGAACTCTGTAAGGTCCACACCTACATCACCACCCAATCAGAGTACATCAGCCAGGGCATTGATGGCGACCTAGACTCTCAAGGAGCAGGCGACCAGGGGATAATGTTCGGATATGCCTGCAACGAAACCGAGGACACGGCCGAACTGCGCGGGAGACACTTCCCGATTGCTGCTGCACTCTCTCAGAGATTGACCCGCCGCCTAGACATCATCCAGCGCGCCAAAAAGATTCCATGGATGCGCCCGGATGGCAAGAGTCAGGTCTCGATTCACCTCGATGGCAACAGGATCCACGAGGGCGATGGGATGCGTTACCCCCAGCACGTCAACAATGTCGTGATAGCAGTGCAGCACGCAAGGGATGCTGGCGGTTTGGCAGAGGATGCCCAGAGGGAGTTCATCCGAGATACCGTCTGGGAGCAGGTGGTCAAGCATGCTATCCCGGAGCGCTGGTTGGATGGATTCGACACTAGCAACCTCATCGTCAACGGCACCGGCTCATTCCCTGACCCGGGCGGCCCGTACTCGGATGCCGGACTCACCGGTCGCAAGATCATCGTCGACACGTACGGCGGTGGGAAACACGGTGGAGGGGCATTCAGCGGCAAGGACCCATCCAAGGTAGATCGCTCGGCTGCATACAATGCTAGATGGGCAGCCAAGCATGTAGTAGCAGCGGGTCTGGCGGACCGATGCGAGATCCAAGTTTCCTACGCTATCGGGAGGGCGCAGCCGATTGGGTTACTCGCAAACACCTTTGGAACTGGCAGCATCTCTGACCTGGAACTGTCCAACAGAATCCTGAATGTGTTCGACTGGAGGCCGGCTGGGATGATTAGGGATCTCGATTTGAAGCGACCAATCTACCTAGCCACAGCCTCAGGCGGACACTTCGGTCGCAGCCCGACCGAGGACGGGCACTTCCCGTGGGAGCGAATCCACGAGGATAGACTAGAAGCCCTCAGAAGCGAATGAGTCCAATCGCGTCTGACGACCTCTCTTGACGAACCAGCTGTTACGCAGGTCGTCAGGGGCTGATACTCGCGGAGAGACGTAGTTGATGGCTTGCTTGAGCGAGTCGAACTGCCTCGCAGTCCCTTTCATCGCCTCACGAACAGTCTCTCGAATCAGCCAGACTCCGACTGGCGCCCAGTATTCCGGACCGATATCTCGCCAGATCAGGCAGGCTCCCGAGCGCCGCATCGAATCCATATGCTCGAGCACACCCAGTCTAGCCGAATAGTAGGCTCCAGTTATCTGGTGCGCGTACTCGGTGCGCGGTTTGAGATCCTCCCAATCTCCCAACACCTTCCCCGTACCGGTCCAAACGCTGCCCCGAGTCCAGGCTTCTAGCATGTGGAAGGCCCACAGGCCAGGTGTCAGGATGATATGGAATATATTGTCAAGATAAGTGGCTTCGTAGACCAGCACTTTATCGAGTGAAGGATGGTCCCTTACCCTGTCCCAAAGCCGCTTGCCAAGCATGTCGTCAGTAGCCGTGATGCCCCAACGTGTGGGAACCAGTTTCCTACTACCTTCTCTGCCAAGAAGCCCGGAAGAGAGCAGGCGCGAGATCTGCGCTTCTCCAATAGAGGCCTCAGTCAACTCCTCCATCGCATCGACAGCCAACAGATCTTCCTCGTTGGCTATCGAGTCCACCTTCCTTGGGATACTGGCATGTCCGACCACTTCGGCACGCAGCACCTCGCCTGAAGGTCCTAAGGGAGTGCTCATGCTATCGAAAGTGGGATTCCTCCCGACCATAATTGGCTTGGCGAAATCGAGTTCAACGTCAACACTTTTCTCAGCCATCGCTATCTCTTGGGTGGTCTCTAGCATCGCACCGGGAGAAGAGGTGCTGTTGACAGGCATTACACTGCCACCTGTGATGAGATTAGCGTGACGGGCCGCAACCTCCTCCAGCGGCCTGCCGAATAGATCGGCTGGGTCGCCGCTGGCTAGAGGCGCGGCATTGGAGTCGTCAGGGACCCAAGCTGCGCTTGGACCTGCCCTGACATCGGGGTAGCCGTACCTGCCTACGAATAGCGCCGGCGGGCTAGGTCCTACCAGCTCGCTTACAGAGCCGGATTGCACCACTGGGAGCCTGCCCCGGATGTCAGCGAGCAGAGGGCACGGGGAGATGCCGCACATACCCCGAGTGCCACGGCACTCGATGCATTCGGGAAACATCACCATGCAATCGCAATCGGATGCTCTTAGGCATACTGCTCTACGAACGCAGGAAGGCGGCATTCAAAGGGACGACTTCGCTCCGGCAGCTGGGGAGATAGATGGCTAGGATTCCAGCGACCATCTTGCAGCATTTCATCGGTCTCTCGGACTACGAGCGCAGGCTAGCCATAGACAAGGCATCTAGAGAACTCGGCATGACCGTCGAGCAGATAGAGGCCGAGATTGAGAATTTCCAGAAAGGTGACTTCAATCAGGATCAGCCTATCGCTGAATCCCCAGCTGAAGTGCCTCGCAGAAAGTCGATTTTCAATAGATCGAAGAAGCAGAAGGAGGGCGGTCCAGAGTTCGTCGACGACTCCCACAAATACCGATTCCGATACGACCCCAGCGTAGCCGGCAAGGCCCGTCAGGACAAGGCGACCCAAGCCATCTCATGCCCTCACTGCAAGGCTGCTCTCGGAATCCCAGATAAACGACCAATCAGGGTCACTTGCCCTGCTTGTATGATGGACTCGACCTTTGAGGACTGATCAGACGCCCCAGAACCGATTTTCTCCAGTGACGCCTTCGTCCTCAGTCACTGATTGCACAGCTGTCCTCAGCAAGTAGTAGGCGATAATTGCGAACACCGGCATACCCCAAGTGTCTGAGACGTTCTGGTAGTCGAGGCTGAAGTCCGATCCTCCCATCTCTACGAGGATGACCACCAGTGAGGCCCTAGCGAAGAAGTACACCACACCCCCCAGGCCCAACAGCAGCACGCTGCGTCCGGTGAAGCTGCCCTCCTTCCATCTAAGCACGCCCAGAGAAAGGGCGAACGAGAAGGCCGAGACAACGATCCACGTGAGGGCCTCGTTGATGGCTATGGCCCAGACGGTTACGTCCCTGTTCACGGCGTCGACGTTGAATTCGCCGCCTAGTCCGGCTACGTAACTGTCAATCTCGATGTTCGTGGCTGAGAAAACTTGGTAGGCGGTGAGGATGGATAGGAGTACCGAGACGATTGAGAGGCCCCAGAGTAGGGATGACCAGATTCCACCGGTGGCACTTTCCCGCATGTCAATCATCAGACGTTCCAGCTGCTGTTCCCAGCCAAGCCCCTTGGCTAGCACCCAGATACCGATGAACAGCGGCATTGCGCCGATGAGAGCACCACCACCTGGGATGATGAGTCCGAGACCAAGGATCATCAGGAAGATGGCGACAGGAACCAGTAGTTTGGCTCGCCAACGCGGGTCGTCGATGGCCTTGGCGATGTAGTAGTAAGTACTCTCGATACCCTTGGACTGTCTAACAATCACCTTCTCGACGTGATCGACCCGCACCCTTGAGGTGATTATGGGAAGCGAAGCCTCGTCATCCGCGCCATCGGTAATCAGGACAGCGGAGTCAGGCTGGAACTCCTGGATGACCTCGTCCAGTTGCATCGCGATGGCCCGGTCACTGCGTGGACCGACCCGTACATCGCCTGTCAGCAGGGCGATTTCTATCTCGTCATTACCCTGAGCGTTCTCAACCAGCCTGTCATGATGGTGCAAGGCTCCCAAGATGGCGTTGGTGTCGGATTCTTCAGGATCGGCAATACCCAGTCGCAGTGCGGCCGTAAGGGTGGGCTTGCGACCGATGACGGGGCCTCTGATGCCGGCCTTCACTCCGAGGTCGTTGTCTCGGTCGACAGTCAGTACGAGAGTCCTCACCATGTCTATTCATCCGGTATGGGCCGCGATGTAGTGCTGGCCCATATCAAGAATTGGCCGACTCGACCTCGTCCTCGGCGACTTCAGGCTCTTCCTTTGCCTGCGAACTCTCATGATAGCGGCTACGCTGCTTGGCTCTGATATACTTCAGCGGGTGGGTCAACCACTCCTGGTCGCACAGTCTGTCGTCGCCCGGCTGCACCGGGCACCTAGCGGAGGTTTTCAGGGCGGCGCAGCCATGTGGTGTGTAGTCGCGCTCGTAGATTTGATTCACCTGGTAAGAGGTTGTGTCCGCGCTGTAGTCGGGGGCGTTGGCGAAGAACGAGCAGGTCTGCTCCTGCGACATCCCGATGGACTTCGAGAAGGCAGCTAGAAACACCCTCCCGGTATGGTTTACGTTAACTCCCTGATTCAACTCGGAAACCGCCGACTCAAAGCATGGTGGCCAGTCATCCCTGACCGCAGCCGACATCGGCATCTCGGCCTCAACTTGCTCGGAGAGCAACCCAGTGATACGCTCGACCGGATCGGCGAACAGAGCCGCGAACTCCTCACTCATCTTGTCCATTCTGTCTGTGCAGGTCCGGTTCAGGTTCTCTCGGATTCTCTCCTTCAGCAACCTCGCAGTACGTTGCCTACTGCTCTCACCCACAGCAGCGTCCATGCAGACCCATCCTCTGATGACCGGTCGGTTGGCCAGATGCCAGTAGGCGCCAGAGATTCTTGGACACAATTCGATGAAGTCAGCCATGGGAATCCAGTAAACCATCTCGTCAGAACCCGAGGCCATCTCGCTTCGAATTCCCGACAGGTAAGAAGTTGCCAGCAGTTCGAAATTCTCCGAGTCCATGCCGAACAGCTGATCGGCCCTAGTCGCCTCACCCTCTATCCACCGAGCCAGCAATCTCTCGTTGAAGGAGGCGCAGACGACCAGCATAGCGTGCAGGAACGAAAGCACCTCGGTCATCCTACCCACTTCGGTCGATAGGTCGACAGTGGTCGCGATGTCAGCACCGTCCTTGTGCATCACACTGTCGAGCAGGCGCAGTCTACCGCGAGTTCTGATGTCCTCTAACCAAGGGGCCTCTATCAGATTCTCGACTGAGATACCATTGTTCTCTAGTACGCTGCGCATGTGCTCCCTGCCTTGAGGCAGGAAAGGATAGCGAGCTAGCAGGACCTCGTCCTCCACCGATGGTAGTGCAAGCGGCATCGGCATTGGCAAGCAGTGGGCCACGAGGGTTATTCAACACTCACCGTGCCCTTCTACTGGAGCGAGGCCAGATGAATAGACCGACCGACCTGCTTCCCGTCGACGACGAACTGCTCGCTATCCAGACGGAGGTACGAGAGCACTTCGGATGGAAACTCGACACCGACACCAGCAGCGCTAGATCCATGCTCGAAGCAGTTGAGGCGTCGCAGATCGACAACTGGACCCGCCCACGCAGGGCCGCCAACGTTGCGGGCCTGATTAGAAGGATGGTGCTCAGACCCACTGAAGTCGCAGTCCTCGGTGCGGCCGTGGAAGCCGACGAGGTCTTGCAAGTGCTTGAGCGCCCGACTCTCCTAGTCGCTGCCGACGGCTCCGCGGGTGTTCTCTCGACACTGCCCGATTCGACGGCGGAGAGAGCTTGGTCGCGCCTAGCATGCATCGTCAGCGACGGCGACGGCGGCCAAGGAACCCTCGAGGCAGTCAAGCGGGGCATACCAGTCTTCCTGCACGCCCACGGCGACAACTTCGCCGAGTGGGAGTCACTACTGGAGATAGCAGCAGGGACAGCAACGCCCTCGCCTCTGGTGCTGACTCATCAAACTCCTACAACAATTCCGGGTATGCACAACCCTGGTGGATTCACCGACGGCGACAGGGCCGCTTGCGTGGTCCGCTCTATGGGCGTGCCTAACGAGGCGATTACGATGCTGGGTACTAGGATCGATGTCGTAGGCAGGTGGTCGGGAGTGACTGATCCTGATACCAAGATGCAGAAGCTTCAGTGGATGGACAGGGTCCTGCGGACCCTACAAATCGATTACTAGACGAAGTCGTTGAGTGTCATCACGGTGACCGTGTCGTCGTTGAACAGCGAGTCAACGCTGTCAGTCATCCAATCAACGCGCTGTTTGGTGTAATCGTCGACGCCGTACCTCTCGATGACGTTCCGGGTAATCTCGATGTACTTGCGAACCGCTCCCTCGGAGACTGTCAGAACAACATTGCCCCCGCACAGGGTGCTGTCACCGTCTCTCGAACCGGCTAGACCACCACCTGTCGAAACAGTCTGTATGCATCTGCCGGCTAGCGGCATCCTGCGGTACGAAGCGGCACACTTGACGCAGCGAACCTTCTGACGTGTGAAGGCCATGAGATTTCCACGCAGGTCAGGAAGGAAGTGGGATTCGATGACCTGCGAGGCTACGCGCTGCGCACTGACAGGTCTCAGATTAGTTCCGAGAGCCAACTGAGCGAGCATTTTGTCCTCCATCGTCTTGAGGGTCTTGTACGACGAGTTCTTCGGGCCGGCGTCGAGTCGACCCGAGTCATGAGTCCAACCGTACCCGCGAATCTCCCCTACAGCACCAACCCTGTTACTGACCAAGTCGACGAGACCCTCTATCTCGCTAGGGTGCGGCTGCGACTTCGTCGCTTCGTAGAAGGCTCGGCTGTAGGACCACGAGCAGTCGACGTTGAGAGCCTCCTTGTCTATCTCGCTCGGATTGATGCGTGTGCTCAGTACCAGCGGAGCGTCCATTCGGCCGCCCCTGCCCGCTGGCAAAATCAATTTTGAGAAGTTTAGCAGACCGTCTAGCAGCATCATCAAACTGTCCTCATCACCGTCACAGTTTCGCCGCTTCGCGGCATGGAACAGTGGATGGGCATATCCGGCAGAGGCACTGGTCCATCCGATGATTCGACACAGCACACCACCCGACGTGTGCGGCGCGAGACCAATAGCCAGATGACCCACCAAATCGGACTCGTCAGCGGCCTCATAGAAGGGAGCCATCTCGTAGAACCGTACCAACAGGTCGTCGACGAAACGGCATATGTTCAGGAGGTGTTCTTTGGCTAGAATCGAAGGCACGAAGTCCTGCGGTAGAAGTTCAAGCATCTGCTCGTCCGAATCGAGAGGTGCACCGAAGATATCGTGAGAATATCCCAGATCGTGCAGCTTGTTCCAAGGGGTGCCAATTTCACTAGGTTTGAAATGAGTAATCGGAACATCGCTCATGTCGTAGCGCGAGGTTCCATCGCGGAACACCGAGACCCCGTGCTTTGCTCGCAGTAACCCCTTTTCTATCGGCTCGGGCGTCTGTCCTATCGAAATCAGGCCCTTGACTGCTTTGATTCTGTTCGGCAACCTGTCTAGGCCGAGCGCACGCCTCTTGACTTCTAGAATGCCGCCGAGTGGAACACTGGTTCTTTGCCCCATCCTACGCCTGAACTGCCCGCTTCGACGCTTGCTCGCCTGGGTGCGTCCCCCACACTCAATCGCCTCGCCTGAGACTAGTCGGTTGTGACATCTCAGATGGGGGGACTCCTGCCCGCACTTTTCGCACACACGCGGCCCCATTTCGACCCGGATGACACCTTGGCCGGCGGCCTGCCCCAGCAGTCGCTGCGGACCCCCATTCTCGCCTATCGGGTATAGAGCGTGGACCATTGGCTTCATCTCGCGCGCGCCGGCTTTCTCCGGCCGACCCATGCGTGAGCCCACCCTGCAGGGCGCAGAGTCCTCCCAGCGCAGTTTGGACAGACGCCTGACTAGCCAAAGCGAACGATCGACTTCGTGTTCGTCCAGCAGAACCCGGGCAGCCCGGAGGGCTGCGAGGTCATCAGGCCCGGAGTCGTCGATCTCCTCCGCAGCGGCCCGACCAGCGGTATCGGTATCTTGTATGCCGAGTCCTTCCTGCCTCGCTGCTGTTTCGGCCTTCATCCTGACGACCGCTCTCCGGCCTTCCAGATCCGCCCGACGAGCGTTCTCCTGTGTGATGACCGCCGTCGCTTTGCGAATCCTGCCTACTCTGTCTTCGATATGTGGTCCCGCCTCGACTGCGACACGCACGGATCCGTTGTGGACCTCGAGCCCGAGACCCTCGACCAGTCCCTCCCAGTGCGATGCTATCACGATGTCATCGCCCTCGTGGTAATGCTCGACCCCAAGGGTCATCAGAGCAGATTTCAGGATGCCGTGATTGTGCACCATGGTCCATCGGGGCCAGACTCCGGTGGAGGGGGTCGGTAGCCCAATGTCCTCGACGAAGGTGTCTGGAGACCAAGCAGCGGCGCCATCGTGTAAGCGCAGCCCTCCGTCTTCAAAGGACGAACTCACAAGCGCCTCAATGACCGCGGGAGCGAACGACATCGGCAGGTCTGACCACCACAGGTTCCACGGTGGTGGAACCGCCGCGCCGTATTCCAGATTCATGGCTCGCGCAGATTCCCACTCCACCTCCAAATCGCGCAGGAACAGGAACCAGTCTCGCCGGCGCCAACTGCGATCAAGAGTGCTCTCGCCACCTCGTTTGATAGCACCGTTGAAGGGTATTCCAGATGGAAGTTCGGACCTATCGACTCCAAGAATCTTAGCGAAACCGTCGACCTTGTCGGGATGATCTAGGGAATCCGAGAGGTCGGCTGACCACCAATCTCGGTTGTAGGCCGAGGGGACAAGTTCCTTGTTGTTCTCAAGGAACTCGCCGAAGCCAGACAGTATCTCTCCAGAGTCCCAGATGCTGAGGACTTCCTGAGAGCATCCCTCCCATTCTTCGATAGTAGAGATTCTGCGGAAGGAACCGTCTCTGAGTAGGACTGTAGGCCCGTCGATATCGATACATGGGGTCACTGCGCAGGCCTTTCCGGGCCTTTCCGTCTTCATCTGGGTCCCAACGGATAGAAATCCCCCTAGAGCCTGCATCGAGACCGGGTTCACTCCGGCGGCGGCGAGCCCGGAGGCACGACTCCTACCGTATCTGAGTCTGAACCCACCAGGCTCACAGGGCTCGCCGAAGACCGGCCGCCCGGCGATGACGTCCTCCATGTACCGGCCCACTTTGCCTATCTCGCGCTTCTTAATGCCGCTAGCAGCATCGCTCTTGCCCTTGCCGGCGAACTGGGCTATGAAGTCCCATCCAGGTATCTCCAACCTTGTGGTATGCTTGAGAATCTTCGGAGCCTTGAGGCACAGCCCCTCTCCGATGACCAGCATCACGCCTCCTCGAATTCTTGTACGGGGAGAGTCGTTCGAATTCACGATGTTACGGACCTCTTTGTAGCCTGCACACTCCTGTTTCTCAGTCTCCTCTCCGTTGACCATCACCGGGCAGGCCCGCACGATGACCTCTATCTCCTCAGGGGGTGGCTTGTACTGCAGGCCGACGCGGTATAGGCCGAACTCCTCCTTGACTCGCTCCACCTCAGGTGTAGTCGGGACGTACCTGCCGATGCCGAGCTCACGACGGATCATGTCACCAATCAAGACTCCCAACGCCTGGGCTGTACCTCCAGCTGCTCGAATCGGGCCAGCGTAGTCTATCGATAGGAATTCTGAACCATCGGCGTTGTTCATGATGCGGACGCCGCCGATGCCCTCGAGCGGTGCCACCAGAACCGCTTCGGTCAGCACCGCGAGACCGACTCTAAGTCCTGAATCTATGGCCTTGGTGATGTCACTGGTCCTAGCGTGCATCCTCCGTGCTACATCGAGCGCTATCTCGATGGCTGCAGTCTCTCTGTCGGAGGTCCTCAGGAGGTTCCGCAGGTCGTCTTCTATGCTCATCCCATCGAGATACTCCTCAAGCAGCTTCTCGGTTCTGCTAGCGAGGTCGGCGGTACGCGGGATTTCAACCTCATCTGAGAAATCAAGGCCCTTGGCCTTGGCCTCGCCGGCGATGAGAAAGACTTCGTCTGCGCGTCGGTCCAACCAACTCTGATACGACGTGCGCTCGCCGTTCAGGCGAGCCTCGTCGTACTCCGCAACACGCCTCTTATCCGAACTCATGTATACACGCTCCGCTGCTGAACATCCTCATACTGTTGGAGGCCGTCCAAGAACATTCACCGAAATGCCCGCCAATCTGCCTGTCCGGAGTGCGAACCTTCATCCGACCCCTGCCGAGCCGAAGCGAAGGAGAAGATGGCGTCAACCAGCGTGGACGAAGCGAGATCGAGACTGGTCGACAGGGTCCGTGACTTGGCTTATCTTCACTCTCCTGACGAACCATTCACACTCGCTAGCGGCCGTCAAAGCACTCACTTCTTCGACATGAAGCCGGTGATGATGGACCCTGACTGTGCCCACCTGCTTGGCGTGCTCATCCACGCTGAGATTGAAGACATTGGCGCCGTGGACGCGGTCGGTGGCCTCGAGCTCGGCGCAATCCCCCTCACTGGGATCGCTATTGCCAAGGCAGGCAGAGGATCTAGCCTGCGCGGCTTCCTCGTGCGTAAGGAGCCCAAGGGCCGCGGTGGCCGTAAGACCGGAAATCCCCCTGGTATCGAAGGATCGAGCCTTGCTGCTGGTGACAGAGTAGTGCTTCTTGAGGACGTTACTACAACAGGAGGCTCTGCTTTACAGGCCGCAGCCCGACTCAGCGAGATGGGCTGCGAAGTCGCCGCATGTATCACTATCCTAGATCGCGAAGAGGGTGGGGCGCAAGCGTTCGCCGAGGCTGGAATAAATCTCCGACCCTTGATTCTGAAATCAGATGTCGCAGGTGGGTGAATGAGCCAGCATATCATCGACTCGAGCGAGCCCTACCATCCTGAGAAGCTCGACAAGAAGGAGTATGTGGGCGCAGCGGCCTACTTCGAGCTCGACATGCGTGCAGGCGTGGTTCTCGAGGTCGAGGAGTTCCCTGAGATGCGTAAGCCCTCATACAAGATACACGTCAACTTCGGTCCTGTCATTGGCAGACTGTGGAGTTCTGCACAAATCACCAACTACTCGCGCGCCCAGTTGATTGGCCGCACTGTGGTAGGCGCAGTCAACCTCGGTGACAAGACCCTGCCCACGGGATTCATCTCTCAGTTCCTCGTCCTCGGAGCACTCGACCCCGATGGCACGGTTCGCCTGCTTGAGTTGCCCGACGGAGTTCTCCCCGGCTCCATGGTCGCCTGATTACTCCCTCTTGTGCATGTAGCAGTAACCGGACTTACGGTATACCATCCTGCGGCACCTTTTGACATCGCCAATGTGCAGGCAGTGGGTCTGTGATTTCAGGAAATCTTCCATCTGGGAACTCTTTGAATCGGTATCCTCGACCTTCTCGGTGAAAGCATCGACAACATCCAAAGGCTCCTCCAATTTCACTCCCTTTTTTTCGGCATGGGTTGTAGATGGAGTGGCGAACTGAAGGGCCCCCATCTCTTTCTTACATTCCTTGCAGACTAGCAAATCCTCCTTCTCATCTTCGTCGCCGAAAATCAATTCCGCCCCCAGAGCCGCTGGGACGAACCCCGCCTCTCCTGCAGCCCCCTCTGTGACGATAAGGAGGCCAATGCCAAGCACTCCTCCTGCCACCACCAATGCCCCACCGCCTAGAGTTTTCACGTATGTCTCGACCGGATCGTCTCCCACGGACCTGCAGGTGGTGCAGATGGGGGCCTCACAACCAGCTCTCTGGCAAGTCCAACCAATCGTTTTGTTGAGGCCGCATCGGCTGCAGGCACCTCCCTCAAGACCAGTCTCCGGGGCGGTGGTAAGGGCGAGAATGCCCCCTCCTATTGCCAATAGTAAGCCTAGGGCCAAGCTACAGAAATTCCCACTCACAGCCCAACCAAGACCGATGAGAAGGATTAGTGCTCCCGCCCCCCTCCTCATCGTCACCGGCGTGCTTTCGGGGTTTACATGGGCCTCCATCTTCATGGCATTTTCCTTCATCTGCACCCGTCGGAGTTTCGGCTTGATGCCGTTCAAGGTGTCTAGCTCACCTGCGTCAAACCAGATTGTGGCGCAGTCCCCACAGATGTCTATCTTCACGTCGGGCTCGCTCGCCCGGTCTTCTGATCCGAATGGTTTGGGTACCGCTATTTCCAACATCATAGAGGGACAAACCGGGCAACTGTGCCCTTCTGGGTGCTTTACTCCCGTGTCCTCTATTTTCTCCCGTACTTCGTCTGGGACGACCCCGTGCATCGTCTTGGCCTGTACTGCGAGACCCCAGCATTTGGTGCATACTAACAGATCTACACCATCTACTCCCTCGGCTGACTCCACTCTCAGTTTCTTCGAGCACTGGGGGCAGTCGTAGTCACTAGTTGCACTCACATTGGACCAGTTGCGAACCCCCATCATTAGGCTTAGGGCGGCACACATATGCTCTTGTGCCTGTGAGCGCTCCCAACTGCATGCCTACTGTAGTCAAGATGACAACCAGCGCTGGAGAGATAATGATTGGACTGTACACCGAGGACTGCCCTGAGACCACGGGGAACTTCCTCAAGCTCGTCGATGATGGGTTCTACAACGGCCTGCACTTCCACCGCGTAATCAAGGATTTCATGATTCAAGGAGGGTGCCCTCACTCAAGGGATGCTAACAACGGCCGAGCCGGTACGGGTAGCCCTGGGTGGAAGATTGACTGTGAGCCATCAGCATTAGCCAAGAGTCATGACAGACCCGGGCTGTTCTCTATGGCGAACGCGGGCCCGAACACGGGTGGATCCCAGTTCTTCCTCACCACCGTGCCCACACCTTGGCTCGACGGCAACCATGCGGTGTTCGGAGAGGTCATCGAGGGCATGGAGAACGTGTACAGGATAGAGAATTGCGACACCAAACCCGGTGACAGGCCCCACGACCCCCAGAAGATAATCAATGTAGAGCGGATATGAGATCGCTAATTGATTTCTGCTACCAAACAATACGTTGCATTGCGGCTATATAGTCTGAGTTTATTAATAACCAATTAACGCGATGCGAAATATGGCCAAACATCGCGCTGGGGATCGCAGAATAGTCAGTATAAGCATACCAGAAGACCTCGCTAAGAGGCTCGATCGCAGAGTAGGCAAGGGCCGAGAGAAGGGCCGTTCCGCAACCATCTCCAGAATGATACAGGACTCGATTGATTCGGAGTCTGAGGAGCGCACGGGACAGCCAGCAGCAGCAGCTCGTAGCGCTAGGGCGAAACCCGATGCCATCAGGATAGAGAAGGACACGATGGGAGAGGTCGAGGTCCCAGCAGACAGGTATTACGGGGCTCAGACTGCACGATCCCTAGTCAACTTCGACATCGGGAATGACATCATGCCCCGTTCGGTCGTCCGCGCTTTCGGTGTTCTCAAGCAGGCCGCGGCCCAGACCAACGTCGATCTTGGCCAGATGGACCCCAACATCGGCTCGTTGATCTCAGCGGCCTGTGACGAGGTCGTCTCTGGCTCTCTTGACGAGCACTTCCCTCTGAGAATCTGGCAGACAGGCTCGGGCACTCAGACCAACATGAACGCGAATGAGGTGATAGCTAACCGAGCGATAGAAATCTCTGGAGGTGCCGTGGGCAGCAAGACCCCAGTGCACCCGAATGACCATGTCAACCGGGCCCAGTCGAGCAATGACACCTTCCCAACGGCTATGCACATCGCTGCAGCCGAGGAAACACAACATCGATTGTTGCCCGCAGTACGTCATTTACGAGGTAATCTGGCAAACAAGGCACGGGACTTCAAGAGTACGGTGAAGATTGGTAGGACCCACCTGATGGATGCAGTCCCCCTGACCCTAGGGCAGGAGTTCAGCGGGTATGTCTCGATGCTCGACGCCGACATCACACGCATTGAGAGTGCCATGGGAGATTTGCTTGAACTGGCATTAGGAGGGACCGCCGTCGGGACCGGTCTAAACACACATCCCGAGTTCGCTGACACAGTAGCGGCACACATTGCGGACAACACTGGGATGTCTTTTGTCAGTGCTGACAACAAGTTTGCACAGTTGGCAGGTCACGATGCGCTGGTAGCCGCCTCGGGAGCGCTGAACACACTTGCAGCTTCTCTGATGAAGATAGCCAATGACATCAGATGGCTCGGTTCAGGTCCGAGATGCGGCTTTGGGGAACTCTCACTTCCTGCTAACGAGCCTGGATCAAGCATAATGCCAGGCAAGGTCAATCCCACTCAGGCAGAGGCGATGACGATGGTCTGCTGCCAGGTTATGGGCAACCACACCGCTATCTCAGTCGGAGGCAGTCAGGGCAATTTTGAACTCAATGTGTACAAACCGATGATAATTCACAACTTCCTGCACAGTGTGCGCCTGCTTTCGGACACCTGTCGCTCGTTCACGGACAAATGCGTGGTAGGGCTAGAGGCTAACGAGGACAGAATTGCAACTCATCTAGAGAATTCACTCATGCTGGTAACTGCACTCAATCCTCACATCGGCTATGACAACGCCGCGAAGATAGCCAAGAATGCACACTCAAAAGGAACCACACTCAGGGAGAGCGCGCTCGAACTCAATCTACTGACAGATGAGCAATTCACCAAGTGGGTCAAGGCCGAGGACATGATTGGACCACGAGACTGAAGGAACTGGAAACCCCTAATCGATTATTCAGGAGCGAAACGCTCCGCAAACATTGCAATAAAATCTTGAGGGCCGATTACAGGTGGGAGCAGGCAGGAGAGGTTCCGCACATGGGGGAGCTTCCCCCCTCCTGTTCTACTCCGCAGGGTCCGGATGTCCCCCGGGCCTCTCGGCCCGAGTTTCTCCGGGTAGACTCCTCCGGGACCTCTAGTGCCCCTTTGTCGCGTTCCGTTTCCTTCCCCTTCCTTGCGTCCAGTTCTCTCCACTTCACTCATCTTCTCTCTCTAGGGGCGTTTCCCCCCCCTTCGCGTTCTCCGTTTCCTTCCCTTTCCTTCCCCTTCCTTGCGTCCAGTTCTCTCCAGTTCTCTCCACGTTCCGATACAGCTTCCTCCACGGATCTCTCCGCCCTTGTCCACTCGTGTTTCCCTCTGCTTCCTTCCCGTTCCTTCCCCTTCCTTGCGTCCGGTTCCCGTCGGTCTTTCCACTTCGTTCCTCACACCGCTTCCAGGTTCGTTCTCCTCCCCTTTCCACGCATATCTCCTCGGGATAGTACTCTGCCTCGGTTGCGTTTTCCCCGTTGCCGGTTCGGTTGCGTTTTCCTCAGCTTCCTCCTCCGTTTCCTCCAGTTTCCTTCCCCTTCCTTCCCCTTCCTTTCGTCCAGTTCTCTCCAGTTCTCTCCACTCTCGTCCTCTTCGGTTCTCCCGTCGTCTTCCCGCCCATATGGCGTTCCGACTCTTCCCCGATCTCCTTCCGAATCTCGGGTTCCGCCGCCGCTCTCTCGCGGCTCGGTTTCTGTGGCCCGCGGGTCGCGCCGAGGCGCCCCCACACCACTCCAGAGAAGCGGCAAAGTTGACAGGGACGGGGACGCTACATAAACCTTTCTTGAATACAGCCGCAGTCTACTGGAAATAAGGGTCTGGAACAGTTATTTTCCACTGCACCTCATGCCTCTCTGAGTTTCCTAAGACGACCCATCAATCGGCTTCTGCGCTCATCATCCCTGCCCCCATCATCATCTTCCAAGCGCCTAGATAGAACTCTTCCTTCGACTAGGTGGATTCGCCCGCCGGAGTCTCCCAGAGCGATGTTGCTGCCCGCTGAATCAATGTGCCTGATTCGATGAGCATGCTCAAGCTCTAGAATAGTGCTACCATCCTTAGCGTCTAGGACGACGATGCTGGAATCCCCATCGTTCCACCTGGAGGTCCAAATCCCGATGCCTTCGGAATCGGTGGGCCCCAGTGCTAACGATTCCACGGCGCCTAACGCTGAGACGCCCCAGCCGTGACTTGAGAAGACTTCACCTGAGGCGTGTCCCGAGAACCAGTCGTGTTTGGAGTTGCATATCGCTCGCACTTGAGAAGACCTCTCTTCACCCGCTGATGCATCAGATCCACTCAATATGCTGACACTGCCATCGGAGTGCCCGATTAGGAACCGTCCATCAGACCCACACACTCCAACAGTCACAGGACTACTCCCCTCTAGGGTGTGGTGTACTGACTTCTCTCCACTGCGAATCCGGAGGAAACCGCATCGCGGCCTGCCCAGCCCAAGTAACACCCCTCCATCATCGTGCAGACCGAAGTGCCATGCGCGCTCGGGGAAGGACCATCGTTGCTGAAGTGAACCTTCGGAGTCGAACATCCATACGGTCGACTCAACATAGTCGGAGATTTCGATTTCGTAAACAGATGAAGCAGCCCAGATACCTCCTTCCGAGACTTGAACGTAATCACTTGCTCCCTCCAGTGGTCGACTCCATTTCGCCTCGCCGCTGTTTGCGTCGAGCACGTGTAAGTCGGAAGACGCCGCGACGTAGACACGATTGTCTTCAAGCACGATGTCACTGATCGGTCCGTCAACTTCAACTCTCCAGCGTTCGTTCCCAGAATCTATCGACCAGCAGGCCAGAGTGCCTTCCTGCGACCCTCCCAGCAAGTTGTCGCCGTCAATTCTCAGAACCGTGCAGGCACTGCCGAGCTCGCGCTTGAGCGAGGAGACTGACTCGAGAGAATGCACGGCCATGGCATCAGACCATGATGCCCCGCTATCGGGCTTTCGCGTGAACGAGTCAGGCTGAAACGCCGTAGAGCCGCTCGACCTTGTCCTTCAGGTACTCGACGAAGGCGTCTGGAGATGGGGGCGAACCAGTGGCTTCCTCAATCAGGTCCGCTGGCTCGAGAATGCTCCCTCGTTGGTGCACGTGCTCGCGCATCCAGGATAGCAGTGGTGTGAACTCACCCCGCCGCATCTGCTCGTCGTGGTCAGGCAGATCCCTACGGGCCGCTGCGAGTAGTTGCGCGGAGTACAGGTTGCCCAACGTGTAGGTCGGGAAGTAACCGAAGGCCCCCATGGACCAGTGGATGTCCTGCAGCACCCCGAGGGCGCGGTTGGGAGCTCGGATACCGAGGAACTCTTCGTACATGTCGTCCCAGGCATCCGGGAGGTCGTCGACCTCGATATCTCCGGCGATGAGCCTCTTCTCAAGCTCGTAACGGATCATGATGTGCACATTGTAGGTGGCTTCGTCAGCTTCAACGCGAATCAGACTTGGCTCCACGAGATTGACTGCCTGCCACAACGACTCAGCACTGACTCCCTCCATGTTCTCTGGGAAGTGCTTCTGCCACAGCGGCAGTACCCACTCGCAGAACTCGCGCGAGCGGCCGACTTGGTTCTCCCACAACCTGCTCTGGCTCTCGTGCACCCCGAGTCCGTTGGCCTCGCCGGCGGGCTGGAAGTCGAGGTCACGTCGGCGACCCTGCTCGTAGGTGCCGTGACCGGTCTCGTGCATCGATCCGTACAGCGATCCGAACGGATCGGATTCGCTGTAGCGGGTCGTCCATCGGACATCGTCGGGGTTCGGCCCGCCGCAGAACGGGTGGGTCGAGGCGTCCCGTCTGCCGGCGGAGAAGTCGAACCCAATCGCCTCGGACACGCCTTGGCTCAGCGCCTCCTGCCCCGGTTGCCCCCATGAGTTGTCCTCCAACCACGAGATGTCGGGGCGGTTGCCGCTCTCGACGACTGCCTTGATTAGGGGCGCTACGTTGTCGCGTAATCCAGCGAACAACGGGTCTACTCTGGCTACGGTGAGGCCACTTTCATAGATATCTAGGAGCGCGTCGTACCGAAGGTCGTCGTAGCCCAGATAGTCGGCCTTCCGGCGAGCGAGATCGATGGATTTCGCGAGATTGTCACGAAAGATCGAGAAGTCATCATTCGCTCGCGCCTCAGTCCACGAAATCTGCGCCTTCGAGCGGTGCTTGGCCATCTCCTCGACGAATTCTGTAGGCAACTTCGTCGCCTTGTCGTATGACTCGCGGGCCAGTCTGACATTAGCAGCCTGCACATCGTCGAGGCCGTCAGTGGACTCCAACTCATCGAGCAGCTCGCCGATTCGAGGGGCAGTCAGTCTCTGGTGACCAGTCTTGGAAATCCAAGCCAGTTGCTCGGCCCTGAGGGCCGCGGCTTTGGGCGGCATCAACACCTCCTGATCCCAGCTCACCAGGCCGCCTATCTGGCCAACCAGGTCTATGTCCCTCAGTCTCTCAAGCAGTTCATCGTATGCGCTCATGGCTCCGCGAGAGCGGTCTTAGACACATAGGTTGCGGAGCCAGTTTCCGTTTCAGACATCGATTCCAAGCATGCTTCTGAGGGCTAGTCCGATGCCGTACGAGATTAGACTGACCACACCGAGAATACCGGTCATTTCCATGAATCTGCTCTTGAATGAGACCTCTTCGACCACTGAGACATAGAAGTTGAACACCGCGACAATCAGCAAACCAATTGCGAAGGTGCATAGCAGAGCCTGAACATGAGGCTCAAAGCCTTGGAAGTCGGGACTGTCGGCTTGGAAGAATAAGTAGGGCGAGACCAGTAGGAAGACTGTGACCAAGTAGGATATCCAAGTGAAGAATGCGGCCTTGACGGCCGACTCGTTCTTCTTTTCCGCACGTGAAGACAAGTACTCAGAGGCACCCATACTGAACGCCGCCGCAATCCCGGTCACCAGACCAGCCAGAGCTACCAAATTCAGGTCCTGCAGAGCGAAGGTGAGCCCTGCCAGTGCACCGGTCAGTTCAATGAGGGCGTCGGACATCCCGAGGACCACGCTTCCAGAGTAGCGTAGACGCTCCTCGTCCAACATGCCGATCATGTTCTCTTCATGTGCCTCCTCTTCGTCGGCGATATCGTGTAGGCCGAGCTCGCGATACTCAGATGCGGCATCCTGCTCAGTTGCTTCCATCATTTTGACAGAGAATGTGAATCCGAACAGCCTAGCCAGCATGATTTGTCTTCTGACCTTGCCCATGTCGGCCTTGACCTGCTCCCCTGTCATCTTCTCGATTACGGCCTCGTGCCTCTCTTCCTCCAAGGCAATGCCCTCGAGTATGGATCGATTCACAGCGTCGGGTTGCATCTTGGCGAGGCGACGGTAGACCTCCGCCTCGGTGGCCTCCATGCGCTGCAGTTTGAGCAGCTTGGACCGCGTGGATTCGTCCATGGGGAGCGCTGAGCCCCCTTTCTCTTGAACATGACCAATACACAGGCGCGTGAGGGCGCAGCCTTACGAACGCTTGATGCGCAGCGCATCTCTCGCCAAGACGCATGGCACGTAGTGATGTCAGGGTCAGTGTCCCTGTGGTCGACCGCATCCTGCTGCACCTTTGGGAGCAGGACCACCAAGCCGACCACTACCTTGTCACCCACGAGATGACTCGTCCCGGAATAGCCGAGATCTGTGCCTTGCATCCGCCAAACGTTTCCCGATCTATGCGTGACCTGATGTCCAACGGATGGGTCACCGAGCACACTCGGACTGTAAGGGGTGACGACCGCCGCCAGAAGACCTGGCAGCTGACCGATGAGGGCCGTGCCGAGGCCCAGGAACGGATAGACGAACTCCGCTCTACTTCGATACTGCTGCGCAGCAGTGAGGGCAAACTGCTAGAGGTTCGTGCCGACGAGGCTGCGGCGAGGCTGAAGGCCGGGTTGACGCTACTTCAGGTACTGATGCACGCGCAGCACGAGGGGGTGCTGAACTTCGGCGACATACGATTCGGAGCCATCGTCAGATCAGACGATGATGCAGCCACACCCCCTGGCTCGCTTTCACTTCTCACTGGGGCACATTCGACCTACCACACTCGCCCACCTCAAACTCGGACCGTGCACGGGCGATCGTCAGAGAAACTTCGCTTGGACGATTGGTACGCATCCAGTGCCCCTATGTTCGCGCTCTCTGGAATCGCTGGGTGCGGCAAGACCACTCTGACATCGCACTGGCTCGATGGGCTGTTAGAGCGGACCCCCAGTCTCGAAGTGATGTACTACCCGTGCCAGCCCTGGGACTCTCCTCTGGGTATCGCCACAAGCCTGCTGCACAGGCTCGGCATTGGCCCCGATGAAGATTCATCCGACCCCTACGGTATTCTCGAATCACTCCCCCTCAAGCCCGGAGCCCGACTCGATCTCGACCTCTACCGTCGTCGTCTGTCCGCCCATATGCTGGATGAGGAGGGGCATTGTGGTGCGCCTTGCAACGAGATGCTACTGATTATCGATGACGTCCACAACATCGGCTCCGAGGGGTCCCACCTGCTCGGTGCTCTGCTACAGGTCGCCGAGTCAACGGCGATGCGACTGCTGCTGGTTTCACGGACAAACCTCGCGTTCTACGACAGGCGCGACGTGCACACGCGCGGGCGCATTGAGGAACTCGCGCTCTCCGGACTTTCTCTGGAAGAGGTCTCGGTTTGGCTGGACTCGCTCGACCTACCCAGTCACGCCCCGGCCGAGGAGATCCACCGAGCAACAGGGGGCCACCCGCTGGCAGTCGAGCTGCTCGAGCTTTACGGCCAGACCCTGCACGAGGACTGGCTACGCTTCCTCGATGAGGAGATCCTCGATGTACTGCCTGAGGACCGCAGGGAAACTCTCGCACTGCTAGCGGTCGCCGAGCGCCCGGTACCGTGGACTACTTTGGCGAAGGCCGCCGGAATCGATGGCCCACCACCAGCCGACCTGCTTGAGAGAGGTCTGATGCTGGAGCTCAGCGACGGCATGTGGTTGCATGAGGCACTGCGAGCAAGGCTCCTGAGGGAGGTCGGGGCCCCGCATGAAGAGCGAGCCCACAGGTTGCACGAGGCGTCCGGCTAGGTCATGTGACGGTTTAGCCAGTCATCCATCCCCGGTTTCGGCATGGCGCCTGACATCCTATCGACGACCTCGCCGTTGTGAAAGAGAATCAGGTTTGGTATTCCCCTAACGCCGTATTTGCCAGGTGACATATGATTGACGTCGGTGTTGACTTTGGCGATGGTAATCTCACGCTCGCCGGCGATTTGCTCGAGCACGGGAGCAATCATCCTGCAGGGCCCACACCAAGGTGCCCAGAAGTCAACCAAAACCCACTCATTGCTGCTTGTCACTAAATCGAAGTCCGCATCACTCGCTGTCACAATTTTTCCCATTCACTCACCCGCAGGCATACCGCCGCACCCACATCCTATCAATTTGTGTCTGTGGCACATACATTGCTGGGCCGAGAGATTGAGAACCGAAAGCCACCCCCGCCGACACATGGAGATTACGCCGAGCATCCTCACAGCCGACTTCACAAGGCTCGGCGAGACGCTCGAAGAAGCGGTGGCAGCGGGCATTGATTGGATTCACATGGACGTGATGGACGGCAACTGGGTGGCCAATCGAACCGTTACATTCGGTCCAGCTCTGATACGTTCGGTTCGCGACCGACTCGGCTCTGAAGTCACTATCGACTGCCATCTGATGACCACCAACGCCGCCGAGACTTGGGATCAGTACGTCGACGCCGGTGTGGACATGGTAATCGCCCACATCGAGGCCGTCGATAACTTCCCCGCACTAATCGAAGCTCTGCACGGCGCGGGGGCCCAGGCAGGCTGCGTACTCAACCCGGACACTTCCGCTGAACAGATACTCCCCCTGCTTCCCGACTTGGACCTAGTGCTGGTTATGTCTGTAGTTCCCGGCAAGGGCGGACAGCAGTTCATGCCTGAGGTTGAGGACAAGGTGCGTGCCTTCCGCGCAGCTATCGATGCTCAGTCTGCAGCCGGCGGGCGCGCTACCAAGCTGATGATAGATGGTGGCGTGAAGGACCACAACGCCGCAATGATTGCAGAGTGGGGAATTGACATCGCGGTCGTGGGATCAGGACTCATCAACGACCGTGGCACGATAGCCGAGAACCTCACCGCCATCACCGCCGCGCTCAACGAGTAGCGCCGAGAGCATTCAAAGCACTCAGCCCCGAGGAGGACTCGATGGTCACCGAGCAGTGGATGGTCGAGGAGGTCCGCAAAGTCGTTCCCGATGCCGAGGTCGAGGCATCTGATCTGCACGGTAGCGGTGATCACTTCCACGTTCGAGTGGTTTCTGCCACTTACGATGGTGTGCGGCCGCTGCAGAGACAGCGACCGATCCTGAACCACTTCAAGCCCTTCATCGCGCAGAATATCGTGCATGCGCTGGATCTGAAGTGCATGACTCCTGAACAGGCGGGAGAGAGCGGGGACACCGCTTTCGACCCGCATGGTGAAGAAGTGGAGTTCTTTGGGGTGCATATCCGCAGACCGGACAAGGAGTGATGATATGGCAGAATTCAATTGGACACCAGATGAGTTGCAAGAGATAGTCGACAACAACAAGTTAGTCCTCTTCATGAAGGGGACACCGGAGCAACCCCAGTGTGGGTTCTCCAACCGAGCCTCGACGGTACTGCAGCAGCTCGGACAGCCGTTCGTCACCGTCAACATACTCTCCGACCACCGAGCAATCCCCTCGGTCTGTGCTTGGTCCGACTTCCCCACAATGCCTCAGATATTCGTTTACGGCGAACTCATCGGAGGCTCTGACATAGCTCTGGAGATGTACGAGAGCGGCGAGCTCCAGCAGATGCTCGTGGACGGCGAATCAGAGTAGGTGGCCGGCTATGTCGGCCGATTCGGACCGTCGAACCATGCTGATAGCGCTGGCTGGCGCTGTGGCCATCTCGTTCTCCCCTGTGTTCTACGTCTATTCGAACACGAATCCATCTACCGGGGCATTCTTTCGGATGCTGTACGCACTCCCAGCACTTGCATTGCTAGCATATCTCGTCCGCAAGTCAGACACACGCTCCTCGCGCACGCGATGGACAGCTTTTGGTGCTGGATTGATTCTCGCGCCAGATATGTTATCTTATCACAGTTCGATGATTTTCATCGGCATCGGAATCGCTACACTAATCGGCAATTCGCAAGTCATCATAGTCACTCTGGCATCTTGGAAACTGTTTGGAGAGAAGCCGAACCAAGCCATTCTGTTATCCCTTCCAGTAGTCATCATTGGATTGGCACTGATCTCAGGCATCGCCGATACAGATCCATACGGCGAAGACCCCATCAAAGGCGTCGTTTTCGGTACGATGGCGGCATTCTTCTACTCCTCATTCCTAATTTTATTCCGATATTCTAACAGGGAACTGGCACCATCCTCTTCAGTGCAATTGGACGCTACGGCTGGTGCCGCCCTAGGACTACTCGTTCTCGGTTTGTTACCTCTAAGCAGCCTAGCCATAGAGCCAATGGAATTACAACCAACTTGGCCTGGCCACGGATGGCTCATCGTTCTTGCAATGTTTTGTCAGGTAGCTGGCTGGCTGGCCATTGCCCACGCTCTTCCGCGTCTACCAGCAGCACACACTTCCTTCGCCATCCTACTGCAGCCTGTATTGACACTCGTTTGGGGTTATGTCATACTGCATCAGGAGGGTCATTCTCAGAACCAAGTCATCGGTATCTTCCTTGTTCTGGCTGCTATCATAGCAGTAACACTGTATGGTTCAGCGAGCAGTACGGAAGCGGACTAATCACTCGGTGGAGTCCGGCGGCACGACCTTCGCCATGTTGACTTCATACTCGATGTAGGAGATTGTCAACTGAACATCCTCCCCGTCCTCGCAGTCGCACACGGTACCCCAGATGGTGTAGACGTCGACAGTCACATCGATTCGCCATTCCCCTGTACCAATCCCGTTGTACTGTTCCCACAGGGCGAGCGCCTCCTCCTGGGTGCCTTCGAAACCGGTCATGTTGGGGAGGTCCAGAGTGTATTGATACCAGATCTTGTCCCATGGCTCGGTTTTGTCGGCATCACAGTCTTGGCTCATGGCATCGGTGTTCGACAGCGAGTACTGGTTCGACTTGTTGACTGAGGAGTCGTAGACCTCCACCGTCACCTTATCACATCCCACTATGCCTCCCGGCTGCTCGTCTTCCTCTCCCCAGTAGGCCCCGACATAAACGCTCGATAGGTTGCGTGGCAGTGGAATGCTCAGGACCACATTCTCAGTAGCGTCGTCATTTACGAAGAAGGTCTGGACATCGGTCTGGTTCCTCTCCTCGAGGGTGAAGTCCCACACATTCACCTCGGGCTCGACCTCCTTGTCCGGAATGAGCATGTCGAGGACGGCCGGCCCGGCCACTACAACCGCCGCAACCAGCATGGCAACAGCGAGCACCGCTCCTAAGGCAACACGGTTCCTAAGAACAGCTCCTGTGATTGAGGCCACCATTTCGGATGCGTCGAACCCCGAATCTTCCTCGTCCCAGTTATCTTCGTCCCATCCTTCATCCTCCTCAGATTCGAGCAGACGATCATACAACTCCTCCTTGTTCCCACTGTTTGAGAGCCCGAGGTCCTTGAGCTCGGCCTTGAGCTCGGCCACCGTCCACTCGTCTATGGGTTCCACGCTGCGAGATGAAGGTGGTACGAATGGAACTTTTGCCCGACAATTACGCTTTCTAGGCTCTTTGCATAGCCTCGCAGCAGCCCGATTGAGGTGTACAGGGCGAGAGATAAAAGCGAGGGGATGGGATGCACTCAGCGAGAACCTGTCGTCCCTGTACGGAGACCCATCGAAGCCGGCGATTGATAATCGTTGTGAGAAATTTCCGCAATATAGAGAAAAGCGATGTATTGCAAGCCTGTTAATGCACTGTGAGCACTTCTGGGCCACCCTCGGTCACGAGCACTGTATGCTCGAACTGACCGATATCCCCACCGTCTGCGTCGCGCAACGCGGCGTAGAGCTCCAAGAAGCGGATAGAAGTGAGTTTCTTGATCAATGCATCCCACTTACGCCGCAGCGCTTCTGCATCTTCATCGGGGAACGGCCTCTCCAGCAACTGGTAGGCCCACCGCTCTGCGAAAGGGAGGGTGTTGTAACGCTCCTCGATGTATCTGGCCATGGTCGCTCCAAGCGGCTTAATCTTGCCCTTGGACAACGCCTTGCGAATCTTAACATCCCCGGTGACCCTCAGGATGTTCGACGAGTTGGATGGGGGAACGTTCTCTACCATTCCTGAGCCACCAGTCGTGTTGAAGGGCTCTATGGCGTATATCCCGCCGATTTCGCAAGAGCCCTTGAAGCCAGGGTTTTTGGAACCGCAGGCATATGATGGGATTGAAGTCCCGGCGTGCAGATTCCAACGCTCCAACTGGTGCCCGCAGAGGTTGCGTATTGGCTCGAAGCCAGCATCCTTCGCAACTTGCTCAGCAGCAGCCCCGACATGGTGCCAGGGAGTGCCGGGATGCATTTTCTCGATAGCGGCGTCGCGTGCCTCCTCAGCCGCGCGAATCTGCTCGGTGTGGTTGCCTCCTCCCCCTACTTCGACAGTCAGGGCGTTATCAGCGATGGCGCCTTTGATATGTACTCCAACATCGAGTTTTACCAAGTCTCCCTTCTCAAAGATCATCTCGCCCTCGAATCCCTCGGGCGGCTCCAACCAGCTGTTGGTCGTGTAGTGTGCAGCCATGTCATTTACCGAGATGGTGACTGGGAACGCGGCATGACCTCCATGCCGCTTGATGAATCGCTCTGCGGAATCAATGACCTCGTTCCAGTGCTTCCCAGCGGTGATTTCTCCTTTGATTCCGTCCAAGGTCCTGCGTGCGACGTGACCGGCGTCCCGCCAGTGCTTCAGGTCCTCTTCCTCAACCATGATCTGACCTCTAGTTCGCTAACTACTCCTTCTCTGAGAACCTCGATATCCCTTGACGCTGTTGAATCACAGACTGAATACCACACTATCAATGTACTGGGGCTCCCACCCGGACAAACTCCAGACACACACTCGATAGTATCGCCGTCAGCTGAGAGGAGCCGTGCAGCCTCGTCGCAATCGTTCTCAGGAGCCTCGCCACTTCTGTTGGCACTGGTTGCTGTCAGCGGACCGGTCGCTTCCAGCAGACGCTTGGCGCGCGGGTGAGCCACAACTCGGATGGCTATGCTGTCGCCACCGAGACGGGAATCCAGCGTTTCGTGAGCTCTGAGGACCACTGTCAGTGAACCCTCGGGGAAGTCAGCGAGGAGCCCCCTGACTTCATCAGGGACCTCGACAAGCGTTTCGGCTTGAGTCAGACTGGCGACACCGATGCTAACAGGCATGTCAGACGCCCGCCCCTTCAATTGGTACAATCGATCAAGGCAGACAGACTCTGGCAAGCAGCCGAGAGCAGGCTGGGTGGTAGTCGGATAGACGATACAGCCTCCTGCGAGCGCGCACCGCACCGCTTCTTCCATACCCTCACCTACCTGATATGACGCCTGCTCGCGGGCGGCAGAGAATCGGCGTGCACCACAATTGAGCCGACTTTCAGATCGACGTTGGTCTGATGCGTGTGACGCTGGGAAATCCTAGCCAATTCATAGGCTCCGAAGTACAGGTTCAGCGCCGGAAGGAGGTAGAGCAACTTGCGCGCGGCCCGCTCGTCCCACATATGACTGGTCATACCCGAACCATCCTCGGCTACAACCGCGAGGCCTAGCATGCGCTGACCCAGAGAGCGCGAGTAAGTGACGCCAGTGAGCCGCCAGTACAGCCAGTGAGCCACCAGCACCACGAAGGCTTGGGCAAGAGCGTAGTGGAAGTCGGCGGAGGACCACAGAGTGAGATTCCAGGCGTCGATGACCCTTCCGCCGGTAACAACCATCAGTATCGTCGTGACTATTACTACATCTACTGTGAACGAAGCAGTCCTTCTAACTCCGGAAGCTAGAATCGCTCCATCCGGAACCGACCAATGACCTCCTTCAGATGAGACGATTTGCTTGGCCAGCGTTCCGCCGCCGAGATTCAACTGTATTGGTGTATCATGGTCCGACATAGGCACCCTCAGGCCATTCCGAGCAAGTGCCATGCCTCAAGGTTACGATTCCGCACGTGTTCCAGCCAGGCCGACCAATCCTCGTCGCAGCGCAGCGTTCCCGGGTCCCCGATGACAATCAGGCCGCGCTTGGCGCGAGTCAGGGCGACATTGAGCCGGCGCGAGTCCGAGAGGAAGCCGACGTTACCCTCGTTGTTCGAGCGCACACATGAGAACAGGATGACCTCCTTCTCCCGGCCCTGATAACCGTCCACAGTACGGACTTCGACCCCCTCGTACCTGTTGGGGACACTGTCACGAATCGCCCTAACCTGGCCGGCGTAAGGCGTGATAATCCCGATGTCGCCTTGCCCGAGTTCGCCACCGTCTATCAGCCCCTCAAGCAGGCGAGCCACCCAGGAAGCCTCGGCCAGATTCTCCTTTGAGGTGCCATCGGGAGATCTGATTTCCCCGCCTTCGACCGGCAGGAAGGCTATCGGACATTCCCAATCGGGCCACAGCAGGCCTGCAGGGGCGACCCTATCTGAGACCTTGACACCGTCCTCGAGTTTACCTTCGTAGAAATGCTCGTTCGGAAAAGCCGAGATTGCTGGATGCATCCTGTACTGGATGCGCAATAGATGGGGACTGATTCCGACCTCCACCATGCGCTCGAACAGCGAGCGACCCAGCCCCCCGCTTCCCGCGCGCCGTGAGATGACGGTTGGAGGGAGCTGCCTGTGATCACCGACCAGTACGATCTGACGCGCTCCGCGGACCAGCGGCACCAGAGCGGCGGGCTCGGTGGCCTGCGTGGCCTCGTCGATGAGGACGCGCGAAAATCTGCGCCCATCGAGGAGTTCGTGGCCCGAACCGATGCAGGTGCAACACAGCACCTGCGCCCGGTCGAGGATATCATCACGCATCTGTGACTCTATCTTACGGACCTCCTTCCATCCTCTACTGAGATCGCGATGCGCGAGCCCCTTCTCCTTACCTTTCATCCCCTTGACGCGACGGGAAAGCTTCTCGTTGGACTCTAACCAGTGGTCGAGATCGCGTCGAAGCGGATGCTCCTCCATTCGAGCATCCATCGTGGCTTCACGCAAACTCTCCCGGACTTTGACTGGCTGCCCGAGACGTACGGCTCGTACGCCTAGGGAGAGCAGTCCCTCCAGCAGGTTATCCACAGCGACGTTGGAGTCGGCAACAGCCAGAACGGTTCCAATGTCCTGCTTTGCCCAAGCCTCGAGTATCCGCACTGCGGTGTGGGTCTTACCGGTCCCGGGTGGGCCCTGTATCAAGGTCAGGCGACTGTCCACAGCCGCCTTAGCGGCTTCGCGTTGCGCCTCGTTTAGGTCTGAAGCCAGAGAGACAGGGCGTGCGCGAGCCCCTCCGAGCTGAGGGGTAAGCGAGGCAGTGCCGACCGGGTCGTGGACCATGCCGAGCAGAAGGTCTCGCAGCGGAGCACCACCGTCCTCCTCGAATATCGAGTTTAGAGCGTCACGCATCCGATCATGCGCAATTCGGTTGGCGCCTCTGTCCATTCTCCAAGTGTTCTTTCGTAGGTCAGTTGGGGCCTCCGGGAGGACAATGCGGATGAAATGTCTGGAACGGTTGCTGACTATCGCGTCGACAGGCTTCTCGGAGAGTGGGTTCTTGCGACTCAGCATGACGATGTCACCCTGCCTGAAGCGATGCATTCCGAAGGCCTGACGATCCCGTCGCTGCAGTTTGACGATGCGCTGACCAAACAGCCAGCCATCTGTCTTCGCCACTAGATCGAACAGTGCGATGCCGTTTGCGGCGAGCCTACCATCAGTCCACTCGCGCAACCTTTTCTCGGTAATCGACAGCTCGTCCTCTAACTCCCATCCTATCAGATTTAGATAGGCTTCGTGATGGTCCTGGCTGCGATTGAAGCGCGCAGGCAACTCCTCGACTTCGTCTGTCACACCCCTGCGGTGCACATGCATCACATCACGATTCCCTAGATTTTTCCATCCGCCGTCTTCGACGGCAAGCGACCAACTTCGGGTGAAGATTATACGGAGCGTTTCGGCGAGGTCGAATATCCAAGGGGACTCAGGGTGTTCGACCGATTCAAATCGTGGCGAAACCGAGAGCAAAAGGGGGTCGAGTGCCCGCTCTGCCAACAGCACAATCATGAGGACGCTGAGAACTGCTCACGCTGCTCCTACCAATTGCAGAAGGCCTCCCACCAGCAGAAGGCCACTGTCGATGACAAGACCGCCACCGACCTTTTCGATGAACTCCTAGAGGAGATGGAGGAAGACGATGGTGGAGAAACCATTGACTGGAGCAACGCGGCCTTCAAGATGGACGACGTCACCATAGACGTCAAGCAGTACGGCAAGGACGACGCAGTTGTCACCAAGCAGAACCCCAGCTTTGCCTTCACCGCCGACCTTCCAGATCCAAACGACGCGGAAGAGGAGGAGTACGAACTCAAGCCCGAGGATGCCCCCGAGTTCGTCACCAAGTTCGAAGTCCCCGAGATCGAATCCGAACCACTAGAGGTCATCGAGGCTCAGCAGATTGAATTGATTCAGCCGACCGCGGAGGCCCCTGAGGAGGTCGAAGTCATCTCCGCTAGCGAGGTGCCAGAAACCAACGGCTCAGCGCCAGAGTTCGTGAGCGAGACCGAACCCGAGGCCGAACCCGAGGCCGAACCGACGGAGCCGACCCTCTCCGATTTCACAGTCGACCAGTTGAAGGCGATGGCCAGTGAGCGTGGCCTTTCGGGTTACTCCAAGCTCAAGAAATCCGAAATCATAACACTACTAGAGGCCGATCCCGAACCCGAGATTCCACCCCCTCCTACTGACTTGCCACCTCCTCCAACTCCGCCCACACTGCCAACTCCACCCGAGGTCGAGGAGGATCAGGAGCCGATGCCAATCCCGCCCCCTCCGGTCATCCCCTCAATTCCAAAGATTCCTGAGCCTTCAGAGATTCCGAACTACTGGCCATGGTCACAGCAGGAGAAATGGTCGGACCGAAAGGTTGCCGGACAGGTCAAGGCCGCGATGGAGGCGGCCCGCTCGAGGGACATCGCACAGGCTACCGTGCTCATTGACGAGGTCGGCCCTCACCTCGGCGACCGTTCCAAACTGATCTATCCAATCGGTGCTCTGCTTCAGCGGATAGGACGCGGCAAAACCGTCGACAATATGCTAGCATCCGCCCTAAGGGCCTTACCTAACGACCCCAGTGTGGGCACTGCCAAGGCGAAACTGCGTCCCTAAGGCGTCCGTAGCCCTGATTGGTCATGACCCAGCCGCGGAGGGTGTGCTGAGGCGTGCGACCACCACCATACGGGTCGATGACAGAATGGTCCTGAGGCCGGCAACGAGCGAATTTCACTTGAATTTGGTAGAGGCCTTTGAGGAGACTTGGCCCGAGGTCAGCAGGGCGATGCCGTGGATTAACCCCGACCTGCCCTTCGATAGCCAGATTGAGGACTTCCTAGTTGAGACCGAGCGGATGGGCAGGGCCGGCCTGTTGCATCATTGGGTGATGGTCAGACCGTGGGACGGAGCCCTCCTCGGCCTGATAGGGTTCGACCGGGTGACTCGCTCGGACAAGGCTGTCTGGAACCTTGGATACTGGGTGCGCAGCTCCGAGCAGCAGCATGGTTTCGCGCGTCGGGCAATCGATGCATCCCTGCACTGGCTCGGAGAGTCCGAGAAGTCGACAGTGGAACTCAAGGTTGACCCTCACAACCCCGCAGGGCGTAGCACTGTGATGCGCACAGTCAGGGAGTGGGTCGGGGAGAGGTGTGTGGACGGAGATTCGGCGATAACCGTCGCCGGAGTCAGAACCCCTCACGAGTGTCACTTGGTGACCATCGGCCCGGGTAGAGGACCGGAGTAATGCCTGAATTGGGTGCGACCCATTGAAAAATCCCCCTTGGGTCGGAATTCTGCCCCCATGGGGCAGGTAGAGTGAGAATGGCACCTTCTGACCCCCGTCAACGCCTGCCGGATAGCGATCCAGAGGAGACCGACGAGTGGATGGAGGCGCTGCGTTCGGTCGTAGCCTCGCAGGGTGTCGAAAGAGCGCGACTTCTGCTGCACGAGTTGATGGCCGAGGCGAACGCCCTATCAGTCCCTATCCAACCGTCTTCGCGGACTCCATACGTCAATTCCATCTCGCTTGAGCAGCAACCGCCCTATCCGGGCAACCTCACACTCGAGTCTTCCATCCAGAACGCAATCCTGTGGAACGCGGCGGTGACGGTTTCCGACGCCAATCGCCGACTCGATGGTATTGGTGGCCACATCTCCACCTACGCCTCGAGCTCGATGCTCTATGAGGTCGGCTTCAATCATGTTTTCAGGGGCAAGCAGCACAACGGCATCGGCGATGCCATCTATGTCCAGGGCCACGCCAGTCCGGGAATCTATGCCAGAGCATTTCTCGAGGGTAGGCTGAGTGAGGAGCAGTTACGCAACTTCAGGCAGGAGGCCTACGGAGTCGGTTTGTCATCATATCCTCACCCTAGGTTGATGCCAGAGTTCTGGGAGTATCCAACCGTCTCAATGGGTCTTGGCCCGCTCGGCGCAGTCATGCACGCCAGATTCTGGAAGTACCTGCACCAGCGCGGACTTGCTGACACCTCAGAGAGCCGTGTCTTCGCCTTCCTCGGAGATGGCGAAATGGACGAGCCTGAATCGGTCGCCTCTATTGCCGTGGCAGGCCGAGAGCAACTTGACAATCTCATTGTCGTGGTGAACTGTAACCTACAGCGACTCGACGGCCCTGTCAGGGGTAACGCGAAAATTATCCAGGAGCTCGAAGGCCTCTACCGTGGCGCCGGATGGACCGTCATCAAGGTGCTGTGGAGTTCTAGTTGGGACCGTGTGCTACAGGGAGATCAGAATGGCGAGTTGTTGACTAGGTTTGAGGAGATTACAGACGGCGATTGGCAACGGATGAGCACACTTACTTCCGCCGAGTTCCGCACTGAGCTGTTTTCGGGCAGTCCGAGTCTTGAGGCGCTGGGCGCTTCGCTGTCCGACGAGGACATTGAGGGACTTACCCGCGGCGGCCACGACCCACTCAAGGTCTACGCCGCCTACGAGGCAGCTCTGGCAGCCGACGGCCCGGCAGTGATTCTCGCTCACACCGTCAAGGGTTGGGGAATCGATTCTTTCGAGGGAAGGAACACGACTCACCAGAAGAAGAAACTGGAGCTCGATGACCTGATTGCCTACAGGGACGCGCTGGAATCCGAACATCGAGTAGAAGGTGTAGAACGGGAGTGTGGGTGAGCCGGCGTTGGAGTACGAGGTGGCGCTGGCAATCCACGATGCGATGGCTCCAGCCTCTGAAATTCCTTCCTGAAGGACTTGGCCAGACTCGGACTCTCTGTAATTCAGCAGCATCGTGTGATCAACCGGGGTGTACTTCTGCCCCTGTGATGCAAAGATGCCGAACTCGCTGAACAGCGGGTCCATTCCGAACGTCCTACCCTCATCCGGTATGATTGGGACGATCCTCTCACCGATGTCCGACTTCATCAGGTTGCGAAGCAGCCTGACGAACGCCATGGTGGTAGAGACTTTCTGTCCCGCTGGGGTGCCCTCGTCGAAGGCGGCGTAGGCTTCCTGACCGGGAAGATCTAGGTTAATCTTGACGGGGTTTCGAGATGGTAATGGGCCACCCAGTGCGGTCCTTCGCTGCATCAGGTATGTCGCCTCGTCTGACTCGTCGTCGAGGCTGTAGAATGGATTGCCCTCAAGGTCCGAGTCCGCTATCGTTA
>JAAZXI010000020.1 GCA_014240285.1 Methanobacteriota archaeon
GCCAAGATGATAATCGAGATCGCCAAGACTCAGGAGCAGCACTGCTACGACGGCACCACGAGCGCGGTTGTAATCGCAGGGGAGCTGCTGAAGCGCAGCGAAGACCTAGTCGAGCAGAACGTCCACCCGACAGTCATCTGCGAGGGCTTCCGACTCGCCTCTGACAAGGCATCGGAACTCATTGATGCCCATTCCATCGCTGTCGACCAGAACATGCTGGAGGAGGTGGCGAAGACCGCGCTCACCGGTAAGAGCGCAGGTGCGGTGAAGGAGTTCCTTGCTGACATCTCGGTTAGAGCAGTTCTCTCGGTAGCCCAGGATGCAGATGGCGAGACAGTGGTCGACCTCGACGACATCAAGGTGCAGAAGAGACAAGGAGGCTCGATTAAGGACAGTTCCCTAGTTGACGGCATCATACTCGACAAGGAACGTGTCCACAGCGGCATGCCACGCAGCGTGACCGATGCCAAGGTTGCCCTAATCAACTCAGCAATCGAGGTCAAGAAGACCGAGGTCGACGCTAAGATTCAGATTACCGACCCGAGCATGCTCTCGCAGTTCCTTGACGAGGAGGAGCAGTACCTCAAGTCCATCGTTGAGAAGATTCAGGCCTCTGGAGCCAGTGTGGTTATCTGCCAGAAGGGCATTGACGACATGGCCCAGCACTACATGGCGAAGTCCGGTTTGTTTGCCATTCGCAGGGCCAAGAAGAGCGACATGGAGGCCTTGTCAAAGGCAACCGGTGGCAGGATTGTGACCAACATAGATGACCTATCCTCTGACGATCTAGGTCATGCATCGAAGGTAGAGGAGCGCAAGATAGGCGAGTCTGACATGGTCTTCGTAACCGGCTGCGCCGATGCCAAGAGCGTCTCGGTGCTGCTAAGGGGCGGGACCGAGCATGTGGTGGATGAAATCCGCCGAGCCTTCGACGACGCTGTCGGCGTCGTTGCTGTGGCCCACGAGGACGGAGTGGTCCTGACCGGAGGCGGCTCGGTCACCGCCCTGATAAGTCGCGAACTGCGTTCCTACGCTGAGGGAATCGGTGGAAGGGAGCAGATGGCTATCGAGGCATTCTCGGGGGCTCTCGAGGTGATTCCTCGGACCCTCGCTGAGAACGCCGGACTCGATCCGGTCAACACCATCATCGACCTCAGGAAGGCACACTCGGAGGGCAAGTCGCACTTCGGGGTAAATGTCTACGAGGGCGGAGTTGCCGACATGAATGCGGCTCAGGTCTTTGAGCCCAGCAGGGTCGTCGAACAGGCCATCCAAAGCGCCTCCGAGACCGCAGTAATGATTCTGAGGATTGACGACGTGATATCTAGCCGCGCGAGCCCCCCTATGCCAGATGGTGGCGAGTTCGACGGCATGGGTATGATGTGAGGCGCAGGGTGGAATACGGCCTACGGCCGTAGACCCCGGTTGCACTAGATTCAATAATCGCGTCAGGGTGCCCAGACTGCCGGTAGGCACGAGTGGACTTCATGACGATATTCAGCGTCTTCATCGACGAAGGTTGTATTGTCTGCGATGCCTGCGAGGAAGCGGCTCCGGACATCTTCGAGGTCACTGAAGACACCTGCTTCATCAAACCCGACGCCAGACTCGACGGCGGCTATGATCGCAACATCGACAAATCCGGACTCAAGCCAGAGGTGGTATCCTCCCTCTCCGATGATATCTTCGATGCAGCCGATGCCTGCCCGGTTGATGTCATCATCATAGTAGAGGGCACCGGGGAGGAAGAGCCTGAGGAGGCGGAGGAGGCAGCTCCCGAGCCCGAGCAGGAGGCAGCTCCCGACCAGCCCGTGGAGATATCGGGCGACGATCTTGAGTCCCTGCTAACCGCAGGAGACCGGAAGATGAGCATCCTATTCGGCTCGCAGTCCGGCAACTCCGAGGAACTGGCGGCAAAATTCGCGAAGCGAGCCACCGACTACGGCCTCGACACCACGGTGCATGACATGGACGGATTCGACCTGTCCACTCTTCCGGGGATGAAGAGGGTCCTAATCATCTGCTCGACATGGGGCGAGGGCGAGATGCCCGACAACGCTGAGGAGCTCTGGCTGCAGGCCAGCGCAGACTCGGCCCCCAAGCTTCCAGAGGTCAGCTTCTCGGTTCTCGCACTCGGTGATACCAGTTACGAGTTCTACTGCGAGTCCGGCAAGGACTGGGATGACCGACTGCAGCAGATGGGAGCGACTCGACTGGTCGAACGCGTCGACTGCGACGTGGATTACGACTCAGCAGCAGCAGTTTGGGCCATCGACGCACTCGCAGTGATGGCCGCGGTCGACGGCAACGGCCAGTTCCACGAGGACCAAGTGGAGGCAATCAAGGATCGAGTCAGTGGCGCAGCTGCAGCGGGAGCAGCCGGCGAGGACGGCTTCACCGTTCCCGAGACTACTGCAGAAATCATCCAAGTTGAGATTAGCATATTCCGGTACGACCCTGTAAGTGCCACGACTGGTAAGGACACATGGGTCTGCGCTTTGCCCGGTCACATGTCGGTACTCGAGTCACTGAGGGTACTCAAGGAGACCCATGACGGTACTCTGACTTTCAGAGACGGCCCCAGTGATGATCCGACCACTGCTATATCGGTCAACGGTAGGCTGATTCTACCCGGTAGCATCAGACTCGATTCGGTGGCCCCAATTCGAGACGGTGGGCTGAGGCTACGCATAGAGCCCTTGCCAGCGTTCGACGTCGTTCGAGATCTGGTCGTGGACCACTGGCCTCTCGAGAGAGGTAGAGAGTCTTCCAAGCCGTGGATGGTCGCAGCCGCCAGAGAGGGGGCTGACACCGCTCAGGGCGTAATGGGGACCATGGATTCCTCGACTGCGGACATGCTGCATTCGATAACCGACTTCTGTAGTGCACCACTGCTGCACTCATGCTCAGACGCCACCCCTCATTCCGAGACTTACCTCGGCCCCGCAGTCCTAGCAAGGACCTGGGCGCGTATCAACGACCCACGCTCCTCCGAATCCAGCATAGAAGGGATGCAAGGTGTGATGGACTCAATCGAGGGGATAAAGGCTGAAACCGACCTCGCTTCCATCCGCCGACAGAACGGCTCGTCGAGGATTATCTCTGACGCTCTACTAGACGCGCGGACCTTGACTCTAGGCAGGGATGCCTTCAACGGTCGCCACGGCAAGCATGTCTGGTGGTACAGCTGGTCCGTGAAGAGCAGTGGCAGGGTCAATGACACCGTAATCTACAGACAGGTCCTTGGTCCGATGGGCCTGCTCGGAAATCTGTTCTCGGGAGTGACTGCTCGCATGGTATTAGGATTCACTAGGACCGGCGGTAACATGTTCAACGGAATGCTGGGAATGGTGGCCCCACCCGCCGGAATCGGAAAGATGCCGAAACAGTTCAACTCCTCTGTCGACGACCACCATGAGGTCGTCGCGATATTCAACGAAGTGGACGGTAGATTCTGATGCCGCTGAAGTATGCCTACCATCCTGGTAACGTTGCCCATAGCAGTGCCACCGAAGTGGCTGAGACGATGGAACCGGTTGCACGGTCACTGGGCATAGAACTGATCCCTCTCAAGGGTGCGACCAGTTGTGGAGCCGGGATAATCAGGCAGGCCAGCAGGCGTCTGCAGTTGACTCTCAATGCCCGCACCTTCGCGATGGCCGAGGAACTCGGCCTTGACATCATCACGCCCTGTGCCGCGACAGCTGGAAACCTGCACGAGGACCTCGCCCTCCTGAAGCAGGACCCCAACCTGCTCGGAGAGGTCAATGAGGTCCTCGAGATGACCTGCGGCAGGAGTTTCTCAGGAGGGATTGATGTCCACCATCTCCTGCACGTTATAGTCGATGAAATTGGCCTCGAGAAACTCGAGGCCGTGGTCAGGAACCCGATCGACTTCGATATAGCCGGATTCTACGGGCCAAACATACAGCAGGCTGGAGCCTGTGGGGGCGACGACGTCCACGACCCGGACTATCTCGAGCAGGTCATCGATGCCCTCGGAGGGAAGCCGGTGCAGTGGGAGGGGCGCACACAGAGTGTGGGAGTCCCAGGGCTGTTCTCCGAGGAGCCGACGGTTCTGCGGCAGACCGCTGCGGTGCTCTACGAGGCCAAGTCCGAAGGGGCAGATCTCATCGTTAGCGCTTGCAACCTCTCACACAGCGTCCTCGATGTCTATCAGGGCAAGGCATCGAGGTCGACCGGTCTCGCTACCAACATTCCAGTCATCCACTTCACAGAGATGCTGTCATTCTCAATGGGCCACCACAACACTAGGCTGGCTCAACTCCGCACTAGGATAGCTGTCATCGGTGACTGACTAAGTGACCTGCTCACCGCTGCGAAATGTCCGTGAGATTTCGCGGACCTGCGTCTCGGTGATTCCCTCAATCTCACTCAGTTCTCCCACCTCGGCCCAAGCCAGAGCGGCGATGGTGCCGAACTTGTCGAGCAGGCGTGCTGCGAGCCCGTCATCGACCCCGGGAATGGCCTCGAGTAGAGCTCGGGCGGCTGCCCGTGCGTCATCGCCCCTCCGACGAAGCTGCCTCGCACCAGCGGCGGCTTGGGCCAGGGGGTCGTTCCAGGCTTCTGGCTTCACAGCCTCGAGGCGGTCGCGAGCGCTTTCGCTCAACCCGTCCAGCATCGACTCCTCTCTGCGGGCTGCCACTGTGAGGAACCGCGCGGTTTCCGCACCATCCTTGGTGGTGACCACCGGGATGCCGAAATCCAGAGTCAGGGTTGTCAGGGCGCCCATAAGAGCGTGAGGATGGACTCGGGGATTCTGGAACAGCCCCTCTCCCTCGATTAACACCATGGTTCGAGGAGCCGCCCCAACAAGGCGCGAGGCCTGCTCCAAGAGCCTCCCATCCACAAGCGAGTCGACAAAGTCGCGAACGGTCTTCCGCTCGACGAGGATTCTGTTTCCAATGCAGAAGTCACCGGTCTTCAGGCGCTCTATGACGACCTCTGTTCCTAGGGCCCTCAAACGAGCAACTACGGCGCTATTCAACTCTCTGTCATCGGCTATAATGGTCGAGCCCGGTACGTCAGGTGGTCCTATCTCCTCCAACGCGAGCAGGTCCCTCGAAATCGAGATTGGCGACTGGATCTCATCCTCCTTATCTACAGTCTTGGCGGACTTGCCACTAAACTGCTCCAACCCGGCCTGCCCTCTCGCCCTGAAGGTCTCAGGAGGGAGTGTAGGTGGCGTTTCAGTCTCTGAGGACATGCTCTCATCCGACTCCGAGATTTCTACCCTATGCATCTCACGCTGACTTGCAACGAACTCCGAGGCGGAGACGATCCCGTCCTCTGAGCTTACCTCGAATCTACCGAGGTTGGAGAGATCTGTGTGAGGACTACGGGAGAGTTTCCTGCGAACCCGGTGCACGGCTCGCTGCATGAATTCCTCCCGCTTCTCGGCAGATGCTCTTGCCCCCTCGTCACGTGTGTCCTCGGCTATCAGTACGACAACCTCGCCCTCTCTGTGCCTACCGGTCCTGCCGCGCCTCTGTATGGTGCGTATCTCACTTGGCACCGGTTCGTAGAATATCACTAGGTCGGCGCTAGGGATGTCCAGCCCCTCCTCGCCAACCGAAGTCGCGACCAGCACGTTGGCCGAACCAGACCTAAATTCGTCCAGTCTCTCAATCTGCTGTTTGGGTGTCAGTCCGCCCCTGCCTCCTCGACTGGATTGCCCTACGAACTGTATTGGACGAGCACCATCCAACTCTTCCAGAGATTTCTCGACGGCAGCGACGGTATCCCTGAAGGTGGCGAACACGATGATGCGCGAATCAGAGTCTCTGCGAAGTCTTTCAGAGACGAGCCGGCGGACTGCACCAATCTTAGTGTGGACTTCACCCATTTCAGACAGGCTCTTGCGCAGACTCGACACCCGTCCATCTCTGAGAAAGTTCCTCGTAGATTTGTTCTGAGCCTGCTCACTCCCAGAGAGGCGCTCGAGGAACTCACTCGATGCGGCGACGCCCTGACTGAGCAGGTGATTGATTAGGTGATGCAGACGCATCGCCGTGGCGATCCTAGAAACTGACTGGTAGGCGCTGGACTCTCCTCTGGAAATCGCCTGCTGGGCCCGCTCCATCGCATTGGACAGGCCAGCATGACTGATTACCCCCGGCCTGACATACCTGCCCAATCTCCTCTCGCGGTCGACGATACCGCTCTGCCACATGACTAGAGGCTCTGCGAGTTCCCTAATCTGATCCGGAACCTTGACCGTGACCTCCTGGATATCCAATCCCACTAGGTGCTTCGCCACCATTGCATCGCCACTCGTCCTCAGGTGGATCCTGCCTATGCCCAGTCTGCTGCAGACCTCCTCAACCTGATCGATCTTGGAACCCGGACTCGCTGTGGTAGCGAGGACGAGCGGTTCGGATGCCTGCGCAAGATACAAATCTCCGACCTGTGCCATCGCGTGTTCTCCTGTCGAGTGATGGGCCTCATCGACAACAAGGAGGGAGCAGTCTGAGAGATCCAAGACTCCTCTGATGACATCGTTTCTGACTACCTGCGGGGTCGCTACGACGAGTCTAGACGAGCCCCAGAGAGCAGCGCGCTTGGCGACCGGGTTCTGACCGGTCACGGAGATGGGATTGGCCGAAGAACTGTCTGACAACACGGGCTTGATACCACGTAGGTGCTGTTCCACTAAGGCTACAGTTGGGGCAATCATCAGAATCCAGCCGTCACTGCTCTCCAATCGATCGGCAATCGCCATCCAAGCGACCACTGTCTTACCAGCAGCAGTCGGCAGAACGAGCATCATCGAACCAGAAAGTACCTCATCTGTCGCTTCGAGTTGATATGCTCGCGCCTCAATTCGCCCCGGCGTGAGCCTCGGATGACGAATTCCGTGTTGCATGGGCCTGCATCTTGGGAGTCAGGGTTCAAAATAGTTGCACAATCCCGGGATTACACTTACACCCCGTAGGGGTGGTGCATCACCTTCCCCGATTCGTTCAAATAGGGAATGTTAGTCGCAAGGCCGCTCACTACGTGAGGAACCAGACACCAAAAGGCACTGCTAAAGCACCCTGCATGCCCGACTCGCACTCGCGACTTGGGTTCGGTGTCACGGTTCCTCCTTAGCGAAGTGGGCCCGGCAGACGGCCGCGGTGCGGCCTGATGGCGGTAAACATTTGGAGGAATTGAAATGGGCGACCGCAGCAAACCCCGCCGTGGTAGCATGGGCTATAGCCCTCGTAAGAGGGCAAACCGCCAGTACGGCAGAATCAGTTCTTGGCCTGATACAGACTCCTCTGAAATCAGGGTTCAGGGCTTCGCTGGCTGGAAGGCCGGAATGACCCACGTCTTGATTCGCGACAACAACCCCAACTCTCCTTCGGTCCGACAGGAGGTCCGCAAGGCTGTGACAGTCGTCGAGGCACCTCCGATGGGCGTGCTGGCCGTCCGAGGCTACAGGATGACTCCCTATGGGATGCAGACTGCAGGAGAGGCTTGGTCCAGCTCGGACAGCGGCCCGGATGGCCTAATGCCCCGTTTGGCCAATCAGAGCCGCGGTGAGCGTGACGCCGAGGATGGCCGCAAGCCTTCCAAGCGTGCCGGCCGTATCCCCACTAGGGGCACAGACTCGCCTGATGCGGCCCTTGAGGCCCTGCGCGCAGCTGATCTTTGTGATGTCCGACTCATCGTTTCCACTCAACCAGCTCTAGTCAAGAGCGTTTCCAGCAAGACTCCCGAGATTATGGAAGTCGCTCTAGTGGGCGGAGATAACGCAGCCAAGTTGGACTGGGCCGAGGAGAGACTCGGTGGATTAATCTCACTGGATGACGTATATGAGACAGGTCAAGAGATCGATGTGGTCGGCGTCACCAAGGGCAAGGGTTGGCAAGGTTCAATCAAGAGGTGGGGAATAAAACTCCTCTCGCACAAGAACAGCAAGCGCAGGCGGCAGGGCGGCAACATGGGAGACTTCGGTACCGGGTATGTCCGTAAGACAATCCGTCAGGCGGGCCAAGTCGGTTATCACAACCGCACAGAACTGAACAAGCGTATCCTGAGAGTCTCCAACCCCGGGGAGTCTGACATCACCCCCGCTGGTGGTTTCCTCCACTACGGCGAAGTCACCAATCCTTACATGTTAATCCAGGGCAGTCTGCCCGGCCCCTCCAAGCGAATGCTGAGGTTCCGAGACGCCATCCGCCCAAGGCCGACAAAGCCCGAGGTCGACATCACTTATGTGAGCACTTCGAGCAAGCAGGGAGCGTGATACCATGAAGATGAAGACCTACAATCTGGTTAATTCGGTAGAGCAGGAGGAACTCGATGCCGGACTCCTTGCTGAGTATTACTCAGTGGATGCCAATGCCGGCAAGAGCATAACTCTGCCCTCAGCATTCTCCTCCGATGTCCGCGAGGACCTAATCCGCTCAACCGTGCTGGCTTCCCGGGCCAATCGCCGGCAGCCGTACGGCCACCGTGAGCACGATGGCAAGAAGGCCCCACAGCCCGGCATGAAACACTCAGTAGAGTGGTGGGGCAAGGGGCGCGGCGTGTCAAGGATCATGCGCAAGACAGGTCAGCGAACCGGGGCCCAGAATCCCCACACCCGTGGCGGACGTAGGGCGCACGGCCCACTGGTGGCTAAGGACTGGTCACAGAAGATCAACTCGAAGCAGCGCCGCATGGCCCGTGACTCCGCTATCGCCGCTACCGCCGATGCCGAGTCCGTAGCCGCACGCGGGCATCGCTTCGATGACAATGTGCGCTTCCCGGTAATCATCGACGGCTACGTCGAGTCGCGCGATGACTCGGAGGAGAAGTACGAAATCGAATCCCTTCCGCTGCAGTACTCAACTCGCAAGTTCGTGGCCATGATGGAGGGACTCGGCCTCGGCGCCGATCTCGAGAGGGCAAAGAGTGGCAGGAACATCCGTGCCGGAAAGGGCAAGATGAGGGGCCGTAGGTACAGGACCCCCAAGAGCATACTACTCGTAGTTTCCAACCGGAATGGCCTCCACAAGGCCGCCCGAAACGTCCCTGGAGTAGACGCGGTCGCCGCCAAGGATCTATCCGCGGAGGACCTAGCTCCCGGCGGCGACGCCGGACGTCTGACCGTTTGGACGAAGGCTGCAATAGAGGCACTGGAGTGATTTCAATGGTTGACCCGTATGACATCATTCTCATGCCTTGGATTACCGAGAAAACGCTCGAGGCACGCCGTGTCGCAGACGAGGAAAGCGGCTATAGGGAGAACAACAATAGAATCGAATTCATCGTACATAAGGATGCAACGAAGAAGCAAATTCGAGAAGCCGTCGAGCAGATGTTTGATGTCAAGGTGGCCAAGGTCAACACTAGGTTCACAATCACCGGTAAGCACGCTAGTGTGCGCCTTGCCGAGGGTTACGATGCAGAGGAGGCCGCGCTCAAGTTGGGCGCGTTCTGAATGAGGTGAGGATATGGGTAAGCGCACACGTTCACAACGCCGCGGTTCGAGCCCCAAGAACAAGGTCTCGAGTCACCGCTTCCCTGCGTCTAACAGGATTCCTCGTGTCAATGACGAGATTGGTGTGGTAATTGATTTGGTTCACAGCCCTGCTCACACCGCCCCCCTGGCCAAGATCAAATTCGACGACGGCAGCATTAGTCACATCGCCGCACCTGAGGGCATCTCGGTAGGGCAGAACCTGTCGTTCGGCGACAACGTGTCCCTGAGGCCGGGCAACGTCACAAAACTCTCCCAGATTCCCGAAGGAACTCCGATATGCAATATCGAAGCCCGTCCCGGCGACGGCGGCAAGTTCGCCCGTTCAGGAGGCAATTCCGCTACCATCGAAGCGAGGATGGATGACAGGGCCCGCGTCCGCCTGCCTAGTGGCCGTATCAAGGACTTACCAGGGAATTGCCGCGCTACTATCGGCGTATTGTCCGGTCACGGACGGTCCGAGAAGCCGTTGATGAAGGCCGGTGCTGCTCACTACCGCGCCAAGGCGCGCGGCAAAGCCTACCCGACTGTCAGCGGAGTGGCGATGAACACAGTCGACCACCCTCACGGCGGTGGCAACCATCAGGCCGTGCACGGTCCGAGCTCGGTGAGTCGGAACGCCCCACCAGGCAAGAAGGTAGGGAACATCGCACCGCGCCGGACCGGACGCGGAAGAGTACGGGACCAGGAGACTGATTAGAATGGCTCGCCGCAGGTCGAAGAAGGTGTTCCGCTCGCCCAAGCTGGCGAGACGCCAGGCCCGCAAGCGACGCTCAATGATCTCCGAGCGCCGCAAGAAGGAGTTCCTGTGGCGCGGGTACAATATGGAACAGCTCCTTGAGCTGCCTCTGTACCCTCCCGAGGACGACATAGAGTCCCCTTGCATCGCCACTCTGATGCCTTCGCGCGCAAAGCGCTCACTCTCTCGCGGACTAAGCCCGGAGTGTGAGAAACTCCTTGAGCGCATCCGTTCCAATGACGGCAAGGTCGTCAAGACCCACTGCCGCGGCATGTACATCCTTCCTGAGATGGTTGGGACGACCGTCGGAATCCACAACGGCAAGAACTTCGTCAGAGCCGAAATAGTTCCCGAGATGATTGGCCACGCGCTGGGTGAGTTCGCCCACACGCGCAAGTCGGTCACGCACACCGGCCCCGGTGTTGGAGCAACCCGTTCGTCACAGCACGTGGCGCTGAAGTGAGGTGAGAGTGATGAGCAGGAGAGCAGGTCAACCACAGTCCGGATACACCCAGCTGTTGGAGGGCTCAAACCTAGTTACGGCTCGCGCAGTCGACGTGGACTGCCACCACAAGCACTGCTACCACATCGCCAAGGCAATCCGAGGCATGAATGCAGCAGCCGCAGTAGAGTACCTCGAGGATGTTATCGCCAAAAAGCGCGCGATTCCCTACACTCGTCGCTCCCGCAGGGGTCGCGGCGGCAACACGATGGCAGGGCACCGCAAGGGCAAGATGGGTCCCGGCAAGTATCCGAACAAGGCTTCGAAGGAGTTCATCAAGCTCATTAACAGCGCCATGGACAACGCGCGTCAACGCTTCGACACCCTCGATGCTGAGGATATGACGATTACGCACATAGCTGCACACCGCGGCCAGGTTGCTACCAACTGGCGTCCTCGAGCCATGGGTCGCGCCACGCCCAGCAACCACTACCAAATCAATCTCGAGATCTTCCTCGAGTACTTCGGTGCCGGAGAGGGAGAAGACGTATTCTGAGGTGATTATGTGAAGCAGCAGAGTACCATCAGAACCCTCATCGGCCGCAATGTCGAGCGGCAGCTCGTCCGTGAGTATCTGCTGAGGGAGACCGAGCGCGCTGGTTTTGGCGGCCTGACTTTCAACCGCACTCCAGAGGGCACCAAGATTAGCCTACGAGCAGAACAGGTCGGCCGCGTAATTGGTCGCCGAGGCAAGGTCATCCACGAACTCAGCAACCGCCTGAAGAATGACTTCTTCCTAGACCGACCTCACCTCGACGTCGAAGAGGTCACCGAGCCCCGCCTCAACGCCCAGATAATGGCCAGCCGACTATCTAGTTCTCTTGAGCGCGGTTGGTTCTTCCGCCGCGCCGGACACGGCACGGCCCAGCAGATAATGGATGCAGGCGCTCGTGGCTGCCTAGTTATTCTCAGCGGCAAGATCACCGGTGCTCGTCACCGAGTCGAGAAGTTCCAGCATGGACACATCAAGTTCTGCGGTGAGACCGCCCTCGAGTTCATGGACACAGGCTTTTCGACCGCTGTCAAGAAGTTAGGTACGATTGGCTGTACAGTCAAGATTATGCGACCCGACGCCAAACTTCCACACGAGATAATCATCACCGAGCGCGCTGATTCTGGCCTGCCGCCTCTGGCCGAGGTCGCTGTTTTCGAGGTCTCCGAAGAGGAGGCCACTGAGGAGATGGCTTCTGTCACTGAACAGCCCGAGGCCGACGCCGAGGGCGTGGTCGATTCGGTCGTCGACATGATGGCCGGAATCGAGCAAACGAAGGAGGAGGAGTGAATGTCGCACATCAGGTCGAGGGACATCGAGACGATGAGTCCAGATCAGCGAGAGGAAATGCTGGAGGAACTCCGCGAGGAGTTACTACAGCTACGCGCTCAGCAGGCTCTGGGTGGCTCGGCATCAAACTCAGGAGCATACAAGCAGACGCGCAGGAGCATAGCGCGGATGCTGACTCGCATTAAGCAGGAGAAGGAGTAGGGTAGATGGCTGGGATATGCAACCTATGTGGACTACCAGATGAACTGTGCATATGCCAAGAGATAGCGAAGGAACAGCAGAAAGCAACAATCTCAGTAGTAAGAAGGAGGTATGGAAAAATGGTCACAATCGTCGAGGGAATAGAGGACACCGCCATTGATCTGGGCCAGCTCGCCAAGATTCTCAAGGGCGCGTGCGCGAGCGGTGGCACTGTCAAGGGCCGAACCATAGAACTGCAGGGAGATCACAAGAAGAGGGCCGCTAAGGTGCTCGAGCAGAACGGCTATCAGGTGGAGGTGCGCTAGATGGGGGATTTGATGCACATGCCCTGGTTGTCCCGCACCATAACGGTGGTCGATTCACCAGACCCCTCTCTGATTGGCCTCAGAGGTACCGTATTAGACGAGACCCGCAGGACCATTCGCGTCCTTACCGAGGACGGCCGCGTCCGCCTCGCAAAGGACGTCATCACATTCACCATCGACTCGGGAGGGGTAATAGACGGCACAGCCGTAACCCAACGCCCAGAGGATCGAATCAATCGTAGGTACAGGGGGCACTGAGATGAGAGACATAGGTGTAGATGTCAGAACTCCCGGAGGAGAGTGGGACGGCAGTGAAAACTGTCCTTTCTACGGCAGCCTGAGGGTGCGCGGCCAAATCATCGAGTGCACTGTGTCCTCAGTTGGGATGACCGATTCAATTGTAGTTGAGAGGGAGACCTCGCGCTATATGAAGAAGTACGAGCGCTACGAGAAGCGCACTCGACGCTATGCCGCTCACCTGCCTACTTGCATAGGAGGCGTCAGTAGGGGCGACAAGATCCGCATCATGGAGTGCAGGCCGTTGTCGAAGACCGTCAAATTCTGCGTCATTGAGAAGGAGGGGTCCGAATGAGAGGAATAGCCGGACGCGTAACCTCCGGTCTGCCTACGCAGGCGCGCCTCGACTGTGTGGACAACACCGGCGCGAAGGTCGTGCAGCTAATCACCGTCCTGAAGAAGGGCGGCGTGGCACGCCGCTACCCCGCTGCTGGAGTAGGCGATATGATTCGCGTCACTGTAAGGCGCGGCACCCCTGAGACACGCCGTCAGATTTTCGATGCCGTCATCGTCCGACAGGCGCGTCCTTTCAGGCGCGTCGATGGGACCTGGGTCCAGTTCGAGGACAACGCATGCGTAATCACAAACAGGCGCGGCGAGGTACAGGGCTCCGACATCAAAGGTCCTGTGAGCAGAGAGGCAGCTGAGCGGTGGCCACGCATAGCAGCCACTGCGAAGCAGATAGTGTGAGGTGAGAAGAATGGTGAGCAAGAATCCTGGAAAGCAGCGTCGAACAAGCAGCAAGGCTGCCTTGCACGTCCAGCGCAAGCGTCTACGAGCTCGCTTGCTAACTGATGACCCCGAACTACAGGCTATCCGGACCGTCACCGTGCGAGCGGGCGACGAGGTTGAGGTGTTGCGCGGCGATTTCGGCAACCCGAACAGCGTCAAGACAGACTCACGCGGCAAGCGCTTGGGGCAATCCAGGGGCCGTGCCGGAATCAAGGCTAAAGTGGCCAGTGTGGATACCGAGAGGGGAATGATTTTCGTCGACGGAATCACCTCTACCACCGCTGACGGCAAGGAGGAGGGCGTGCCAATCAGGCCCTCTAACCTCGTGGTAACCTCCCTTTTCGAGGGCGATCCGCTGAGGATCAAGCGACTGATGGAGAGGTCAGGAGGTGACACCGATGAGTAGGAGCCACATCAAGCGCCTAGTCATGCCACGTAGCTGGCCTCTGCCTCGCAAGTCCTCCATATGGGTGCAGAAGCCCAACCCGGGCGGGCACTCCATTGAGAATTGCATGCCCCTAGCTCTCGTCTTGCGCGACGTCCTCGGTGTCGCACATACCCGTCGTGAGGCCAAGCGCATTCTGCACTCCCGCCAGGTCATGGTGGATGGCCGCATTGAGACCGACGACGGCCGAGGAGTCGGTCTGATGGACGTCCTGACTGTCGGCGAGCAGAACTTCCGCTGCGTACTCGACACCAATGGCAAGTTGCGCTACCGCCCTATTCCGAAGAATGCAGGCGGCAGCAAGATCTGCCGCGTAACTGGCAAGACCACGATTCAAGGCGCGAAGACACAGCTACACCTGCACGACGGCAGGAACCTGCTGATGGACGACGCCTCGGCCTACAAGAGCGGCGACAGCATCACCATCTCTCTTCCAGAGCAACAGATTACCTCTCACCTTCCATTCGCAGAAGGTGCTCAGTCATACCTGACTGGTGGTAGTCACATCGGCGAAATCGCTACAGTTCGCGGACATGATGTCAAACGCTCCTCCAAGGCTAACGAGGTACAGTTCGACGATTTCCTGACCATCGCCGATTATGTCTTCATCATCGGCGCTGCATCAGACATCCCGGGGGCTGAATCATGAGTGAGGAGGGCAATGCCATGCTGGCCCCGTCTATCACCAAGGTAACCATCAACATCGGTGTCGGCGAGGGTGGTCAGAGACTGCAGCTCGCCGAGAAGGTCCTCGAGGTACTCACTGGCATGAAGCCTGTGCGCACCCTAGCTACTCAGACCAACCGCGACCTCGGCACACGCAGAGGCGCTCCAATTGGATGCAAGGTCACCATTCGCGGTGAGGAGGAGATTCAGAAGTTCCTCAAGGACGCTTTCTGGGTCCGCCAGAACGCCCTGCCATCCTACAACTTCGATTCACAGGGCAACCTCTCCTTCGGAATCTCGGACTACACCGACTTCCCGAAGCAGAAGTATGATCCGGACATCGGCATCTTCGGGATGGACGTCAACGTCGTCCTCGAGAGGCCAGGGCACCGGGTCTCACGCCGTCGCCAGAGAAGTGCGAGGGTCGGCCTCAAGCACAGAGTCGGCCGCGAGGAGAGCAAGCTGTGGTTCCAAGAGTTCTACGAGCTCGAAATAGTGGAGGAGTGAGAAGGATGGCGCACGACCACGGTAAGGAGATTGGGCGTTCCAACGGCTGCCGACGCTGCGGCCGCAAGCGAGGACTGATCCGCCGACACGGCCTCAGGCTGTGTAGACAGTGCTTCCGAGATGTAGCTCCTGATATAGGATTCAAGAAATATTCGTGAGGTGAGAAAAATGCAGTTTGACCCCCTAAGTGATGCGTTCACGCGCATATTCAATGCCGAGCAAGCTGGTCACTACGAAGTGACCGTCAACCCCGCCAGCAAGATGTTGGGCAGCATGCTGTCCATCATGCAGACCTCCAATTATATTGGCGAGTATGAGGAGATAGACAACGGCCGTGGCGGTTCTTTCCGCGTTGAGCTTATTGGAGCCATAAATCGCTGCGGCGTAATCAAGCCGAGGCACTCCGTCAGGCGCTCGGAGTTCGACAAGTGGGAGTCAAGGTACCTGCCTGCTCGCGATCTCGGACTGCTGATTCTGACCACCAATCAAGGTGTCATGAACCATTATGATGCCAAGAAGGAGAGAGTCGGCGGCCGACTTCTCGCGTACATTTTCTGAAGGAGGAATTAGAATGCCTAAATTAGACCATATTTCGCACTCCATCACACTTCCCGAGGGTGCGAGTATGAGCATCGAAGGCGATGTGGTCACAGTCTCAAAGGACGGCCAATCACTATCCCGCGAGTTCCGACACCACAAGGTAGAGATCAGGGAGGATGATGACGGACTCGAGGTATTCGTTAATCTGCCTCGACGCTCTGACAAGGCCCTCGCCGGGACCTGGGCCGCGCACCTGCGCAACATGGCACGTGGCATCGATGAGGGCTTCGAGTACCATCTTAAGGCGGTGTTCAGCCACTTCCCGATGAGTCTCAAGGTGGACGGTAAGAAGCTCACAATCAACAACCTGTTCGGGGAGAAAGTTCCCCGTGTGGCCAAGTTGCCGTGGTCCCCCGCTGAAGTGGAGGTCCGGGTGGAGAACAAGACCGATGTAGTTGTGAGGGGCGCGGACCGCGAGAAGGTCGGCCAAACAGCGGCGAACATCGAGCGCGCTTGTAGAATCAAGAAGCGGGACCGACGAGTATTCCAGGATGGCATTTACATCATCTCGAAGGGGGCATGATAACATGGATACAGAATACGAGGAATTCACCGTCGCCCAACTCAAGGACCTCCTGCGCGAGCGCGAGCTTCCAGTCTCTGGCAAGAAGGCCGATTTGGTCGCCCGACTGGTTGATGACGTTCTCGAACCCGAAGAGGCGTCTGTGGAGGAGATTGGCGAGGCTGTGGAGGAGATTGGTGAGGACGACACCTTCGATGATGATGATGACGATGATGATGATTTCTTTGATGATGAGTGGGATGACTTCCATGTCGCCCGGCAGAAGCCGGTTCTCGATGACTCGACTATCTCAGACATCGAGATACTGAAAGCTCAGAAGAAGAAGCAGCCCGCCTTTAGAAGGCAGGAGTGGTTCCGTTACAGAAGGCTTGCGAAGACCGGTTGGAGGAAGCCGAAGGGCATGCAGTCCAGCCAACGAATCAACCGCAAGTACCGCTCACCTATGGCTAGGGTCGGATACCGCAAGATCGCTTCGGTCAGGGGCCTGCATCCGTCAGGCTTTGAGGAGGTCATGGCCCACAAGCCATCAGACCTCGACGGTATCGACCCCGAGCGTCAGGCAGTCCGCATCGGCTCAAGAGTCGGCAACAGGAAGCGGGCCCAGATTCACGACCGCGCCGACGATCTTGGACTCAGGGTGCTAAACCGGAGGCGCTTTGAGCGCAGGGGGGACTTGCAATGATGATTACCAACCAGAAGCGGATGGCTGCTCAGATACTCTCAAGGAAAGAAGGCAGGGAGGTAGGCATCCACCGCGTCTGGATTCACCCAGACTACCTCGACGAGATTTCCAGTGCTGTCCAGAAGGACGATATCCGTGAACTCATAGAGGAGGGCCTGATTAAGGCCAAGCCAATCAAGGGAACCAGCCGCGTACGAGCCCGCAAGGCTGCAGCCCAGAGGTCGAAGGGCCGCCGTAAGGGACATGGCTCGCGCAAAGGTAGTGCCAACTCGCGCAATCCGAGGAAGCAGCGCTGGATGAGTCTGATTCGGGCCCAGCGCAGGGAGCTCAAGTCACTGCGTGCCAGCGAGACCCTGAACCCGTCGCAATACCGCTACTACTACCGAAAGTCGAAGGGTGGCTCGTACAGGTCGATTGCGCACATGCGATCTAACATCGAACTCGACGGCATAGCTCTGGGAGGTGATGAGTGATGGCACATGGCAAGAGCCAGAGGCTGCGCTTCAAGCGCCGACGCAACGGGAGGACCGACTACAGGCGCCGTATGAGAATGCTCAGAGGCGGCGTGCCCCGGGCAGTCGTCAGGGTTTCCAATACCCAGGTGACCTGCCAGTTGGTTGAGTTTGGGAGGGGTGGTGACAGCATCCTAGCCTCGGTCAGCGGCAATACGCTGGCTAAGCACGGCTGGCCCGCCGATGCTTCGAGGAAGTCAGTCCCGGCATGTTATGTCGCCGGATACGCCCTAGCCAAATCGGCCATCGCCGCAGGTCACGACAGCGCAATACTCGACATCGGCCTTGCAGCATCATCTCCAGGCAGCCGCATATTCTCTGCCCTCAGAGGGATGGTGGACGCAGGATTGGACGTGCCGCACGGCGAGGAAGTCCTGCCGGACGACGACAGAATCAATGGAACTCACATCGACGACTCAATCGCTGCGGCGGTCGAAGCGGCGAAGAAAGCGATAGAGGGGGCCTAGTATGAGCGAAGAGACGGTTGAGCAATCCACAGAAGAGCCCACCGAGGAACCCGCCAACCTAGCCCCCGGCTTGGCCATGGCCCTAGCTCCTCCGGAGGAAAAGGAGGGCGACGCCCGCCGCCGCCGAGGCCCTGACCCATTGGCCGCACTCAGGGCATGGCAGCCCCGCACGCGCCTCGGCCGCATGGTTGCGAGCGGACAGGTCTACACCTACGAGCAGGCATTGGACACTGGTCTACCGATACGCGAGGTCGAGATTGTTGACGCACTCCTCCCGGATCTGACCGACGACGTACTCTCGGTCAACATGATTCAGAGGATGACCGACTCGGGCCGCAGGGTGAGATTCAACGTCCTGTGCGTGGTCGGTAACGGAGATGGTTACGTCGGAATATCGGTCTGTAAGGGCAAGGAAGTGGCGAGCACCATCCGTAAGGCCATCGACAAGGCCAAGCTCAATCTCATCACTGTGATGCGTGGAAACGGCTCGTGGGAATCCTCAGAGGGTCCGGGCACGAGCATCCCGTTCAAGGTGACCGGCCACTCCGGTTCTACTCGAATCACACTCATGCCTGCACCAGCCGGAAAGGGACTGGTCATAGGAGACTACGGCCGCAGGGTTCTCGACCTAGCTGGCATCACTGACGTCTGGTCGCGCTCCGCCGGCCAGACCCGCACCACCATCAACTTCGCCCGCGCCACATTCAACGCACTGGTCGAGCTCAATCGCACCCGACTCACCGAGGCGGATCGTCTCCGACTCAACATCACTGAGGGGAGGTCCATCAGATGACTTTCCTCGTAATCCGCGTTCGCAGCGACCGCGGCGTCAAACCGAAGATTCGCGACACCATGTCAATGCTCAACCTGACTAAAGTCAACCACGCCGTCCTAATACCCGACACTCCGGCTTACGCAGGAATGCTGCACAAGGTGAAGGACTACGTGACTTGGGGAGAGGTCGACGCAGACACAGTCTCCAACCTGATTTCAGAACGAGGTCGGATGATTGGTGACAAATCAATCACCAACAAAGTCGTCAAGTCCGGCAGCGAGTACTCGACCATCAAGGTACTTTCGAAAGCCATCGCATCTGGCGATGCGCGAACCAGCGACGTCGAGGGAATGAAACCCGTCTTCCGACTACACCCGCCAAGAGGTACCAAAGGATGGGGCGGCATCAAGCGCAGCTTCGTCGCAGGCGGCGCGCTCGGCTTTAGGGGCGAGGCGATAACCGACTTGGTCGGAAGGATGATCTGAGGTATTCACATGGTTTCACGAACGAACAAGTTCCGAGGTCGAAGTCGATACCACGGTCGCGGCAAGAAGGCCGGTCGCGGAGCCGGTAAGAGAGGCGGCCGCGGCAATGCCGGAATCAACAAGCACAGGCTAATGACCCGATTGAAGTACATGCCCGGACATTGGGGGATGCACGGTTTCAACCGCCACCCTAGCCTGCGCAATGTGAACATATCAATCAACACGCAGGAAGTTCAAGCCCTCGCTGATGGCGATTCCATCAACCTCAGCGAGATGGGTTATGACAAGCTCCTCGGTAAGGGCCGGATCGACCGCGCCATCCACATCACCGTCGCAGAGGCCAGCGCGCGCGCCATCGAGAAGGTCGAGGCCGCTGGTGGGTCCGTCACTGTCGGGGACGACAGCGACGGCGACGGGGTCGAGTGGGAAGAGGAGTGAGCCGCATGGTCGAGCGCCGTCCCAATTGGATTGGCATAGGCGTTATGGCCATCATTTACTGGGGCGCTCTGTTCTACTGGCTCAGGGGCGACCTGCTTGACGGGGCACCTGACGAGCAGACGCGTGCTCTGAAGATGCTCCTCATCTCCTTCTTCTACGCTGGCTACGTGATGTGGGCGGCGATGAGGGACCTGCCTGAGGCCATCAGGGAAATCCCGTATCTGGGTAAATCTCTCAAGGGACTAATCTGGCTCGCCTTCGTACTCAGTCTCGCCTACTGGGGCTGGGTCGACAAGGCTGCAGTCGGGTTCCTGCTGGTCGGTGTGGCACTGCTCGGTCTCGGCGCATCGATGTCCATAGTCTGCCTCAATTATTCAGGCAATGAGTCAAGCAGGCTGTACGGCCTGTCACGACTAGTCGATGTCTATCCGAGCATCACTAAGCCCGAAGGGCACGTCAGGTTCAACCAGAAGATGTGGACCACTACTCTGGTACTCATCATTTACTTCATGATGACCAACGTGATGATCTACGGGCTCTCGGACTCGACACTCGACATCTTCTCGTCGTTCCGGGCTATCATGGCCGGTGCCTCTGGTTCGATCATGCACCTGGGGATAGGCCCAATCGTCACGGGCTCGATTATCATGCAATTGTTCGCTGGGGCCAAAATCATCCAACTCGACCTGCAGGACTCCAGCGACAAGCAGCTGTACCAAGGCGTCCAGAAGCTCCTAGTCCTGTTCATGATCCCTGTCGAGTCAATCCCCCAAGTCTACGGCTTCCTCGACCCAAGTGAGAGCGTCATCGGGCAGTACGGCCTCGGATGGGCTAATGCCATTATTGTCTCCCAATTGTTCATCGGCTCATACCTAGTGTTCCTGCTCGATGAGCTGGTCAGTAAGTGGGGAATTGGCAGCGGTATCTCTCTGTTCATAGCCGCAGGGGTGGCACAGTCGACGTTCGTCGGAACGCTGTCTCCACTCCCTGTGGTCCAAGGCTCTCCACTGAGCATCGACAACCCGCCTTCGGGAGCCCTGCCAATGATCTTCTACACTCTGCGAACTGCGACCAATTCCGAACTGGTGTCCGAGAACGGATTTGAACTGATACTGCTCAATCACGCCAACCCGCTTGCCGCCCTCGCTTCCTCGATCATCGTCTTCCTAGTGGTGGCCTACGCCGAGTCTAGCAAGCTTGAGCTGCCGCTGACTCATGGCAAGGTCCGTGGCCACAGGGGGCAGTATCCAATTCGCCTCGTCTATGCAAGCAACATACCGGTCATCCTGATGGCCGCTCTGCTCGCTAACGTCAACATGTTCACCCTGCTGTTCTGGAGCCACCCAGTGCTCTCAACTGTCCCGATTTTAGGTCGGAATGGATGGGGGAGCAAAGCTCACTGGTTCGGAGCCTATGAGCCCGGTGCTACCACTCCGACTGATGGCTTTGCATGGTACTCGTCAATGGTCAACGGAGTAGGGGACTGGCTGATTCCATTGCTCAATCAGACAGGCGACGCCTACGGCCATAGCCTGGGCCAAATCATGATTCACGTCTTCGTCTACGTCTTCTTCATGACCGCCGGTTCTACTGTGTTTGCGAAGTTCTGGATCGAGACTACCAACATGGGCGCCAAGGACGTAGCCAAGCAGATCGAGCGCACCGGAATGCAGATCCCCGGATTCCGCAAGAACCCCGTCGTCCTCGAGCGTATCCTCCAGCGTTACATTCCACCCGTGACCCTGTTCTCCGGTGCCTTTGTCGGTCTGCTTGCATCTGGCGCAGATCTGCTCGGGACTGTGGGTAACGCGACCGGCACTGGACTGCTCCTAGCCGTAGGTATAATCTTACGAACGTACGAGCAAATCCAGAAGGAGCAGGCCATGGAAATGCACCCGGCTCTACGCGAGTTCTTCGGAGCCGACTGAGTAGATAATCGTCGCACTGCTCAGCGATGCCATTCCAGCCCCCCTCGTCACGTTGAAATACCGTAGGACGGTCGGCGGGACGCTGCGTCAAACCGGCGTTGGAGATTGAGCACCTAGTGCGATGATATCCTCCTTCAGGTATGGCGCTGCCGAGGAAGTGCGGCCACGAACCAGTTCGTGGTTGAGGAGGTTAACCACAATTATGACTTGACCCCCGATACAGGGGGTGCAAGAAGCAGATAAATTACATTTCAATGAATGAAGTGCATCTGCGCCAATAACCAATTAGTGACAACTTGTGATAAACAGACTCTGCAAGGATCATGTGATTCCGCTCACGCGAAATCCGGTTGATCCTGCCGGAGGCTACCGCTATTGGAGTTCGATTAAGCCATGCGAGTCGCGAGTCTTAGGGACTCGGCGTACCGCTCAGTAACACGTGGGTAACCTGCCCTATGCTGGGGGATAACCTCGGGAAACTGAGAATAATACCCCATAGTTCACCACGCCTGGAACGGTGGGTGGATGAAAGCTCCGGCGGCATAGGATGGGCCTGCGGCGTATCAGGTTGTAGGGGGTGTAATGTACCCTCTAGCCATCTACGCGTACGGGTGTTGAGAGACATCGCCCGGAGATGGATTCTGAGACACGAATCCAGACCCTACGGGGTGCAGCAGGCGCGAAACCTTTACACTGCACGAAAGTGTGATAAGGGGATCCTAAGTGCTCATGTTTTACATGGGCTTTTGTCAAGAGTAAATATCTTGGCGAATAAGTGGTGGGTAA
>JAAZXI010000021.1 GCA_014240285.1 Methanobacteriota archaeon
GCGCGGCTATGTTCGAGGTCATATTGGCCATGAACGCTACGATAGTGGTGGTCGAGGTCAAAAGAATAGCCCGGCCGACTCTGCTTAACGAGATGTGGGCTGCCAGTTCGGGATTGGCTCCTTCCCTCCTCTCTTCCTTGTACCTGTGCAGAGCGTGCAGACTGTCGTCTATACCCAGGGCGAGTACTAAGATTGGTAAGAGGTTGGAGAACTGTGAACGGAATATCACTTCCATCCCGTATCTCTGACCGAGGATGATTGCCCATCCAATCAATCCCTGCATCCACATCAGTGACAATACTAGACCAACCACGACTATGGCCACATCCGATACTCTCCTGAGACTGAGCCACAGCAGAATGGTCACCACCAGTGTCATAATCAAAATCAGATGAGCGCTAGAGAGCAATTCTCTGTTTATCTCGACATTTACACCCTCAGCGAACATCAGAGTGACGACCATTTCATCAGTTGATCTCAAATCCTCCTCGAGGGCCAAGTAGAGCCATTCCATTGAGCAGAGTTCCTCGCCCGCTAGAGCCCTCTCACGGCATTGCTCGACCGAATTGTGTATCGGTTTGGTCTCAAATGTGACTCCGTCCCGCTCGTATCCGGAATCCGAATCGGAACTGGAGTTCAGCCACGAGAATGACCAGCCGTTGCTCTGCATGGCCTCTCTGTCGAAGTTAATGAGTAACCACGCAGAAGATGCTGACCAACGCCCTGGGCCCCATTCCTCCGCAGCGATGGTTCCGTCCGCAAGGAGTTGGTGATTGTAAGGTCCGAGAACCGGACTTGATGGGTCTGGGGTGAATCCACGATCCTTGGACAGGAGTCTGAGGAAAGCTCCTGAACTGTAATTGGCCAACCTGTGTGCAGCCAGGTCGATGTGGGCCTGAGTGAGGTTCTCGTCATCGAATGACAGGCACTCGAGGGCACCGCAGTCGACCCAGTCAGTGGACGGCGGGGCCATAGTCAGGGTCTCGGGGTCGATTCTGGGGCTAGTCAAAGCTGATTGACCCGACATGAATGCCCTGAAATCGGTAGCGAGGTCGAGTATGCCGACCACGGACTCACCGGTGATTTGGGATGCGAACAAGAGGTAGAACTCGGAAATTTCGTGCTGCCTCAGGTACTCGGCCTTAGCATCAATCTCCCTCAGTACGGTGAGGTTGAGTACCCCTCCCTTGAGGTCGGTCACCCCTAGGCCATGACCGGTGTAGTCGGCAATCATCGTGACATCGGAGTCAGGCTCTCCGAAGTGACTCGGGTCACGAATGAAGATTCCAAAGGCCTCGATTCCTCCGGCCGATGAGAACTCCTCCATGAGGACCTCGTTTGCGTCAAGCTCTGGCGACTCCATGTCGTAGGACTCTATGTCGATTGGACTGAACGTGGCTGAGATTCCGGGAAGCATCAGCAGGGATAGTAGGATGACGACGATGTGTGCCTGCCTGCGCCTCGGTACGAGGAAGTCGGCGACGTGGGCGAAGTCGCGCATGTTGAGGGCCGCAGAAGACGGGTATTTGACAGGTTGTGTGCGGTTCACAGCCCGCTGTCTCTGAGTCTCTCCAGCGCTTTGCGCTGGGATTTATTCAGGGCATTGGGTTGGTCCAAGATAAACTCGATATCAAGTGGTCCACCGGAGTGGCCATGGCCTTGCAGCCTCCTGCGGTCGCCTATACGAGTACCTTCAGGCACATCGATTTGCACCCTCTTCCCGACTGGTGTAGAGATTCGCACCTTCCCGCCTAGAAGCAGTGTCGTGACCGGTACTGGGACCTCTTGGACCAACCTGCCTTCCTCCCAGCGCCGCCCCTCCTGAGCATCCAGTCTCAGGGTAATCAGCAGGTCTCCCGGTTCTCCCTCAGGATGCTCGTGCCCCATACCCTTGAGACGGAGTGACTGACCGTGCTCGGCATTGGGTGGGACCTTCACAGTGAGTGTGCTGCCCTTGGTCTGAACTCCCGTGCCATTACACGGTGCGCAGCGACGTGACTTTCCGAAACTCGAGCCTTTGCACTTCTCGCAGCGCCTTAGCCTGCGGTGGCTGAATTTTACCTCAGTTCCCTGCGAGGCTTGCTCGAGTGAGATGTCGAGTCCTGCCTCGATGTCTGCCCCCCTTGTTGGCTGTGCGGGCTCATTGGGAGGGGTTTGGGCCTGACCGCCGAAGCCACGTGAGGACCTCGTATCGAAGCCTCCCGGGGCGCCTCTCCCTCCCATGAACTGCGAGATTATGTCACCTAAATCGACGCCTCCGGAGCCTCCTCCAAACGGGCTGCTCTGAAAGCCTCCTCCGGCGAACATATCCTCCATGCGCCTGCGCTGGTCGTACTCCCTGCGTTCCTCAGCAGTTCCGACATTCTCGTAGGCAGCCTGTATCGCCTTGAAGCGTTCCTCAGCCGCTGCATCGTCCGGGTTCCTGTCAGGGTGGTACTGCCGGGCGAGTTTGCGGTAGGCCCGCTTAATCTCGGCATCACTGGCGTCGCTGGAGACGCCTAGGACTCGGTAGGGGTCCTCGGCCATCGATGCGCCTCGGTGGAGGGAGAGTCTTCAACCTGCTTAATTCGGCAGCGATGCGATAATGGGATTGTAGGTGTTGGAAGCGCCATGGCGGTGGGATGGGCGGTGTTCCGCAACTACGTGGGGCACGCCAAGGAGATCTATGGTGACATCACCGACTACCCCCGCTTCTTCCTGATGCCACCGACCGCTCTGACCGAGGCTGATGAGAATGGAAACAACATTGTCGCCCTGAGCTCGGCTGAGGACCACATCGACCATGAAGTGGAACTAGTAATCCGGCTCGGCGAGGACCTTGAGCCGGTGGAGATGTGTGTTGGCAACGATACCACCAACAGGACTCGTCAGACACTGGCCAAGAAGAAGGGTTGGCCGTGGCTCGAAGGTAAGGGCTTCGCTGGCTCTGGAGTGCTAGGGACTTGGACAGCTTGGGACCCGCGGCCGGTCGAGATTTGCCTGTCGGTCAACGGCGAGGTCAGGCAGCACGCCTCTACCGAGTTGATGGTACACTCTGTGGAGTCGATCCTCGGGTACCTGCATGACTGGTACGAGCCCTTGCCTGGCGACCTTGTCTGGACCGGCACCCCAGAGGGTGTCGGGCCAATGCACGAAGGGGATATCGTAGAGTGTTGGATGCGGAACTCGGAGGGAAAAAAGGTGAGTGTGCTCAACGCGAAATGTGTTGTTTAGCACATTACCATTGCTAAACAACATTTGAAAAGTTAGGCCTACAGCGCGCACGCATGGATGTAGATTACGAATTCCAACCCGCCTTTACACTGATGACTGCCAACCTCGGTTCTGGAGAGTCGATTAAAGTCGAGCCTGGTGCCATGGTGGCCCAGTCTTCTGGTTTGAATGTTGAAACAGGCAGAGCTTCGAAAGGAGGTCTGATTGGTGGACTCATTAAGTCCGCTTTGGGAGGAGAGTCTTTCTTCATCAATACATACACAGCAGGATCTTCTGGTGGATGGATTTCAATGGCTCCTTCGTCTCCTGGAGATATCTGCACATTCGACTTGGAGCCTGGTCAAAACATGTTCATGCAAGGCGGGGCCTTCATGGCCTGCTCCCCTAATGTTCAGTATGATACAAAATTCCAAGGCGCCAAGGCACTATTTTCCAGAGAGGGTGCCTTCTTCCTGAGGGCTTTCTCAGAAGGTGGTCCGGGACAGGTCTTCTACTGTTCATATGGGGCCATCAAAGAGGTCGAAGTGACTCCTGATGCGCCAATAATTGTCGACAACGGACATCTCGTGGCATTCACTGAAGGGGTATCCTATGAAGCTCAAAGGGCAGGATCTTGGAAGACTACCATTTTCGGAGGAGAGGCTGTTGTCTTGAAATTATCAGGATCCGGTAAGACTTGGATACAGACTCGAAACTTGGGGGCTCTTGCTAACAAGTTGATGCCTTTCTTACCTAAACCCAGTAACTGAGCAGTTCTCACATAGAGAACCTTGAGGTGGACTAGCCGTTGGCGATTCCATGGAAGAGGGTGTGCGGCGAATCACCGGGGCTCGGCTAATCGACCATGATGGTGGCGTCCAGCAAGGTGACTTCCTGCTGCACCCCGATGGCTCGTACTCGAAGAGCAGGGGCGACGAGGACGTCGTCGAGACGATTGATGGCTCTGCTCGGCTGGTCACGCGCTCGCTGCAGAACTGGCACACCCATCTCGCGATGATACTCAATCGCTCGATGGGTGAGGGTCTACCGTTGATGGAGTGGCTTGAGACCTCAATCTTTCCTTTGGAGAAATACCTAACACCAGAGTTTGTTGAAGTGGGCACTAGAGCTGCTGCTGCAGAACTGATTGCTACCGGGACTACTTTCGCTTGTGACATGTACTTCCATACTGAAGTCATTGGAGAAACCCTAGCGCAAACTGGTTTGAGAGCGAAACTCTGTGGTCCAATTACTGATGGGCTTACTCCGAACTTTGAGCCCGACTCAGGAGATGCTTTGCGGCACATGGAGAATCTGATTAGAGGACCTTCACCTAGGCCTGGGAGAATTGAATATGGAATTGGGGCCCATTCTGTTTATGTCTGTAATGAGGAGATACTGAGGAAAGCTTCCGATGTGGCAAAGGCAACCGAATGTACGCTGAGCATACATACCTCTGAGACGAGGAAGGAAGTAGCTGATTGCCATGCTGAACATGGAATGTATCCAATAGAATATCTTGATTCATTAGATTTCTTTTCCGATGGTTCGACAGTCTGCGCTCACTGTGGTTGGGTGACCAAGAAAGAGATGCGTATTTTGGCCGGGCATGATGCACATGCCGTTCACTGCCCGACTTCAAATCAGAAACTCGCGTGTGGTGGGACAATGTCCTATCCTGCTATGCGCGAGGCAGGAGTAGATGTGCGATTAGGAACTGACGGAGCGGCTAGTAACAACTCACTTGATATGAGAGCTGAATCAAAGGCTGCTAGTTTGGTTCAAAGACACGATCACTGGGATGCTAGAATACTTGATCCGGTGGAGACATGGCAACTTGCGACCAAGGACTCAATCGACTGGGTGACCTGGGATCTCGATGATGTCAGGATGAGGCCATGGGGGCGTGACGGCAGAAGGCTGTTGGCTAACCTAATCTACAGCGGCGCACGCTGTCTTGATGTAGTGGTTGAAGGGCAGGCTCTCCGTAGGGATGGAGTGACCCTTAGCGTCGATGAGTCTGCAGCGGGATCTAATCTCGAGGATGCCGTCTCCGATTACTACTCTGAGTTCTGAGGCAGAAGGTTCTGCCCGTTAGTTTTTCATGCTTCAGAAGGTGGCCGGACCATGGCAGAGGAACTGCATGTAGTGACAGGAGCGTTCGGTTACACCGGACGGTGGATTGCGCATCAGCTACTCGATGAGGGCAAGAGAGTGCGCACTCTGACCAACGCCGTCGGTCGCGACGATCCCTTTGGTGGGCGAGTAGAGGTCCATCCTCTAGATTTCCAGGATCATGAAGCGCTGGTAGAGTCGTTGCGCGGTGCGGATGTGCTGTACAACACGTACTGGGTGCGTTACAACCACCACAGCAAGCAGTTCGGCCATGAAATAGCCACTGAGAACTGCAGGCTAATCTTTGAGGCGGCGAAGGAGGCGGGCGTAAGGAGGATTGTACACTTCAGTGTCGCCCACCCCGAGCAAGCCCCGGAGTGGTCCTATTTCCATGGTAAGGTGATTACCGAGAAGTTGCTTAGGGATTGTGGAATATCGTATGCCATCGTTCGTCCGACGGTACTGTTTGGAGGGGGCAGGAACGTACTCGTCAACAACATCGCTTGGATGCTTCGATACATCCCCGTATTCGGGTTGTTCGGATGGGGGAACTACCTCATACAGCCGGTCCATGTTGGGGATGTTGCGAGGATTGCCATCGAACTGGGTGCCCGTGACGATGACATCACTCGCGATGCCACTGGTCCGGAGACCTATCTCTACAAGGATTTTATCAAGCTAATCGGCAGAAGCATGAGAGTGCGACGTCTGATACTCCCGATGCCCGCAATCATGGCTTGGATGGCTGGCAGGGTCATGGGGCTGTTCCTCAAGGACATGGTGATTACTCGTGCCGAGATACGCGGATTGATGCAGGGCCTTGTCGCCTCTGATGAAGAGCCACTCGGAGAAATCTCATTCAGCGAGTGGGTTGCCGAGAAAGGGTCTGAACTGGGTAAGCACTACTACAACGATCTGGAAGAGCGCGAATACCGAACATAGGGTAGGGACTGATTCACTCTCGATCCAGCCACAATGAGAGCACGAGATACAGCACTGGATAAGCCATCGAAGCGAGCACTAGCAGTTGAGGAGCGTCCGGATATTGCATAGCGATGAGCAGCATCGATGCAATCCAAACAATGCCACCACCGATGAAGAACCAGCGCAGTCGGTCGTACCGATTCGGGTAGACGAAGCGGACTGGCATCACGCTCAGCGCGCTGAACACCAATATCAGCAAGAGCACATACCACTCGCTACCAGCGGGAGCTGCGACCACGACATAGAAGGCGAAGACGTTCCAATAGGACGGAAAGCCGAGGAAGAAGCCGTCCTCGGTGTCTTTGGCTTCGGTGTTGGTGAACGCTAGGGCGCTTGCCACGAGAGGTATGGCTGCCCATAGAGAGGCTGGGTCAGGGAGCCAGCCGGCGTGGATTAGAAGGACAATGGGGACGAAAGTGTAGTTGATGTAGTCGATAATGTCGTCGAGTCGTGCTCCGTCGATCTGTGGCGCATGACGCTTGACATCGACCTTCCTAGCCAGCGGTCCATCCACCGAATCGACCACCATCGCGAGGAACATCCAGAAGAAGGCCATCCGGTAGTCCTCGACAAAAATCGCTTCCAAAGAAAGCAGCGCCCAAAGCGCGCCGGACGCCGTGCCCAGATGTACGGACATAGCGAGTGCTTGCCGTTGCGGGCTGGTGTCGTTGTCTGGGCTCACGGGCTTCTCGTGTTGCTCCTGCTCATTGAATCCTCTGTGTCCATCATACAGGATCCACTACTCAATGTTCAGGGGTGGAACATGAAGGCTGCACCTAAGACCGCGTAGGCGCCAAGCAGCATTGCTCCCTCTAGCCAGTTCGATTTGCCGTCTGAAGCTATGATATTCACAATTAGTACGGCTAGGAATGCAGATACAGTCTCTAGCATTCCAAAATCAAAGGTCAGTGGAACTTTCAGAATCCAAGAAATTAATACCATCAGTGGAGCGACAAAGACAGCAATCTGGGTGGATGATCCCATCGAGATGGCGAAAGAAAGGTCCATCTTGTCCTTAGCCGCCACAGAGACCGCAGTGAAGTGCTCGGCTGCGTTACCGAAAAGAGGTAGTAGAATCACGCCGATGAACAGATGTGGTAATCCTACTTCTTCAGCGGCTGCCTCTACGGAGTGGACTAGTATTTCAGCCATCCAAGACACTAGGACAGTTGCAGCTACTAGGAGGATGATGGCGTCACGCTGGCTCATCTCGGGTTCCTCGTGATCATGTGTCTCCGTTGCGAATAGTTCGACGTGTGTCCTGAATTGGAAAAACAGGAACAATCCATACATCAGGAGTAGGACCAGAGCCGCGATGTGACTGAGATTGGCTACTCCTTCGGCCCCTTGTTCCCCTCCTACTGTATAGTTGAACACAGATGGAACTACTAGTACAATCATGGCTAGAAGTAGAAGAGAGCCGTTTGAACTCACCTGAGTTTCAGAGAACTTCTGTTCGGTGTAGTGTATACCTCCCCAAACGAATGCTAATCCCATAACGAGTAGAAGGTTCCCGAGAATGCTTCCTATCAGACTAGCTTGTACCAAATGGACGTAGAACATCTCGACCTCTGCATCAGTCTCTTGATACGCTCTGTAAATTAGGAGCAGGGCAATGATCATTTCCGCAGCGTTTCCAAATGTCGCATTCAGGAGACCTCCCAAGGACTCAGAGGTTCGTATAGCAATCTCCTCTGTGGCCCTTCCCATTAGGAAGGCCAGAGGCATTATTGCCACTAGAGAAGAGAAGAATGCCATAGATTGGTCGTGTTCGACATATCGGAAATAGAGAGTGACCGGTATAGCCAGCAACAAGAGATTCAGTTTAGTGTCTCTTGGATCCATGGCGCGAACCCAACTGATGGTGCCTCCTGACATGCCGCTCATACCTAGCGCTGGTAGGGAGGATGGTCAATATTGCGCCTGCCACGCGTAGCGTTGATGGTATCCCTACTGGCCGGTTGGAATGTGAGCGGTGGCTTCCGACTGGCCCTGACCGGCACGCCCGGGACTGGAAAGAGCACGGTGGCGCGGATGCTATCCGATGGTGGATGTACCGTAGTTTCAGTAGAATCTCTAGCCGAGCAGAACAGTTTGCTAGGTGAGATCGATCCAGCCGACGGGGCGAGGGTCATCGACACTGACGCATTGCATGATGCGCTCGCTCATGAGTGGAAATCTCCTCCTGACGGGGTCATAGTGGTGGACGGTCACCTCTCCCATCACCTTCCTTGTGATGCTATGGCAGTGCTACGCTGCTCGCCAAAGATTCTTGAATCCAGACTTTCGAGGAGAGGGTACTCGGTCGAGAAGGTGCAGGCGAACTGCGAGTGGGAGTTACTGGGGGGTGCTTGGAACGAGCGAGAAGGTGATGCCCCATGGTGTGAGTTCGATACTTCGCATGACAGCGTCGACTCAATCGTCACCTCGCTTTCCGACTGGATAGCAGATGGCTTCAAGCCGACTAGCCCGGGCCCGCTGATTGACTGGGTAGCCAGGATGGAGGAGTGACGGTGTTCGAGAGGATGAGAGGGACTTGGACCAAGGCAATCGAGCCGCTGGTCCTGAAACTGGGAAATCTTGACCCTAGCATCCTGACTTGGACCAGCCTAATCCTCGCCCTCGGTGCCTTCTGGCTAATCTCGGGGGCCGGGATGAACAGTAACGGCGCGATGATGATTGGGGGCTCAGTCCTGCTGATACTTCTAGCCGGTGTGCTCGACGCGCTAGACGGTGCTCTGGCCCGGCAGCAAGGAATCGCGGGACCGTACGGAGACTTCCTCGACCACACCATCGACAGGGTTGTTGACGTAGGCCTGCTCATCGCTATAGGGATGAATGCGGCTTTCGTCAGCGACCCGAGTTCGGGAGCTGTAGCAGCGGTACTGACCCTGTTCGGATCCTACATGGGGACGCAGGCCCAGTCAGTCGGACTTGACAGGATCTATGGCGGCTTCGGCCGCGCCGACCGCATGGTACTGACAATGGCTTGCTTGGTCGCTGCTTCCTGGCAGGCTTACTCCGGTGGAGTCGGTTTTGATCTCTCCGACACAGGCTATGCCAGCTGGGTCATGCTGGGCAACAGCAACCTCAACGGTATGACGGCCACTCTCGCCATCTCCGCTTGGGGAGGAGTATACACATTCCTCTCGCGCTTCGTCAGTACACGGAATCAGCTGCTGGGATAGTGGCCTTGTAGCAGCCCCGCTGAAACACGCCTTACCCGCCGAAGGCGGGGGGTAACGGTTATCCTCTCTATGACTCGCCTCGGCCTCGTGGACTTCATCGTCGAGAGGGCTCTGGCTGACAGAGATGGCAATGTCACACCGAACGACCAGCACGACAGGAAGAACGATGCGGAACTGAAGAGTCTGCTCAAATCCCTGCAGCCTAAGATACGTGTGTTTGGCTGTGGAGGATGCGGTTCCAATACCGTGGCGAGGCTAGAGCTCGAGGATCTGTTCGACGGGACATACGTCAGAGGGCTGGCGGTGAACACCGACGCTCAGCACCTGTTGAGGGTCAATGTCCGGGACAAGGTGCTGATAGGGCGCTCTGCCAGAGGCAGGGGCGCAGGCGGCGATCCAGAGAAGGGTGAGCAGGCCGCATACGAGTCTGAGCGCGCGCTCAAGACGGAGATTGAAGACTGCGATCTAGCATTCATCACAGCGGGACTGGGAGGTGGCACTGGGACAGGGAGTGCACACGTAGTTGCTCGGCTAGCCAAATCGGCCGGAGCTCTGACCATCGCTGTGGTGAGCTATCCCTTCATGTCGGAGGGAGCGCTGCGAAAGCAGAATGCAGAATGGGGCTTGGAGAGACTGCGGGAGGTGTGCGACACAGTGGTCGTACTGCCCAACGAGCGTCTTCTCGAGGTCGAGGGGGTTCGTGACCTCCCCCTCGACGCTGCATTCCGCGTCGCGGATGAATTACTGATGAGGAGTATTGCCGGGGTCTCTGAGATGCTTTCGAAGGAGGGTGTCGTCAACCTCGACTTCCAGGATCTTCGCTCCGTAATGGAGAATGGCGGAGGAGTGGCGGTCATCGGACTCGGCGAGGCTCACGGAGAGGGTAGGGCCGAGAAGGCCACCGAGGCAGCTCTGGATTCGCCTCTGCTAGATATGGACATCTCCGATGCTCGAGGGGCGTTGGTCAATGTGGTCGGAGGTCCTACGCTGTCACTCGGAGACGCCGAGCAGTGCGCCAAGTTGATTCGTGATAAGGTGAATCCCTATGCACGGATTATCTGGGGTGCTACTACTGATGACACAATGGGGGACAATCTCAGGGTTCTGCTCGTACTGACTGGCGTGAAGAGTGAGCAGATAGATGGGGCATCGCGGCACACTCAGATACGCAACCTCAGGGACCGTACTGTCGAGTTCGTGAATTGATTCTCACTCTGATTTTATTTCGAGCCCCTTAGGGCTCGCCCGGCGTGCTTAAATGGAGTCTGTCGGTCGCCGGGTCGCTTCGAGGGTTAGTGATGGCTATCGAGAGTTCAAATGCAGGGGTCATCGAGGATACTGTTCAGAGCTGGCAGAACGATATTGAGGGTCGTGTTCGCAGCCTTCAGACCGGCCCATATGCTCGCATCCTCAAGATGGCAAGGAAGCCGTCCAAGCAGGAGTTTCGCCAGACTGTGATTGTCTGCGGTATCGGGATGTTCATCCTCGGTGCCATCGGATTCGTGATGCTGTGGCTTATGGACAGCGCCTTCCCATCTTTCTTCAATTGGTTGACTGAGTGAGGTGAAAAAAATGTCAGATGCATTCACCGTCTATATCCGAAATGGAGAGAGAGTGTTGCTGATGCAGCGCGGCGACGGAGTTGCTGACTTCCCTGGCGCCTGGGATGGAATCTACGGCATCGGAGATACCGAGGACCTAGATGCGGTGGTGGCTAGGGTAACCGAAGTCACCGGCATCGGGGCTGACAACCTACAGTATGTGCGCGCGGGAGATGCTCGTGGCCTAGCCTACGAGAACCGTCTCAACGAAGTCACACCAATTCTCTTCGTCAGTTCCGTCGAGGAGGTCGATGCTCGTGGCCTGTACAAGGGCTACGAGTGGATCGACCCAGGCAGCATACAAGAGAGGGAGTACTCTACCCCGCAGTTGCGCGAGATGTATGGAGACGTCTCTTCATACCTCTACATCCTCAAGACCTCCATCGGTCAAGAGCAGAACGTAGCTAGAGAGATTCAGGCCCGACTCTCTGGCAGTGGTTCACTAAAGGAGATCCAGGATGAGATCTTCGGTGTGCTCAGCCCCCACTTTATGCGTGGCTACATCTTCGTCGAAGCCTCGGCATTGCACCACGTCGAGAAGCTCATCGGCAGGGTCGGTGTCTCCACGACGCCGATGAAGAACTGCCGCAAGGTGCTCGGCGGCGAGTCGCCACTGGGCGATGTGCTTCCCTACCTTGAGCCCAAGGCGGCGACTGCCGGCATCGAAGAAGGTAGTATCGTGGAGATTCATGGCGGCGCCTTCCGAGGTCAAGCGGCCCGTGTTACCCGTGTGACAGAGTCGAAGGAAGAGGTCACCGTCGAGCTCTTTGAGGCTGCAGTGCCGGTAGCACTCACAGTACGCGCCGACCAAGTCAGGGTCACCCAGCGCGTTGAGTAGTGCTGGAGGCACGCCCTACGGGCGTTGCATCACTCTCAAATAGGGAAAGCAGGTCGGCGGGGCGCACAAACAGGAGGCTATAACGGATGTCTGCACGTAACGAAACGCCACACAAGGTGATTCAGATGCTCGGACAGAAGAAATGCAACGGCTCCTGGGAGGAGTCTTCTGAGAACCTGACTATGGATCAGGTCAAGAAGCTGGCAGAGGACCAGAAGGACCGGCTCACGGGCGCCAATCTATACGCTCGGAGCCGTGAAATCATGGGTACTTGCGTCTCCATGAGAGTGAATGTCGAGGGCATGACACCGAAGGATGCCCTGCAAGCGATGAGTGAGGGTAAATTTAGCGAACATTTCAGTTGAGAATCACGAATTGCGGGAGAGGGTGACCTCGTTGACCGCGGAGGTGGGAAAAAATGCAGGAAAATATTCAGAGCGCGATTCAACAGGCTCTCGATGAGTCGCCAGAGCGCAAGTTCGTCGAGTCAGTTGAGATGGCTTTCACCCTCAGGGACGTAGATCTGAAGAATCCAACGAACAGGATCCAAGAAGAGGTTCGCCTGCCTACTGGAAGGGGCAAGCCGATACGCATCACGATGTTCGCTGGCGGTGAGATGGCCACTAAGGCCAAGGCTGCCGGAATTGATGTCATAGATCCATCCACCATCGAGGATCTGGGCGGCAACCGGCAACAAGCCCGCAAGATGGCCAACAAGAGTGACTTCTTCCTGTCCGAGATACCCCACATGGGGACTGTTGGACGGTTTCTCGGTGTTGTACTAGGGCCTCGTGGCAAGATGCCTCGCCCGGTTCCCCCCAATGTGGATCCCGGGGCGATTGCCACCGGACTCAAGGATACTGTGATTGTCAGATCGCGAGACCGTATTACCTTCCACACCGCAATGGGCTCGCGTGAGCAGGGAGTCGAAGACCTCACCGCTAACGCGATGACAATCTGGAACCGAGTCACAGGTAAACTGGAGAGAGGAGCTGGGAACATCCGCTCGTGTTACATCAAGACCTCGATGGGGTCCTCTGTCAAGGTGGAGGTGGTCGAATGATGGCCAAGGCAGCATCTTGGAAGAAGGACCGGGTGTCCGAACTCACAGAGATACTTTCCAACGATGGCATCGTCGGGATTGTGGACATTGGAGGAGTACCCGCAGGGAACATGCTGGACATGCGCAGTTCGCTGCGCGACCAGATGACGATGACAATGTCCAAGAAGACGCTGATCAGGCTGGCTTGGGAGCAAGCCGGTCTGGCTGAGAACGACCTTGACCAATTGCTCGACGGGGCTGTTCAGCCCTGTATAGTGCATTCAGACAGTCTGAACGCCTTCGAACTATTCGCTGAACTCGACAAGACCCGTCAGGGTCGCGTGGCCAAGGAAGGTGAGAAGGCTCCCTCCGACATCGTGGTCGAGAAGGGTCCGACCGAGTTTGGACCCGGCCCTATTGTGGGTGAGTTCAATGCAGTCGGTATACCAGCAAAAATCGACAAGGGCAAGGTCGCCATCCAGAGAACAGTCACCATCGTCAACGAGGGCGATATCATCTCCGGCGACCTCGGGATCATGCTGGCCAAGTTGGGAATCACCCCGATTGAGATTGGGCTAATCCTGACCGGAGCTGTCGAGGATGGGCATGTGTTCCCAGCCTCGTCCCTGAATCTCGATCTGGACGGTTTCAAGCGCGATGTCATCTCAGCGACCTCTGGCGCCTTCAACCTAGCATGCAACACCCGATGGTTCTCAACGACCACTATGCCAACGCTGCTGTCCAAGGCCAGCAGCGAGGCGATGGCCGTCGCTATAGAAGCGGGGGTCGTCAACGACGAGACTGCTTCGTTGTTCATCTCACGCGCGAACGCGCACGCTATGGCCTTAGCTGGTCAATTGGATTCCTCAGCGCTCGATGAGGCGCTCGCCCAGGCACTTGGTGCCGCAGCGAGCACGAGCGCTGTCGCCGCACCCTCCGATGCGGCTGACTCAGAGGCAGGTGCCGAGGCACCGGCCGAGGTGGAAGAGGAGGAAGAGGAGGAAGCCGGGTTCGACGGACTGGGCGACCTCTTCGGTTGAAAAAAAGGTGAAAAAAATGGAATATGTATATGCTGCAATGCTACTGCACTCTGCTGAGAAGAATATTGACGAAGACGCTGTAAGCGCGGTTTTGACCGCTGCTGGAGTGGATGCCGACGGAGCCCGTGTGAAGGCTCTAGTCGCATCCTTGGGCTCCGTCGATATTGGTGAGGCCATGGCTACCGCCGTGGCAGCTCCGGCTGCTTCGGCTGCACCTGCCGCCTCAGGCGGCGGTGGCGCTGAGTCGGCTCCGGCTGAGGAAGAGGCTGCAGAGGAAGAGCCTGAGGATGAGGGCGCTGGCTTCGAAGGCCTCGGCTCTCTCTTCGGCTAATCCCGCAGGACACAACTTGACGCGAAGCCGCTATGGGCGAGAGCCTAGAGGCCGAAGTGATGGCGTCTAGCCGGCTGCTTGAGATTCCAGTCAGCATCACCCCTACTGATGCCATCCGCGCCCTCCGCGAGATCGGGGAATCGTGTGGATGGGAGATGAGGCGTATCCAAGAGTCACGGATGGTCCATAGATGGGCCATCGTCGTCCCGATATCGAGACAGGCGAGAGTACTCGGTCTGGTTGTGGAAGGCGGTGAGGCCGCAGATCTATCGATACGCTCGTGGTCCTACGTTCCGGGTTCTGCTGGGAGGCTGTCCACTGTGTCATTCGAAGTCCCTCGCCAGATGGAGGGTGAGATTTGGGGCGCGCTGTTGAAGCAGTGGGCCGGTTCACTCCCTCGTTGCCCTTGGAAGTGGAGTTTTGGCGAACGCTCCATGATAGGGTACTTCCTCCCGGAATATAGGCGCTCAAAGATGCTGTTTCAAGGCGAGGGAGTCGATACCGATAACTGGAATGGAAGCGATTCAGATGAATGATGGATTTATCAGTCATTGTACGTTCTTCGGGGTGTGAATCTCCAAGCATCGCTGGTGGTCCTGCTACTGCTAAGCGGTTCGCTCTCCGGTTGTATGAGGTCTGCCGACGAAGATGTCGATGGTGTTTCCGACGAGCTTGACCTGTGCACGCTGACCCCTATCGACGAAGTAGTAGACGAAAACGGCTGTTCGGCGAGCCAGAAGGACGATGATGGGGATGATATCTCGGATGCAGATGATCTGTGCGCGCAGACCCCGATTGGCGAGGATGTGGATGAGAGCGGATGCAGTGCGACTGAGAGGGACGGTGACGGAGACGGCTTAGTCGACGCGGCCGACTCATGTCCTTCCTCGCCTGCTAGTGAGACGGTGGCCAGTGACGGCTGCGCAGACTCAGAGGTAGATATGTCGATGCGTCCGTGGTGGTGCCACTCGACGGGGACTGGGCACGGCGATGATCAAGAGCACGGCGACCATCTCGCCCCCGCCTATCACGAGATGACAAAGGGGATGCTGTCATGGCAGGAATGTATCGATGTTTCAGAGCAGTTCGAAGCCGTAATCGCGTGGGCGATGCAGTGGCCCACACTCGCCGATGCCGAGGCGGACGGATTCCACATGGCGGTGGACTACGTCATGGGCATGGGCACGCATCACGTCCGGCTCGGTGACTTCTCGATGGAGAATGATGGCTTCGACCCCCTCAACCCCGAGTTCTCAGGCACTAGGATGGACGGTGATTTCGATTTCGAACGCCCGGAGTTCTTGATGTACGCCAGCAGCGCACAGGATGCGGAACTCGTCGGGTTCGCATGGTACGTGCAGACAGACTCAGAGAACCCTCCCTCTGGGTTCCCTGGTGACAACGACTGGTGGCATGTCCACGAAACGCTCTGTTTCACTAACTCTAACTTCCAAACGGTCGGCGAGGACATCAGCGATGAGGACTGCCATAATCGGGATGGAACCAATGTGCATCTGGACGATTACTGGATGACGCATGCATGGATTATCGAGCCTTGGCTAACACAATTCGACGTATTCACCAACCACCACCCGTGCCTGAAGCAGGAGGGAGCGGTCAGCGACCCCGAAGACTCGTGCTGGGATGAGGCGGCGGGTGAAGGCGGCGGTGAGCACAACCACTAGGCCCTGCAATCCGCATCCGAAGTTGATATTGGTTCGTGAATGAACCTGTGACAAACACAGAATGAGAGTGTTTGATAGGGGGCGTGCTGACGGCGGTACGGGAGTAGCATGGACTTCGAGGACCTCGTAAACACCCCGAGGAAGATGAGAATCCTCGGGATAAGTGTGGCTTTCATGCTGGCCTTCCCGTTGTACTTCCAATTGATGCCTTCATTGCTTGATGACGACATGATTGGAGGAGGTTCTTCGGGCCCCTCGGGTGATTGGGAGGTCGGATTCGCTGAGACTCCGATAATCATGCAGGAATCTCAGATGTTGGGAGATGGAGACACCCATGACACCTTCTTCGACGTCATGTCTGAGTTGAATATCGGATATGTCGAGTTGAATGTAGAGTGCAATGATAACGATGACCCCGGACCGGGTTTCACTGACAGAGCAGAGGGCAGCAGTGATGTCAGCCAGGTCGAGGGTGCGTTCGAAGACCAAACCGATGACGGGGCTTGCTCAGGAGGTGATTCGGGTTTCACACTTCGATGGGATGTCACTCAGAACTACACTGGAGCGAACTACACGGCTACCGGGATGAGCGAATCAGAATTGCGCAACATGTGGGTAGATGGTGGTATGGGCAGAGGCACTTGGGCTGCCACGATTACAGCTGAAATCAACTCCCCTCCATCCCCTCTGGGTTCCATCGTAGATTCTGACGAAGAGTACGATATCACTTGGACCGCTATGACCTACGAATTGGTACTGCAGCCTGTCATCGACGTAGAGACCTGATTAGGTCCTAGCGTAGATGCTGATAACATCCCCATCCTGCACTTCGTGCTCGGCGCCAATGACTCTCGACGATCTGGCATCAACCGCCCTGATGAAGCCGTCACCGAGGTCCGAGTGAACTGCGTAGGCGAGTCCCTTCGCTGTGGTTCCCTCGGCAATCAGTAGTGCGTCAGGAAGGATGTTGCCTTCCCCATCAACCCAGTGAGTCTCGTCCTGAACCGGGTACGCCACCCTGCGCGAGAGTGTGCCAAAGACCACTTCGGACAATAGGCCGACGAGACCACCTCCTTCCCAGACCAGAGATTCGGAAATCGATATCAATGCCTTCCTCTGAGTTTGCGATAATCTCTGCTCGCCCTCAGGCGTAATCTCGAAGTCCGACTCTCCAATGCTGTGCTCGATCAGACCTGCCTGCGAGGCCCTGCTGAGTGCCAGTTCCGCCTCGGCACTGGTCGCAACGAGTACCCCACCCTCACTCATGATCATCTCTGCGAGAGGAACCCATGCGCCGGACATCGCTAGGTCTGCCTTGTTCGCCGCGATGGATATCGGGAACAACTCTCTGCGAATCGCCGATGACATTGACTTCATCTCGGCCTCACCCCAGTTCCAGGGCACATCGGCATTGGGGTGTTCGGAGTGCACAGCGTTGAATCCGACTACAACGTGCTGCTCGGAGGCGCCGATACCAGTGAGTTGGTCTACAGCATAGTCGATTAGGGCCCTGTCACCCTCAGCCTGCACACGTCTAGCGCCGCGCTTCCAGCCGATGCTGAGGATTCCGGCTATCCAAGCCTCAAGTTCTTCGATGAGGAAGTTGTGTTCCTCGATAGGGTCTGAGCCTCCACTGCCGACCGGATTCCCATCGATGTCAGTCGAGCCGGATACGTCCACGACCTGAATCAGGGCGTCGCACCTCGCGAGGTCGGACAAGAACTGATTGCCTCGACCCTTACCCTCATGGGCTCCGGGAACCAGTCCGGCGACGTCGACGAGAGTGACTGGGACTAATCGACGGTGATCAGTGCAAGAGCCAGAGTTCGGAGTGCATATGCTGCCCCGTCTCGGGTCGTCGTCGGCGCTCGCCTCGAGCCTGTCCGCCTCCTCTCTCCTTCTGCGCAACTCGGAGCAAGCACACACCGAAGGCAGAGGCAGCCATGCCACACCTACATTCGGTTCGATGGTTGTGAACGGATAGTTGGCGATCTCCACAGGGGTCTGTGTCATCGCAGAGAAGGTGGTGGACTTACCCACGTTTGGCTTGCCGACGAGCCCTATGCGCATGCCATCCCCCAGAAGTGAAGTGGGGCTCTCGCTCTCAAGGTGACGGTTGACTGTCGATGATCATAACTCGGTAGCGCTGCCGGCATCTTCACTCTCCCCAACAGGCACCACAGTCGTGTCGAGGTTTGCTCCGCCTGCTAGGATTTTTCTAACTGAAGTAGGCGATACCAGAGAGTATTCTTCCATGGTTATTGAGCTGGAAGTGGCTCTGTCGACATTAGCCCTAGCACCACGGAACAGCCCGCTCACTGCATTGAGGCTGTGCATGATGGCTCCAACTGCAACGCCGTAGAACAGAATCGCCCCTACTGCCTGGACATCGGCAGAGAGCGTGCTCGAGTCTTCCACCGCAGCCTCAATCAGAGACATGTCAATCAAATCAGACATTATTGTCACCGAGAGGCCGACGAAGGCGCCGCCTCCCATCATCCAGTAGGCCCAGCGGGCGCGGTTGCGCGACAGAAGGTTCCTGCCAGTGACTTTGGGGAACAGATGGAGTGCGGCTCCGAGTGAAATCGGCACTAGGACTAGCCAGATTCCCATTAGCAAGAGTGTCGGTGCCATGCCAGAAAGCTCGGGTGCCGCTGATAGAGCATCGGACTGCACGAATAGCGAGGCCACGGCCAGGGGTAGGAGCATAGATGCGCCCAGATTCAACTCGGAGATGCCCGCTGAATCAGAATTCTCGATGAAGGCATCACCTCCTCTAAGGGTCATCATGACATTAGCTGCGAGAGCCATTATGGGAATTATCGCCAGAGCCATCAGGAAGGCCATGACTATGCTGTCCTGAGATGAGGGTTGTAGTTGCTCGAAAGTGACTCCAAGCATGTCGGCAGCCATCATTCCATTGCTGTCTCCTACTGGATTTATCGTCGCCAGAGCACCAACCAGTGTGGCTGCTCCCAGCGACCTCGACCACAACGGGTTGCCCGAGGCGCTGGACGAGACATACAGAGCGACCCCTGCCGCTGTGGCGAAGAAGAATGTTCCACCCACCATGTGAGCCAGCAGCCACTGTCCTGCTCCAGTCTGGATACTGCCGGTGATGATGGTGGCTGCTGTGGAGATTGGGTCTGCTAGCATCCCCATAATGATGAGCCAGCCCGGAACTGGCAGAGCACGCTGCCTATCTGAAATGGTCAAGAGCAGGTTGATGACGATGGCAATGAAGCCGAGGGCATGCATGCCGGTGCCAATCAAGAAGATGTTCACACCAAGTATCTCAGAGTCATGAGCAGCGACGACTAGGATTAGGACTGATAGGGTCCAGAGGAATGAGACTAGGGTAGCGTTTCTCTCACTGGCAAGCTCGGTGCCGGCGAGGCGGGGCATGATGTGTAGGCTGGAACCGATTAGCAACATCCCGATTCCGCCATACAGCGCCGCGTAGGTGGACGCATAGATGAGTGAGCTTGCTGTCGGGTCGTAACCCCATGCTGAAAGGCTGTGCAGAGCGGTTGGGTCTTGCTTCAACCACAGGCCCTCAAAGGCCAGTGTCGATGCTGCGATGAGCCAAAGCATACCTTGAATGAACCAGGCCTTGGAAGCGGATCCGTCCCTGCCTTCAACTAGGTCGATTCCCGGGCCAAGAGCCTTCTCGAGCATGAAATGGGACATCGATTTGGTGACATCATTGAAGATTGAGAGTCCGTTCTGCATCAAGAAGTAGGTAAGTAGCATTAGTCCCCAGAACAGTATCAGAGAAGTCAGAACGTCGCCCACTTGAACACCTCACTCGCTAGTCGCTTCCGTCATCATGGTGGCTATGATTGTGAATACGCCCACCATGATTCCTAAGATGAAGAACCAGATGCCGGAGTCGAATACTCCGTCGAATACCGGTAGAATCTCGGAAATGACCGGTAGGTCCCTGCTGGGATAGAGGATCCCGTGGAGTACGAGCAGAGTCAGTGAGGTCACCAGTCCAAATGCGAGTACAACCCACGAAGACGACGGTTCCTCCTCGCCTTGGATGAACTCACCGACTGCACCGGAGCCACTCTCAGACATCTCAGTCCCTCTGTCCCGACCAATCGGGATGTATCCACCACCGAAGATTGCCCCTTAAGCATTGGGCGAGGGACTCTGTCCCTCGTCTAGGGTGCGCGAGCAAGGTCCACCGCTGAGCCTCGTCTGTAACCACCAGTTCCCATTGGAGCCGGTAGCCAGAGGTCGCTGTCGACCTCGGCCCTCCAGACCCCCTTGCACTCGCAGTCCAGACCTGCGAACTCACGGATGTCGGCAGAGACAGAGTAGCGCTCTATCGCAGCGACCACCTCAGCATCGCACGAGCCGCAGTTGTGGGCACCCCTGAGTTTGCCACCCGCAGTCGGATGGACGATGATACGGGCCTTCGACTCTGTGATGTCGGCGTGGGTACGCTCGAGCATCTCCACTAGAGACCATAGCCAAGGTGTGCGATACTCGCGGTTGCGGTAGAGCCGGTCGACAATGGTTCGTCGCTGGATGTTCATCGGGTTGACCGAGATGTCATCTGAGTACGGTGCGACCTCGCTGATCCACTTACTGGTGAGTTCGAGCGCGTCGCCCTCTGACATGAACGGGGGCTTGAACAGAAGGTAGGTCTTGACCCTCAGACCGTTCTCCTTGAGCATGTCAATGGAGCGGTGCCACTGCTTGGTCGAGAAACCCTTGTTAACGTGAAACCGAAGGACTGCGTCGTCGTAGGCCTCCAATCCGATAGCCACGGTACAGCCGGGGTGGCGCTCGGCAACCCATGCAATCTTCTCGGGCGTGCACATCTGCGCCTGAGCCTCTATGACTAGGTCCAGCCCCCTTTCGTAGGTCTCCCTCAAAATAGCCTCCTGCCACTCTGGAGGGTTCTCACGGTCCTCGAAGAAGGTCCCCGAGGTGTACACTTTGATCATACTGCAGCCCTCGAAGTCGTCGAGTCTGCGTTTGGCCTCATCCCACTGCGCGAATAGGTCGTCGGCTGTCACATCGTCGCGGACGTCGTTGAAGTAGCCGCAAAAGGTGCAGCCGGACTTCCACCACCAGACACACCCGCGGGTCCTGAAAATCACCGTGGCAGCAGTGCAGTGAGTACCGTCAGGTAGAATCTC
>JAAZXI010000022.1 GCA_014240285.1 Methanobacteriota archaeon
CTAGTTGCCACCGACGTGGCGAGCCGCGGCATCGATGTCTCCGACATCAGTCACGTCATCAATCTAGATCTGCCTAACGAGCCCGAGGTCTATGTGCACCGCATTGGACGTACGGGGCGTGCAGGCCAGGGTGGCATCACCATTGCTTTCTGTGATGAGAATGAAGGTGAGTATCTGCGCGGTATTGAGAAGATGATTCGTCAGGACATCCCAGTGGATGAGGACCACCCTTTCCACTCCGAGAAGGCCCGATCGCGCAAGGGCAACAAAGCTCCCAAGAAGCAGCAGAATCGGGGCCGAGGCCGGCGCCGACCCCACAATGCCAAATCCAACAGCAGCCGCTCGAATGGCAAATCTAAGCATCAATCCAACGGCAGTCGTTCAAACAACAAATCAAATGATCAATCGAATAATGGACGCAATGGACGGCGTTCGGGCCGCGGCCGTAGCCGCAAACAACGCAAGCATCAGACCCGTTACTGAGTTAGCATGTACGCAGCGGCTAGCACGGCAGCAGCTATTACGGCGTACCTAATCATCTCCGGACTGACAGCCGCCGTCCCTGAACCCAATCTGATGACGCTGTCGTTTGGTCGCACCCTCTCGGGGACCTTGATTCCGACATCATCACCTGCTCCAGCACTCTCAACCGGATTCAGGTCAATCTGCATGGATTCAACACCCATCTCGAAGTCCGTCGTCGCGCCCGAGAACCTGATTCTGTCGCCGATAGAGAGATCTCCCGTGAGTTCGAGAGCTGCTACGCCTACCTTCCGGAAATACCGGTCGACCCGGCCTACTTCTTCGTCTGACACATTTTCACCTCGTCGGTCGAGCAGGGCTTGAGGCCATCAACTTACGGATTCGATATTTTTCCCTTGTTTTCGCAATTTAGCACGCTACTGAACTAATTCAAACTCAAGTGTAAAACTACACCGTAGGTGTAATTATTGATACTTGAAGTTTAATTATAGTAGCGTGATAAGGCAGACATATGCCCGCCGTTATCGTTGGTTATGCTCGCTCACCCTTCACTCCCGCAAAGAAGGGGGGGCTGGCAAGGACGAGGCCCGACGACATCGCTGCAGCAGTAGTGAACCGACTGATATCGGATATCGGGATCGATCCTTCTCTAGTTGAGGATTTAATCGTGGGTTGTGCCTTCCCCGAGGCTGAGCAGGGCTACAACCTAGCCCGAATCATCACCTTCCTCACCGATCTGCCCGAAACTGTCCCCGGGGTCACTATCAACCGCTTTTGCGGCTCTTCCATGCAGTCCATCCATGATGCAGCAGCACGCATCAACTCAGGACAGGGACACGCTTTCATCGCTGGTGGCGTAGAGAGTATGTCGCGTATTCCCATGACTGGATTCAACCCGATGCCGAACCCCGTGCTCCCGGAGGAAGCGATGACTTCGATGGGAATCACCGCCGAAAACCTCTCCAAGATTCACGGAATCGACCGCGATGCCCAAGAAGCATTCGCCATTGAGAGCCAAACAAGGGCGGCTAATGCACGCGAGTCGGGTTCGTTCGCCGATGAGATAGTATCCATCGAGACCACAGGTGGTATGGTGCATGAGGATGGTTGCATAAGGCCTGGAACCAACGCCGAGGGACTCGGAAAGCTGCGTCCAGCATTCGATTCCAACGGCACAGTCACCGCAGGCACTGCCTCTCCCCTCACCGATGGCGCAGCCTTCGTGTTCGTCTGCTCTGAGGAGTTCGCAGCAGAGCACGGCCTCGTGCCGATGGCCCGCATCAAGAGCGCCGCCGTCTCTGGTTGCGCCCCCGAGATTATGGGCATCGGCCCTGTTATCGCCTCTCGTAAGGCACTGGAGCGGGCCGGACTTTCGCTTGACGACATTGACCTGATTGAACTCAACGAAGCCTTCGCCGCACAATCTCTAGCGGTGATAGGAGAGCTTGGACTGGATACAGACAAGGTCAACATCGAGGGCGGAGCCATCGCTTTGGGACATCCCCTTGGCGCCAGTGGTGCCAGAATCACCGGTAAAGCTGCTCAACTGATGCAGAAGAACGGCGCTGAACACGCACTGGCCACCCTATGTGTTGGAGGCGGAATGGGCATGGCCACTGTGCTCGAGAGGGTCTAGGTGGTATTCTTGTCTAGCCCCATACAGAGTGTCGCGGTCATAGGCAGCGGTGTGATGGGGGCCGGAATTGCTGCCCACTGCGCCAACGCTGGATGCAAGGTCCTACTGCTGGACATCGCCAAGGAGGGCGACGATCGCAGTGCCATCGCCAGAGCAGCAGTCGATCAGATGGCGAAGTCCAATCCCGAGATGCTGATGCACAAGCGCAATGCGAAACTCATCAGCTCGGGTAACATCGACGACGACTTGGACAAGCTCTCTGAGGTCGACTGGGTAATTGAGGTCATCATTGAGAATCTCGAAATCAAGCGGAGCCTCTATGCCAACATGTCCGAACACATCGGCCCTGCAACCATAGTCTCCTCAAACACCTCCACACTGCCCCGAGCCGAGCTCGTCGAGGACATGTCATCCGAGATGGCCTCGCGTTTCCTGATTACCCACTTCTTCAATCCCCCGCGATACCTCCCTCTCCTCGAGATAGTAACCTCCTCTGAGGTTGATAGTTCGGTGACGGACAGGCTCTGCGCCTTTGCCGACGAGCGTTTAGGAAAGCGGGTGATAATGTGCAATGATACCCCTGGATTTGTTGGCAACAGGCTCGGTGTGTACTTTATTCAGAGGGCATTCAAGGCAACAATCGACCACGGGTTCACGGTCGAGCAGGCAGACGCGATGCTGGGCCGACCAGTCGGAATACCCAAGACAGGGGTGTTCGGACTGATGGATTTGGTTGGCATAGACTTGAGCGTGCATGTAATCGAGAGTCTGACCTCACACCTGCCTGATGATGACCCGTTCCGCGACATTGTGGGAACTGGTGAGGACATCATACAGGCAATGATCGCGGATGGGTACACTGGCCGCAAGGGCAAGGGTGGTTTCTACCGACTCAACAAGGAGGGCGGCAAACGTGTCAAAGAGGCCCGAAATCTGACTACAGGTGAATACGCCCCAGCAGACCGAAAGGCAGCTTTCCCCTCAGCTAGAATGGGCAAGCAGGGTCTTGGCCCTCTGATGGACTACCCCGACGAGGGTGCTGCTTTCGTCTCGGACATCCTACTCGACACACTGTCCTACGCAGCACATCTCGTACCCGATGTGACTGATGATATCTATTCGATAGACACCGCCATGAAGGCAGGATACAACTGGAAATCAGGACCGTTCGAGATGATGGATTCGATAGGCTCCGTCAGCATGGTCGAGCGGCTTGAGGAGAGTGGACGCAGCGTGCCTGACTTCCTTAGGACTGCTACCGGAAATGGAGGATTCTACTCAATCGAGGACGGTGAGATTCGGAGACTCACTCCAGACGGCTCCACGGTCGTTGTCGATCGCCCCGAATCGACCCTTACGGTTGCCGACCTCAAGCGTCGGGGTAAGCCGCTCAAGCGCAATGGCTCGGCCAGCATCTGGGACATGGGGGAAGAGATACTGCTCGTTGAGTATCACTCGAAGATGAATGCGATGGATCCGATGAACATTGAGATGCTGGTCCACGCGGTTGACATCGCCGAGTCAGAGGGCTGGAAGGGCATCGTAATCGGCAATGACGCCGCCAACTTCTGCGCCGGAGCGAATCTGGGACTGGTTCTCTTCGCGGTAAATCTAGCTGCTTGGAAGGACGTCGAGGATTTCATCGCCGCCGGACAGGACACATATCAGGCGCTGAAGTATTGCGAGGTGCCAGTGGTTGCCGCTTCGGCCGGGATGTGCTTGGGAGGTGGTGCTGAGGTGTTGATGCATTGCGATGCCATCCAATCTCACGCCGAGTCATACATCGGACTCGTAGAGGTCGGAGTAGGAATTATTCCCGCTTGGGGCGGCTGCAAGGAACTGATGGCCCGCCTGCGCAACTTTGGCTTGGTCTCCGAGGGGCCGATGGGAGCCGTCATGAAGGCATTCGAGTACATCGGGACAGCCCAGGTAGCGAAGTCGGCCGAGCAGGCGCGTTCGATGGGATTCATCGGACCCAATGACTGCATTACGATGAATCGAGATCGCTTGCTTGCGGACGCTAAGATCCGCGCGCTTGAATTGTCTGAGGGCTACGAGCCCCCTGAGCCACACACATACAATCTCCCCGGTCCAACTGGCAAGACAGCGCTTGAACTGGCGGTCAAGGACCTTGCGTTATCTGGCCAGGCCACACCTCACGATGTTGTGGTGACCAATGAGCTGGCTTGGATTCTGACTGGAGGGGATACCGACATGACTGAGACCACGGATGAGGACGACATCCTCGCCATGGAGAGGGAAGTAATAGCCCGACTTGGACGCCATGAAGACTCTCTGGCGAGGATGGAGCACATGCTGGAGACCGGCAAGCCGCTGAGGAACTGAGGTGAGAGGATGACAGTGTGGGAGCCACCTATCCGGGAATACGACTTCCTATTCAATGAGGTATTCAACGCAATCGAATCGATAGAGGGATTGGGCTTCGAGGATTTCGACGCCGAATTCCTCTCCATGCTTACAGAGGGCTGGGGGATGCATGCAAAGGAGGTCTGGCTACCGATTAACGAACTGGGTGACAGGGAGGGTCTGAAATTCAAGGACGGAAACATCTCAATGCCACAAGAATTCAAGGATGCCTACCGCAAAGGCATCGATGAGGGATGGCTCTCAACTGCCTGTAAACCAGAGCACGGCGGCATGGGTGTGCCCACATTCTACCAAGCGGTCACTTGGGCCGAATTCGGAACTTCCGCTTGCATGGCTCTCAGCGTCCTTCCAGCACTTTCGATAGGCGTCTATGAGGTCCTCACATCCAATGGTCGGCAGGACCTCATCGACTACTTCGCCTCAAATCTCGCCTCAGGCGAGTGGGCCGGCACGATGTGTCTGACAGAACCTCATGCCGGGACCGATCTCGGCATCATCACTACTAGGGCAGAACCAGAGGATGATGGCACCTATCGGATATCTGGCACTAAGATATTCATCACCTATGGAGAGCACGACATGTCTGAAAACATCGTCCATCTGGTTCTTGCCAAGGCCCCCGGAGCGCCCGAAGGCACCAGAGGAATCTCCCTCTTCTTAGTCCCTAAGTACTTGCCAGCAGATTGGGAGTCTGGTGGAGTTGAGGGAATCTCTCACGACCTAGTCTCCGACCACAACGGGGTGACCTGCTCGGGTAGTGAGGAGAAGATGGGGCTACACGCCTCTCCGACCTGCGTGATGAACTTCGACGACAGCGTCGGTTGGTTGGTCGGTCCGTTGCACGGCGGTATGCCGTTGATGTTCCAGATGATGAATCGAGAGCGTCTAGCCACAGGAATGATGGGGCTCGGTTTAGCTGAGATTGCCTATCAGAACGCCCTCGCTTGGTCGCGAGATCGTCGCCAAGGGCGTGATTTGAGGGGCATCCGCGACCCAAACGAACCTGCTGATAACATCCTAGTTCACCCCGACGTCCGTCGCATGCTCCTCGAGGCCAAAGTCAACAACGAGGGCTGTCGCGCACTTGCAGTCTGGACCGGTATCCTGCTCGATCAGATGCACAGTGACGACCCGGAGGTGGCCGAGCCTGCTGAGGCGCTGGTGGCACTGTTCACCCCCATCATCAAAGCTCACTTCACCGATCTTGGTTGTGAAACCTGTTCCACCTGCATGCAGGTCATGGGTGGAGCTGGCTACTGCAGCGAGTTCGGAGTCGAGCAATTCTACCGCGATGTCAGAATATCGAAGATTTGGGAGGGGACTAACGGAATCCAAGCGCTAGACCTAGCCGGGCGTAAAATCACCCAGAACATGGGTAAGAATCTCCGACATCTAATGTGGCCACTCACTGAGTTCATCGAGGAGAACCGCGACATCCCTGAGATGGGTGAGTTCAACAAGCCCCTCCATCAAGGTGTCAGGGGTTTACAACAAATTACCCTCTTGATGATTGCTGAAGGGATGGCCAATCCACACTTCCTCGCGGCTGGTGCGACCGACTACTGCCGCTACTTCGGAAACGTACTCCTTGGGTATATGTGGGCCAAGATGGCGAAGGTATGCCTAGAGAGGCAGGGCGAGCCATTCTACGACGCCAAACTGGCCAGTGCGCGCTTTTTCTTCAAGCGAATCTATCCAGAGACAGTGAGTCTGGCTGCTAAGATACAATCAGGGCCGAAGACTCTGATGGATTACCCCGTGGAGATGTTCTGATGACTGAGGGAAAAGCTAGTCGGAGCCTGAAGATGCGCTTTGAGCGTTCATCAAAGAGGGCTTGGGAACTTCCTACAAAACCATCGAACGAAAAACTCCTCGAGATGTACGCGTTATACAAGCAGGCCACGGAAGGGGATTGCGAGGGCAAGCCCCGAGGAGGCCTGAGGGATCGTGCTAAGCACAAGGCCTGGAAGGCCATAGTCGGAACCAGTGAAGTGGCTGCTATGGAGAGATACTGCGAGATTGTAGATTCATTGATGGGGTAGCCCCATGCCAATAGACGATAGCAAACTGGCCGCAGAGTACAGGGGACTTCGTGGTCCAGTCAAATTCCGCCTATTCTCTCTCGTCTCTATGCCCGCGGCCAGATTTGCGGGACTTCGCTTGGACCAACTCGATGACGAGGTATGCATCACATCGATTCCAGGCGGCTGGCGCTCGCAGAACCCGTTCAAGACAATGTACTGGGCTGTCCAAGGAATGGGTGCTGAGCTAGCGACCGGGGCAGCCCCGTTCGCGATGTCACGCGCCATGACCGAAAAACTTCGGATGTTTGTAGTGGGCACCGAGGCCACCTTCGGCAAGCGTGCAAAGGGCCGAATCAAGTTCACTTGCGACGGAGTTTCAACTGCCCGCGACGCCATCGAGCAGAGTCGTGTGAGCGGAGAATCAGTCGAGTGCGACCTCAAATCAGTTGGTAGAGACTCCTCTGGAGACGTGGTTTCCGAATGGGTCTTCAAGTGGAACTTCCTAGTTATGGATAGGAGTTGATTGTCTGGTAAGTACTAGACTCACTAAGGATGCGGGGGTAGAGCATCCCATTATCTGCGGCGCTATGTATCCGTGTTCCAATCCCGAACTAGTGGCCGCAGCCGCAGAGGGTGGCGGCTTGGCGATAATGCAACCCGTCTCGCTGACATATGTGCATGGATGGGATCTTCGCGAGGGGATACGTTACATGCGCACCCTGACTGACAAACCAATTGGGTTCAATGCTCTCATCGAGAAGGGCAGCAAGAAGTACTTTGAGAAGATGAATGGATGGATTGACATCGCGCTTGAGGAAGGAATCCGGTTTTTCGTTACCTCTCTGGGCAAGCCCGATTGGGTATGCGAGAAGGTCCATGCATACGGTGGAGTCGTATACCACGACGTCACCAATAGAAAGTGGGCAGAGAAGGGGAAGGAATGTGGTGTCGACGGTCTAATTTGCGTCAACGATCGTGCTGGTGGCCACTTGGGGGCGATGTCGATGGAAGAGATATACGAGGAACTATGCGACATGAATCTCCCACTAATCTGCGCCGGAGGAATCGGCAGTGAGGAGGAACTCAACAAAGCTCTCGAGTTAGGATATGATGGGGTACAGATGGGAACGAGGTTCATCGCAACCACCGAGTGCAACACTCCTGAGGATTACAAAACAGCAATCGTAGATGCCGGTGAGGAGGATATAACATGGACAAACAGACTCACAGGAGTGCCGATTTCGGTCATCAAAGCTCCCGGCTTCAAGCAAGAGAACTCGTGGCTAATGCGTAGGCTCCTACGTAGTAGATTCAAGCACACTGCTAGGATGTTACTGAATGCGAATTCATTCATACGACTGAAATATCTCTCCAGAAGCAAGAGCAAAAACACTGCTAATAAGAAGAAATATTACTCGGCTGGAAAAAGCGTCGAGACAGTCAGCAGTATAGAGTCAGCAACTATAATCATGAGTCGTTTGGGTGAGTCGCTGAACAATAATCAAAAACTCTCCAACTCGAATCGGCTGGATTAGCATGGTTTCTAATCCATCACCATCTCTGAAAGAAAGAGCACTATCTAGCCCGTTTTTCCGTTACTTCCTGGTATTCTCCGTCTTCCGGGCCTTCTATGGCGCTGGAATCCTTGCTGTGACGTGGATTCTAGCTACCAGTGAAGAGGTTCCTATGTGGACTTCATTTGCCTTCTTGTTGGCGTCGATGGTATTCTCTAGAATACTATTCAGAAGGATCAAACGCAGGTGGCCCTCAATCTTCGAGGCATCACAGGACCCTGTCGTTTAACTGCTGGGCATCACCCACAACACCGAATCCATATTCCTCCTCAAGCGCCCGCGAGACTAGTCTGAAGTCAGAGTCCCGTGTGGCTACTAGGACACCACCCACCTCGGATATACTGGTCGATGCGAGGGACGCCGCGTCCTGCATGATGTCACGGTCCCCTTTCTCAGGGTAAATCTCCTCACCCCCAATCGAGGTCCTCAACGGAGACTTGCCACCCCTCCTCTTCTGCTCATCCACCAGTTGAAATACCTCTCTATGGCCGAGCAGGAAATCCTCAAGATCAATATCCTCTCGCCTGGCTTCAGCAGGAAGGCTCCACGAATCGAAGGCTTTGCAGACTGCTTCAACTCTCTCACCCAAGAACGCATCATCGACCACTTCTGACCATAACGCCTTGTCTATGTAGGTATTAGAGAACAAACTCAGTACCGAGTCAGGGCTCTTGGCACGATGCATGAACTCCCCCCTAGCCGCAGGAGGAATGTGAAGTAGGACCCGTCCCTCCCCCGCACGTCGCCGAAGCATCCAGTGGAAAGCTCTCTCTACTGTCCAATCGAGGCTTCCTAGGCTGTCTGCAGAGAGTTCCTTGAGTAGATCGTCTTTGAGGGCCTCAATCAGGATATTCGTGTCGACCATGATGAGAGGCTTCAGGGACAAATTCCTGAGAGCTCTCCTTTGTTTTACTGGAATGGTGCCGCTATGGAGTACGAATAGAGCGCGCTGACTCTTCTTCAGCGCGTTGGTCTGCTTGACATCCAGATCCCCGGAAGTGATTGCCTTCTCCAGCATCCGCAATCCGCTGATGGGGTCAGTATCAGCTACCTCCATAGCTAGAACGGTAATCTCTCGAGGGTCTTTCTTCCCCCTCATCTCGATCATGAATCTCCTCTCTAGGTCGGTCTGCCTGCTGGTCTCTGAGGTTCTGACTTCCTGTAGAGCGGCCCTGACCCTTCCTTGGAAAGGGTCTGGTGGCAACCCGTGCTCGTCTGGGTACCTGTACAGCCCTTCGAGAATTTCGACTCTCACTGCTCTGATACTTCTGGAAGCACCATTACGGGAGAGCTCCTCTTCTTGCGCCGCGAACTCGATGAGCCCCGTGCTCGCCTCGTCCGTGGCACCATCTTGGTGATTCTTGCAGGTTCTGAGGTAGAGTTTGAAGCGCTTGGTGACCGAGCTGGATAGGGCTGGATGAGAATCAACTAAGGTGACTGCTTCCCTCCAACCCGCGGCATGTGCGAACTCAATCAATGACTTCCGCAGAACCAAAGCCGAGCGCTCGAAGTCCAGCCGTAGTTTCATGGCAGCGTCTTTGTAAGCCCTAGCTGCGTTCAGACGGTCCCCGTTGGCGCGCAGGATAGCCGCCCTAACAATCTGGAATTCAGGTCCCGATTTGTCATGCTCTCGGTACCACTCTTCTAGGGCGGCCACTCCGAGATTGTGCTCGATGACCAGATTTGTCACAGCTACAATGGTACGCATAGCAGCGTCATCCACCTCACACAGTCGGTTGAGAGAATCTACTGCTCTACTCTTGTTCTCCCCCACTCCTATCTGAAGATCCATACTAGCGCGATTCAGATACAGCGCGATAATCAGGGCATCGAACAAACGCTTCTCCAGATGAGTCAGATCAGCTCTCTTGATTGAGTCCTGCAGATTCTCTATCTTGCTCTCTCTGACAACCCCGTCACCGTCAGGAGACAGGGCCCTTCTGACCTCATTGAGTGACCTAAGCCCGTCAGAATCCAGTTTTCTATGAACTGAATCCATGTCCCTGGGAAGACCGTCTAGAAGGGAGATCAGGGCAACAGAGGCACCAGAGAGGACGCTGTCTCCAGCTGAATCATCAATCCACCTCAGTGCAGTCTTTCGTAGCTCAGTGAGGGAGCCCCTATCTATTCCTGAGTTACCAGGAAGCAGATGCCACGTCATCAGCACCCTGTGAGGATATGCCCTGGACAGAGAGGAATCCCTCTCAAAGGCGGCCACAAGATTCTCTATGTCAGCGGCTTCGGTAAACATGTTCAGAATTTCATCGGTGTGTCTGATTGAATCCAACTCCCATAGTTTTCTCGCCGCCTGCAAACCAATCTGAATTGAACTTCCTTCGTGCCTCATTACCATGAGCAAACCATCTTCATCCATCGACGCTATAGATTCGTGTAGGGTTCGATTCAATATCTCTGACTCCACCTCAGATAGGATGTCCAGCGCGATCGAGGCGTGCTCACCATCGCTAATATCCGCACTCTCTGCGAAACCGAGCGCCTCGTCCGAATTACCCTGAGCGACTAGACTTGAGGCGACCATCCACCTGAGTGGGTCGGGCAGAGACTCCTCCACTCGGCCGAGAACTTCCGCGCCCTTCAGGAGGTCGGCTGCAGAAAGCTCGACGGAGTAGGACTCGACAGTTCTCCAAGCGGAGACTCTGAGAGCCTCGGACAATCCATCATCACCTTCCTGGTCAGCGCATGCCTTCCACCCCGAGAGATCCCCTGAGCGCATCCTGACTAGCATCCAGTGCCTGTTGGCCAATTCACCGATATCCCCTCCTTTGATATTCCCAAGGACCTCACTGGCGGCATCAATAGAGGCTACAGCGAGTAGGACACCCTCGAGGAGAGCCCCCTCTCCACCGAGCCCTCTCAGAGACGGTCTCATCCAACGCATCCACATACCTGGCCTAGTTCGACCACCGGCAAGGTCCTGCCTGATGCGCTGGAGCGCGTGGTCCTGCTCGGAATTAGTCCCGAACGGCAGTTCCATTGACAACCATTCCCTGAGACTGTCCCTGTCAAGCGGATCGAAACAAGCCGCATCCACCCAATCACCCGAGTCAATATCCTTGACTGCGGTTTCGATTACTGGGAATTGTGCCATCTCGGCCACCAGCGGAGTTTCTCTGGCAAGCTTTCTCCAGACTGGGTGTATACCTTCTTCGCACTCAGAGCGAAGTGCACTCATCTGCGAGTCCAGCGAGGAGTCCCAAGAAGCTCTAGATCTCCCTTTGTGAGCACAAAGCACAGCCAGCTTGTAGGCCGCAGAGGTATCTGAGGCAAGAGCATCGAAAGGCCCTGCTATCCTGTCATCGATGCTCCTGACCCTCCCTCTCCCTCCCCGACGTCCGATTCTTTGAGGTTGAGACGGACTCGCACCCGCCCCCGCCTCGATTCCTATTTCCTCGGGCCCCGTCTTGTTAGCTGCGAGGAAGGCCAGCGCCTTCCATTCGAAAGGCAACAGAGACCACGCTCTGGGGCGTTGAATGGCCTTCCTGCGTCTGCCTACATCATCTCCTGCTCTACGCAGGAGTTCTATACACTCGTGAAGATAGTCCTCCATAGGACGCCCCGGGGGTTCTCTCCAAGCACTTCCATTCATCAACACATCGCCTTGCTATGCAAGGCGTTCGTAGAGAGAACTCAAGGCATCGCAGCCGTAGCACGACTCGTGGACCCCGTCAGCACCGCAGTGCTGCTGCTGCACCCAATCGCAGCACTTACCCTCATCTGGATATTCGTCAGACAGCGTCGCTGGAGGCAACAGAACCTGCTTCTTAGGGGGACAGAGAGAGCCGCAGCCTTGGAGAGTCATCAAGCAACCGGTGACAAGATGATGGTAGCGGTCATCGGTGTAATTGCACTTGCATTTGGAGCGCACATCGCGAGAGCAAGCCTCGACGGACTCAAGGTGACCGCTTACCTCGTTCCAGGACACTTCCATGGATGGGCCGGCCTGTTGGGGCTGCTGTTCATGATTGCCCTGTGGAGAGTTGGTCGAGCGACGCGCGACTTGAAGTCCAAGGGAAAGTCGTTCGCCCACAGCAAGGAGCTCCATGGTAGAATCAGTGATGTGATGATGATGCTGGTGACAATCCACGCCTTCCTAGGTTTCATCTATCTGCTCAAGATTCTGTGATCAGCGCTCCGCCCACATCTCGAGCCAGACTACCAGATTCGCCTCGATGTCGCTACGAGCAACCGCCCGGTGAACTCTGGCACCATCTTCAAGCGCCTGGATTCTGCAACCACAGGCGTTGGCGTGGCCCCCTCCATCGGAATCGAATCTCGTTGCAAGTTTGGTCAGATCATATATTCCTCCAGTCGTATGAAGGAACGAGTTGGTGTAGAACGAGGCCGATACAGGGTATCTTTCTTCTTCTCCGAATGAGGCACCGACATCACCGTGAACAACTAGACACGCGTCACAATCGTCACCCACTAGAGCGGTGACGTGATATCCGTTCGAACGCAGTCCACAATCCTCAAGCCTAACTATCGCTAATCGGTCCACCACTTTGATACTCTCAGAAATCACATCATCCATCTCGGTCTGCCGTCGCTGCCTTTCGGCAAGAGCGGGGGCGACTTTGGTATCCGATAGGATATCCTCCACAGAAACACCATGCTGCAAAGATTCGAGGATGTGAAGGGCCAAGCCTGATTCAACATCAATTAGCCGCCCCAGCCAGATTACCGGGTTGTCAGAGCGGAACTCCTCACGGGTGATTCCCCCGCCATCCAACTTGTCGACCCAGCCTAGCATATCGGACAGGTCACTGAGATCGGTATCGGCCACCAGCAGGTCGTAGGCAATGCGGGCGGCCGAAGGAGCCTGCCTCCAGACAGTAACGACACCCTCATCGTCATGCTCACTGGGGGCGTTGGACTGGTGATGGTCGATACTCAGACCGCAGTTTGGGTGACGCGGTAAGTCGCACACTGCTGTATGCCTGTCCATACAGCCGTCCAGCAGACCAGCACGCAGCTCCCCGGGGTGGCCGAACACGATTTCTGCCTCCGGCCACCAGCGTCTCAGAATGGCTCCAGTGACGACGCCATCGAGGTCACTGTCCGTGACAATCCTGCGGATATCCAGAGACAGTGTCTCACTGACCATCTCAGCAACAGCCCCGGCCTCCCCCACATTGTGCTTTCTGTCTGTAGGTTCGAGAAACCCACTGCCTCAGAACAGCGTTCATAGTGGCAATTGAGATATGCATGACCGTTATGCGAACCCCATGGAGACTTCCTGCGGCTTCGTCCTACTGAATTACGACAGCGTCCTCCTACTGCAGTACCCGCAGGGCCACTGGAGCTTTCCGAAGGGGCATGTCGAGGAGGGCGAGACCAACCACCACATCACCGCCGCGCGCGAACTAGCCGAGGAGACGGGAATAGTCGATATCAGCATCGACGACAATTGGGCTACCCGTACCCAGTACACGTTTCGGAGGAAGGGTGCGACTGTACCCAAGCAGGTCTACTGGTACATCGCTGAGACCAGTGAACTTGACGTAACCCTGTCACACGAGCATACCAATTACATGTGGCTGGACTTCGACGCGGCTGAGGCACAATTGACCTTCGAGCAGGAGAAGGACATCCTGCGTTCCGCCAGAGAGCACCTGGAATCAGCCGGCAGAGCGCTGTGAATCAGTCCTCTCGCTTGCCGAGGGGAGTCCAGAGAACCTCTTCCTCACCGGTCATTCTAGAGATCCAGCGCCCGAGTACGAACATCCAGTCAGAGAGCCTGTTGAGGTAGGATACGACCTCATCTCGGACCGCGTCATCACCATCTGTTTCGCGCAACGAGCATGCATGCCTCTCGGCTCTGCGTGCCACGGTTCTGGCGACATGCAGGGTAGCTACGGGAGGTGAGCCAGTGGGCATGATGAAAGATTCGAGTGGTTTTAGGTCCTCAAGCCAGGAATCCATCTCCGTGATTAGTCGGTCACCGGCATTCGATCCGATGAGCACCATCTGCTCAGGCAACTTCCCGGGAGTGCACGAGCACTCTCCGCCGACATCGAAGAGCTCTTGCTGAATCCGACCCATTGCCTCGTCAGCGGAGTTCCGAGCCTCCATCGGGATTCCTGGCATACGGTTGAGTTCCATCCTCACTACACCAACCTGCGAGTTGACCTCGTCAATGGTCCCGTAGAGCCTTACTCGAGGATGCTCCTTGCCGACCTTGGTGCCATCCAACAGGTGCGTCTGACCACCGTCACCGGCTCCGGTGTGGACCTTGGTAATCCTGACCATGCTGCTCTCCGATTCGGCTATGTGATATCAATCGTCCCGAATCTTCACTGTTTGGATTTGACCCAGAGCATCTTCAATTGCTTCAATCCAAGTCTCGTCCACAGACCCTCGCCCCCCAGCTTTCTCAAGCTCGACGGCATGCTCTTGCTCGGCCTCGACATCACCCGCATGCCGGTGAATCAACACGAGCGCGGCATGACTCATCGCATTGATCCAAGGATCCTCCATGTCCCACGAGCGCTCAAAGTGAGAGATTGCTCCGTTGGGACCATGAATCAGGCCACGCCGGACCTGTCTCAAACCGGATTTCGACCAGGATATCCCCTGAACCCCGACTACGAGGCCTCTGAATGCTAAGTAGATCTCAAGCACGACGAGCAGTGAGGCGATAGCGAAGGAACCAATCTGCTCCGTTTGCTCCATCCCCGGCCACCGATCCACCATCAGGCTGATTGCTCCCATGCACAGCAGGACGCCCCCGAAGGGCGCCACTATCACGTCGTTGCGCAGCATCGACATCTGAACCGCCCCAATGACCACAGCAGCCCCCCCGATGACGGTGGCAATCACTGCAGGCACCGACTCGCTGGTTTCCCTCGGGGCAGTGGTGGACAGCCACAGGATTCCCCCGGCGAGAAGTAGCAAGAGTGCGAATCGGCCGCTTATCTCAGGGAAAGGCTGGTGCCGTGAATAGTAGAGTACGACGAGACCGAGGCCGACGAACAAAGCAATCCAGAACATCATGGAATCACTCCTCCAGAGCCTCTTCACGCCACCCGGGCTTCCAGAACTCTTCGTTGTCTAGGCACTCCAGCCAAGTTCCTGCATCCGCGTGAAGCAACTTGTCGGCCCTGCGCTCAAGCCCGTCCAATAGCGAAGAGTCAACCTCTCCTCTGTCACGGGCATCATTCCACTCGTCCCTCATCGCGTTGACCTGCCGTTGCCCTTTTTCATAATCGTCGTAGCACCGCTCACAAATCTCTCTGAGGTCCTGGATCCACATCCTAGCCCCACGCATGTGTGGCTCCTCCTCGAAGGCCTTTTCCTTGCGCTTGAACGGCCACCACCCCATCTCTATCGATACTCCTGCCCCAGCCGACTTTCTTGATGCTTTGCGAACCGCTCAAGTCGCAGGCCGGGCCCGAAGGGGCATGGGCCGCATAGTCGTGCACCTCCACGGTACAGCGAAGAACACCTCTCATCGAGCATCGATTTCGGACTATTCTGCGAGGCTGAGAGGCGAGGGTGTGAGGGTCATCGAGCACAGCGACAAAACCTCCGCGCAGAACTACTTGGAAGAGGTGTTCAGAGGTGCGAAAAACCAGTCTGTGATACTCCTCCAAGAGAATGGCAAGATGCATGACAGCGAGTCCTTCGCCTCGACTGTAGGGCGCTGGCGCCTGTCACGAGAGGAGACCCACCTAGTGATCGGCCCCGCCGATGGATTCGGTGATGCTGAGACGGACCGCAAGACCATCTCTTTAGGTCCCTTGACCATGCAGCACGAGCTTGCCGCCGTAGTGCTGCTGGAGCAACTCTACCGCGCCACCACTATCATCGGCGGGGGCCCGTATCACAGGGGATGAACCCGATCGGAGTTCTAGAACCGCTGGATTAGGAGCAACACGGTCTGTGATACCGAACGCGCTTCAGTGATACGCTCGCGCACACGCGAGGGGTTTTGTTGATAAGCAGGCCGAATTTGACGGAGCACTTCGGGGTCGAAAGATGGACGAGAGCAAAGTAATGATTGGTGACAGAAAGAGGAGGAACTCTGCGATAGCGATGGTGATGCTGATGCTTCTGAGTTCGCAGATGTACAACCTATTGAATTTCGAGACCGAGGATCCAGATGAGTCCGTCTGGGGTGCTGTTCCGCACAGGACTGCATACCAGCAGATGAACCAGGCCTCAGGTCCAATGTCCGGAGACACACAGGGCCAACCCGCTGCCGGGTTCGCTTTCGATCAAGTTAGTTTCACCGACCCGTCGTACCATGACCCCGCATCATACTACGGCCAGGTGTCCAACCCAGCAGCCCTCAATCTTGATCCCGGATACGGCTTCTTCCTTGAGGAGACCCAGACCGAGGACCACGACAACGACGGAATCGACGATTTGAACGACCTCGATGACGACAACGACGGAATCGTAGATCTGATAGAGCGCTTTGACGGATGCTACGGCACCGACCCCTTCGACCACGACAACGACGGCATCCTAGACGAGTTCGACTGGGACGACGACAACGATGGTATTCTAGAGGGACCAATCGACTATTCACAAGGAATCGATCCGGCGAACGTCAGCGCCGACCGCTATGTCGATCCCTCTGCGGTCCACCCTTGGGTCGGCACCCCGGTTGGGGTGGGCTATCGAGTGGACCAGAACCCTATGGACCACGACAACGACGGTATCACCGACGACGACACCGACGGCACCGGCCCGGGCTCGTTTGACGAGGACGACGACAACGACGGCCGCATTGACCAGTTCACGTGGCCGTGCGACTTCGATGGTGACGGCTTTCAGGACTACTTCGACCTCGACGACGACAACGACGGTGTGCTGGACATCTGGGACGAGCATCCCTGGGACAACACTCTGACCGGCAATATAACAACAACAGCTCAGCTATGGGCTGGATGGGCTGAATGGTCAGCTGGACCTAGGACGCACAATGTTGACATCTCCAATTCTGAATTCTCACCCAGCACTCTCAACATCAAACAAGGAGATACCGTTGTTTGGACCAATTCTGACACCATTAACCACACAGTTACAGACGACAACGGATTATTCGATTCCTTACTCACTCCTGGGAACACCTTCACCTTCACCTTCTCTATCTCAAGAACATACGCATACTCGTGCACTATTCACCCATCCATGGAGGGGCAAGTTATTGTCGAATCGACTGCCAATATTGCTGGCGATTACTCCGTTTTCGTAGGTGGAGTAGACTACGTAATGCGTGAACTGGCATGGCATCCTAGGAATCAGACTTTTGACAGAATTGTCGATGGTGACCTTGATGGTGATGGCATACCCAATTTCATCGACCCTGACAACGACAACGACGGCAGTCCTGATTCCGCTGACACAGATGATGACAACGACGGTCTGATGGACATGTACGACGTTGATGATGACAACGATGGCATCCCGGACACCTGCTACCAGACCGATACAAACGGTGACGGGATTGGGGACTACCCAATCCCTTACACTGTAATCGAGATACCCGGCATTGACTGCGAGTTGGATTACGACCGTGACCTCGACGATGACCGATACCGCCCCATCGACCAGGACTACGATTTGGTTTGGGATTGGCTCGATGTGGACATGGGAGGCACAGCCATGCCTGACAACCCTCTCGGAGGCCCTGCCACAGACGCCAATAACATCTCGTTCGACCTCGATGACGATTCAATACCGAACGAGGAAGATCCATTCATGATCTCGGCCGACGCTGAGGTGCAGACTTGGAATTGCCCGAGTCTTGCCAACCCAAATCCGGTCAACTCTCACGAGAACTGCGTCTTGATGCGTAAGTCATTCACCGGGAACAACGACTGGGACGGCGACGGGATCAACAACTGGGAGGACGTTGACGACGACAACGACGGTATCCTTGACTGGCTCGACATTGACGAGAACTGTGATTTTGATGACGATAACGACCTCCACCTGTTGAACGGCTCGATGTACCGGGACGACGGACCCAACCACTTGGATACCGACATCGATGGCGATGGTCTTCCGAACGACACCGATTGGGACGACGACAACGACGGTATCTCCGACTACTATGACCCCGATGACGGAAATTGCGGCTTAGTAGACTCAGACCAAACTGACCCTTTCAACAGTCAGTACTATTCACACGGTGACGGAGATCCGATTGACGGTTCTGACGATGGGCAAATATACTCTGATGACACCGCCTACACATTCTTTTGGAATCAAACTTGGATGTTCAACCCATTCAGTCTCGAGAACAGTTTTGTTCTGGACTACAATGGATATGTAAACGATGGAACCGGAGTGGCTAGTGGTAAGATACCCGAGATGTATTGGTATGTTATCATGAAGTGGAGTCCATACAATGGTGGCAACTATTTCGACATCGACCTCGATGGCGATTCTCTAGTAAATGGTATTGACACTGATCAAGACGGCGATGGACTTCCGGACTGGTGGGACCAGGACGAAGGCAATGATGGAGTGCTCGATGTGGATGATATCAAGATGGGTGGCACTTTTGATGATGGGACCTGTGGCTCCACATTTGTGTTGATTGTCCTTCAAATCGCATTGGCGGATCATGCCTGTGGGCTTACCTATGCGTGGCTCTATGGATGGCCCCTCCAAGGCGCTACCCAGACTCAGCAGACCATCTATACCTCACCATACAGCACTAGACCAGATCGAGAGTTCGACCAAGGCCCTTACAACGGCAGCAACTCACAGGGGCAATGGACATGTAACAAGAACTGCTTCTGGTTCGACTTCTTCGGCAATCAGGACGTCGGTCCTAGCGCAGCCGTTAATTACAACGAAATCAAGGACAACCGCGATTTGTGGGTGGCTTATGTTGGAGTTAACTTCGGCTTGTTTGAATGGAACTCGGATAGCAATGCCAACATGTTCCCAGACGAGGTAGCCGACCTGTTGAACAATGACGTTGACCCCGATGATGACTGCGGAGCTCCAGTTGCTGGCAACATGAACCCACAGTGCATGTTCAATGACACCGCCGACCTCGATGACGACTTCGACGGGATATACGACCATTGGGACATCGACGACGACAACGATGGCATTTGGGACTACTTTGAGGTCGATAGCAACGACGATTGGGACGATGATGCGAATACTGAACCCGAAGGATCATTCTTCACCGGAAGCAACTGTGTGGACAATGACGACGACGGCACGGACACCGATCCCGACGGTGACGGCTGGTTCCAAGCAGTCTGGGACAAGGGTATCATGGGCCAGGGCTTGATGCAACCTCAGTACTATGACGTGGACAATGACAACGATGGAGTACCCGACGGAGAGGACCCAGACGATGACAACAACGGAATCATGGACTCAGATCAAGAACTACTTTGCTTCATCGGTGAAGAGCAGTCTACCTGGGACCACGACAATGATGGAATTCTAGATTGGGCTGACAATGATTGGGACGGCGATGGGCTGGTCAACACCCTCGAACTGGCTTCTGCCACACCTTGGATTACCCCTTGGGACCACGACAATGACGGCCTGCGTGACGACATCGACCTCGACGACGACGCCGACGGCATGCTAGATGAGGACGAGGTCATGCTATGGCCATCTAGGTTCGATAGCGAGTCGACAAACCCTTGGGACCATGACGATTTCGGTGACGGCACTGGGATAGCCAACCCTTCGGACCCAAACACTGGTCCCGATGCGATAGACCAGGATGATGACGCAGACAACCGTACCGATCTGGACTGGGACCACTTAGAGGAGGGTTGGACCTCAGACAATTGCACCAACGGAGCTGAGTCTAGTGACTGGGATCACGACAACAACTGCATCCCGGATGAGGACGACAAGATAACAACCAGAATTTCGATGACTGTACCTCCAGTGCTGTGGCTGGACAGTCGCTTTCCGGCGAAATTCAACGGTACGGTTCACTGGCTAGACCCCATCCAAGGAGTCTTCGTACCTGCATCTGATTTGCCCGTTCAGGTCCATATAGAGTGGACAAGAAACGGAACATCAGCAATAGAAACAGTCGATGTCTTAACCAATCAAGATGGCAACTTTGTGGTCGGACAGTTCCTGTTTCCAGAGGATATCCACGTTGGTGACAATACGACCTACATGGCATATGCTGAGGTTACTGAGATGTTCGTGCATGATGGGTCAGTCACCCAACCAGTGCCGGTAGAAGTGCGAGCCAACACCACAATCGACTACGTCGCTTGGACCTACTTCAGGAGCGATGAGCAACCTCTCTTCGTAGATTTCAAAGTCCATTACACGGCTGACTGGGAGCGAGGTATCTTCGGCAACAGACTGTCTCATGCCCCAGTATCGTTCACAATTAGCGGTGGAATCTTCGGCAACACCACACATCCGACAGTATTCGACGGCTACAGCTACGGTTACAGGGCCGATTCGGAAGGATGGGTCTCTCTGACATTCGTTCAATCTAGCGGAACGCAAGGAGTATGGAAGCAAGTGCAATGGAATTCGACCATAGACAACGGAGCCGGCATGGTACCCGGTGGCTATGAGGAAATTGTATGGGATAACTTCTCGAAGACTCACAACGTCATAGGTCGATACTACTACACCAACACCAGCCTGCCAATCGGGGACTACACCTTCGTCGGCTACTCAAGGCCCGAT
>JAAZXI010000023.1 GCA_014240285.1 Methanobacteriota archaeon
GATGATGTAATCTCAACCGGCGGCACACTTGAGCCGATACTGGCAACACTCGAGGAGATGGGCGTGATTCTGCAGGACATTGTCATCGCCATCGAGAAGGGCGAGGGGCGCGAGAGACTTGCGAAGGAGCGACCAGACTGGCCAATCAGGACTCTGGCTTGCATAGACATAATCGACGGTAGGGTCGAGATTCTAGAGTGATTGTATGGACTTGGACAGGCACGATTTCGAGCTCGACGATTTGGTCGAGAAGATTAGAGCTAACGATAACCGACTTGTCGCGCTGCAGGTTCCAGAGGGACTGAAGATGCAGGCTCTGGAGATGATGGACTCAATTGAAGATGAATCTGATGCCAAGGTCATCTTGGCTGCCGACCCGTGCTACGGAGCGTGCGACTTAGTTCATGACAAGATGAAGATGATGGGGGTCGAGCTGGTTGCACACATGGGTCATAGTCAGATGAACATCGACTCGGGTATGCCGACTCACTTCATCCCAGTCACCTATGATGGCGACCCCGAGTTGGCAGCGGTCCTGCCCCTACTCGAGAGTCATCGCGCAATCGCTCAGTCGCGACTGGAATCGGTCGGTGAGGAGACTGTTATTGACGAAGGGGCTGCCAAGGAGCGTTTTCTCGATGCTGTTGGGCGGGTTGCACCTCTGACCGGAACGAGACTCGGCCTAGTGGGGTCCATACAGCACCTCCATCTGCTCGAGGACTTCAAGAGTAGACTTGAGGTGGCGGGCTTCGACGTAGAGATACCTGTTGGCGGTGACAGGCTAACCTTTCCCGGACAAGTACTCGGCTGCAACTACTCAGGCGACGACCCTTCGATAGGGCACTACATGTTCCTCGGCTCGGGCGACTTCCACCCCATTGGCCTAGTGCTACATACCGGCAAGCCATTGGCGATGCTCGACCCTTACTCAGGGGACGCCACCGAGATGTCCCTAGAGCGCGTCGAGAGGATACTACGCCAGCGCTTTGGACTCATCAACTCCGTGGACGAGGCCCAAACATTCGGCATCCTGATTGGAGAGAAGCCGGGTCAAATGCGTCGTAACCTCGCAATACGCATGAAGCGCCTGCTGGTGAAGCACGGGCGCAAAGGGTACCTGCTGGCGCTAGACCACATCAGTCCCGATCTCATCGACTTCTACCCGGTCGACGCCTACGTCAACACCGCCTGCCCGCGAATAGCAATCGACGATTCCGTGAGGTACGCAAAGCCGCTCATCACCCCGTACGAGCTCGAAGTCGCGCTCGGTGAGAAGAAGTGGGAGACGGGTTACCAGTTCGACGAGATACCCTGACCTCGCGCGCGCCACAGACGGGCGTATGCGCGCGCGCTGCTCCAAATATGTCTAATAACGATGTGAACACGAGTCACATGATGGTCGACTACCTCAACAGAATAGGAGCGGGCAAGGTCCTGCTGGACAGAGCACCGTTCTCGTTCGATTGGACACCGCCCACTCTGGTCGGTCGCGATGAGGAACTCGGCGAGCTCGCTTCGATGTTTATCGGGATGGAGGGGCACGGGGTCAGCGGCAGGGCCGTAATCACTGGCCCGGTGGGCTCGGGTAAGACGGTGATGACGCGACGTTTCGGTGAGGATCTCCAGCGGATGCTCGACGGACGCAGGAAGATAGTTCTCGCTCACGTTAACTGCCGTAACCATCCCACCGCCTCGCAGGTGCTTCAGGAGATTGCACGCTCGCTCGACTCAGGCCACCCAGAGAGAGGCTTCAGCTCGAGTGAGATTATCCAGTCAATCCGTCGCAACCTAAAGACGCACGAAACGCATCTCATTCTGGCCCTCGATGAGGTCGATGTGCTGATTCGTAACGACAAAGGTGATTTGATTTACAAACTACTCCGCATAGACGAGGGTCAGGATCTGCAGGGCTCGCTCTCGATGATGCTGGTGAGTCAGGACAGTTCTCTAATTAGACTGTTCGAGCCGGCCATCATCTCCCGCCTCGGCGAGAGTAGTATGCTGGCTCTGGGCGCATACAACGAACGCGCACTCACGGGTATCGCCAGACAGCGCTATGACGAGGCCTGCAGGCCGGGCTCGGTCGGTGATGACACTCTGTCCAAGATTGGCAGGTTCGCCGCTGAGACGGGTGACGCTCGACTCGCCATCGAGTTGCTGGAGGCTGCGATCCGCCGCGCCGAGAAGGACGGTAGAGGGGATGTTATGGTCGAGGACGTACGGCCCAGCACCTTGCGAGCGGCTTCGGTCGAGCCCAGTCAAGTCGACAATCTGGGCAAGCATCAGAAACTGGTCCTACTCGGCATCTGCAGGCGCCTCAAGAAGGTTGACGCGATTTCCAGTGGCGATGCTCAGAAACTGTACAACCTAGTCTGTGAGGAGCACGGGGTCAAGTCGCGCAGCTACACTACCTTCTGGAAGCATCTCAAGGAACTTGAGATACTGGGACTCATCGAGTCACGGACCGCGAACGCGACGGTAGGCAGAGGGAGGACGCAACACATCACCATGACCAATACCGCGCCTGCGGCTTTGGAGAGTCGTATCGAGAGTGAATTCCGTTGATTCAGCAAGCGCCTACGGCGCTTCCGAACCGCTCTTATAGGGGCCTTTAGTCGGGAGGCCGTCCGAGGTGATTAGGTGGCAGCGGAGCAGGCGTTCAAAGCGGTGATTAACGATACCAATCCCACATCGGGCGGTCGAGCCTTCGGCATCGAAATCACAGGCTCGAACTACAACCACTTCCTAGGCAAGAGGATTGGGGATTCAGTGGACGGAATGTTCGTCGGCGAAGGTGACAAGTCCCTGTCTGGATACAAACTGGAAATCACCGGTGGCTCGGATTTGACGGGACGCCCCATGAGGCCGGAACTGGACGGCGGCGGCATCAAGCCAGTACTCATCACCGCCGGAATCGGCTACAAGGGCAAGCGCTATGTCAAGAAGAGAGGCAAGGTGTACCGCTACAAGTACGACGGCCTAAGAAGGCGGCGAAAACTGCGGGGCAACGTAATCAGCCAAGACACACGCCAGATTAATTTGAAGATTACAGAGGCGGGCAATCGTTCCCTCGACGTCATCTTCGGCCTCGTCGAGGAGGCCGCACCTATCGAGGAGCCCTCTGGAGAAGAGGAGTGAATCGACAGGAGGAATTGAACTGACTCAGAGCCTCCCCGGTCAACCTGTAGTCAACATCGGTATGGTCGGTCACGTCGACCATGGCAAGACCACCCTCACCCAAGCGCTCTCCGGAGTCTGGACCGACACCCACTCGGAGGAGAGGAAGCGGGGAATCAGCATCAAGCTGGGCTACGCCGATACAGCGTTCTACAGAACTGTTGACGGTAGGTACTACGCTAGGGGCAAGCACCCTGATGGCAACGATGACTCGGATGGCGAGCTGCTGCGTGTGGTCTCGTTCGTTGACGCCCCGGGCCACGAGACCCTGATGGCTGTGATGATCTCCGGCGCATCAATAATGGACGGGGCGATGCTACTCATTTCTGCTACTGAGAAGTGCCCGCAATCTCAGACCCGCGAACATCTAGCCGCACTTCAGATAGCAGGCATAGAGAATATAGTAGTGGTGCAGAACAAAATCGACATAGTGAGTCACGATAGGGCTGTTGAATCCCATGAGGAAATTAGGAGCTTTCTCACTGGCACAATAGCCGAGTCTGCTCCAATTATCCCGGTCTCTGCCCACCACGATGTCAATCTAGACGTCCTGATACAAGCCATCGAAGATGTCATTCCCACTCCAGACAGGTCCTCGAGCGAGCCGGGTCTGATGTACGTCGCTCGCTCGTTCGACACGAATCGCCCTGGCTCACGCCCCGACAAGTTGCAGGGCGGAATCATCGGCGGCAGCATCGTCGAGGGATCCTTCAGCGTGGGGGATTCGATACTGATAGCTCCCGGTCGCAGAGTACAGATCGGTGGAAAGACGACTTGGGATCCTATTCAAACCACTATTGAGAGCGTCAAGGGAGGTGGGATTGATCTCCAGTCGGTGCATGCTGGTGGACTGTGCGGCATCGCTACCCCAATGGACCCGGTCTCTACTAAGGCCGACGAACTCTCCGGGCAGGTCATGGCTCGCGAGGGCGAACTGCCGCCGGTATGGGAATCGCTCGATCTCGATCTCGAGCTGCTCGAGAACATGGTCTCGACAGGAGAAGGCAATGCCGAATCGGTTCGCCCACTACAACCCAATGAGATGCTGATGGTTAACTCCGCCACTGCTACTAGCGTTGGAACCGTCTCATCTATCAAAGGGAAATCGACTACGTTGCAACTGAGACTGCCGATCTGCGCCAAGTTGGGTAGTCGAATCACACTGTCCCGCCGTATCGGCTCGCGCTGGCGGCTTATTGGCCACGGCTCAATCGCAGGGTGATAGGATGGTCGGCGTCCTCGTAGACGCTTGCGGCTGGGCCGCGCTGATAGATGCAGGGCTGAATCTTGATGATGCGATGCAGGGAGTGATTGGACAAGCCGATCTGATGGTGCTGGAATGTGTACATCGCGAGCTAGACCTGCTATCACAGCAAAGGAAGGGGCTCCTCCTCAATCTGCTAGAGAGGCGTTCCGAGAGAATCTCCGATCTCGAGGGGATGGTCCACGCGGACGAGATGTTGGTAACCCTCTCTGGCTCAAGGGGGTGGCCGGTACTGACAGTCGACCGAGGACTGAAGGAGCGGCTGATATCCTCTAGAGGATCCTACATCGAGGTCACATCGGGTCGCTTCCTCAGGCTGATTGAGACCTAGGGCAGCGTGAACAGCCGGTCATCTCCATGGCCGTCCATAAGGCCGATTCGGACAGCGGCATCCAACCAGGCGTGCGAGTAGTTGATAGCTCCGAAAGCGCGAACTAGATTGCCAGAATCCATGAAATGCCGAGCGTCGGAGGCGTAGTCGTCGCACATCCTCAACATCGAGGCCAACCGGGCCACATCCTCTGCACCCTTCGCGCAAGGGGTTGCCTTCGACCTGGCCTCGGATGTCAGCGCCAGATATTCCTCCACCTTGTCTCTAGTCACTACTGAATCAGCCATCCTAGCACCTAAGTCATCTCGAGTTCCAACGAGGCTGCTCTGCTTAGTTTGAACAGCCTCGACCTGCCCTGCTTCCTGACTGAAAGCAATCCTGCTTTGCGCAGTCCGTTGAAGATCTGCGAGAGCCGGGTCCTGCCGACCTCAAGAAGGGCCTGTAGCTCCGGGTCTGAGGGTGAGACCTCACGTGTCTGGGCTGCTTCCAGAACGATACGCTCTACATCGGAGACAGTCGCGACCCTAGTTCGATCAAGGGGTTCGTCGGCATCCCAAGTTGGCCCGAGGGGTATCGGGATTCTGGGGGGAGTGGGGTGCACGGGTTCCGGCTCCTCGAACACTGGCTCTGGCACTTCGGCAGGTGGAGGAGGAGAGTGATCGATATCGAAGACCGGTTTGGGGTTGGCCTTTGGCTCCACATCTAGGTCGGGCAGAGATGAGCCGAGACTCGGGTCAACAGTACAGAGTGCGCCCTCGGCAGCCATCACAGGCTGGTCTTGAGTGGGAGGCACCGAGGTATCTGGCTTGGCGTCGGTGACGAATGCAGGTTCAGGGTCCGACCCAAGAGGAGGCCTAATTGGAGCCGGTGTCAGTTGCGGCCGGTTCTCAGCGACTGTAATCGGAGTCTCGTCGGGACCGTCCGGCATGGCTGCGCTGATTCTCTGCGATCTGTCAGCCAGACCACTGAGTCCACCGGCATGGCGAGGCTGCACTAGAGGCTCGGCGCCCTCCTCGAAGAGGAAGGAATCCAGTGTCTCCTGGCTCTCCTCAGGAGGAGGTGACTGTGACTCAGTTTCAGGCCCTTGGTCCCATATATCGTCTGGTTCAGGTAGTTCTTCTTCCCAGTCGAACTCTCCGGGCTCGCCCTCAGGCTCAGGTTCAGGTTCAGGTTCATCCTCCCAAAGATCGTCAGGCTCGACATCCCAGTCCTCGCCATCTTCGGCCGTCTCGGGAACGGGTTCTGGCTCGGGCTCAAGAGGAGGAGGGGGGGACTCTGTAGGGTCTTCGTCCTCTTCCTGCACGATTCTCTGCCACCCGACCAGCCTCTCGAGAGTGCCTTCGGAGCCGGCACCTCGCCTCTCGTCGACAAGATCTCTACACAGGCGCACCACTGAGCGTGGATTTCCTGCCGTTTGATTGTGGATTGCGGCCAGGAGGTCAGGATTGATGATCCAGCGTTCTCGGGCCTTCCTGCGCACGAGATTGTCGGTCAACTTCTGTATCTGCCCTCCTGACAGGCCGTCGAGATACTCTGGAGAGTCGAACACACCGAGTACCTCATCGTCCAGAGAAGCCAATTGTGCCGGCGTCAGAGTCACCAGAACAAGTGCCTTCAGCCTCTGCAGCAGAGGCGTCATGCGCGCCAGAAAGTCATTCATAGGGGCATTTGATGGGTAATCGAGGGCGATTAGAGGGAGCGGTCCCGTACTCTTCTCGAGGGTGTCGATAAGGCGCTCGCACATCTGCCCGGTAGACGGAGGAACATCGTAACCGATGAAATGGACGGCGATCTCGTTCATCACAGAGCTGACCGCTTCGTCTTGAGGCCAGAACTGGCCAACGAACTTCTTGTTGACCTGGGAAGACAGAGCGTTCACCAGAGATGTTCTGCCGCTGCCTCGCTCCCCCACCAAGAGCACCATCCTCGAAGATTCGGAGATTATGTGCTCCCTAAGACGAGTCATCAGCGAATCGCGCCCGACTATGTCCTGGGCCCGCGTTGACTCGATTGGCCTGAGTTCGAAGGGGTTGCCCCGGAGTGGAGGTAGGTCGAGCAGTGAAACTGCCTCTCCAATCATTGCCCAAGCAGCGAGTTCTCTCATTCTTAATATTCACGCATTCTCACGCTTCCCACAGGGCGATTTAACGCATTCTCACGTTTTTCCGAGGAGGTTTTGTTCGAACTCTTCTGCTCAGTGCTTTGAATGTGAAAAATCATCGTTAACGCTTTACTAACGCTTTATTGATGCGTTAATGACCCGTTAATGGGCATATTAACGCATTTTTCTGAGGTGTTTCTTAGGATGTATGGCCCAAATGCAGACAGGAACAGGGTCAATCGCAAACAGTTAGAAGCCAATTACGTCGGGCTTCAACCGATACAGATGCCCGTAGACAGCAGTCGACTCGAAGGATTCTACAAGCTCTCTGTTTCAGAACGCAGAGAGATGCTGGCTAGCACTGCCAAACTCACACCGGAGCAAGTAGAGGCATGGTCCTCCTCAGGTGAGCTTTCCGAGGATTCTGCCGATAGGATGATTGAGAACGTGATAGGGACTTACTCGCTGCCCATCGGCGTGGCTACCAATTTCATCATCGATGGTGAGCACTACCTGATACCTTTCGTACTCGAGGAGCCTAGTGTGGTGGCTGCCGCCAGCAACATGGCGAAGCGGTGCCATGCCAATGGTGGATTCACCTCTGACAACGATGATCCGGTGATGATTGGGCAAATCCAAGTTGTGGGTTGTGATAATCCAGAAGTTGCAAAGGCTTCAATCCTAGGAAAAAGCGCCGAATTAATCGAATCTTGCAATGCTGTCGATCCGATTCTAGTAAAATTCGGCGGCGGGTGTCAGGATATTCAAGCCAGAATAATAGAAACTGACTCCGGGCCGATGGTCATTGTCCACATCTTGGTGGACTGTAGGGATGCCATGGGTGCAAACGCTGTCAACACCATGGCCGAGACCATCGCCCCAAAGATAGAGAGTATGACAGGCGGGACAGTTATACTGCGAATAATCAGCAACCTTGCCGTACACAGGCTGGCTAGAGTGAGTGCTGTATTCAGCCCCGGGGAGTTGTCGGACAAGGGCGATGCGGAGCAGGGCTCAGAAGTCATAGATGGAATACTACAAGCATATCACTTCGCCAAGGCAGACCCGTTTCGGGCCACTACTCACAACAAGGGCATCATGAACGCGATATCCCCCATAGCCCTCGCCTGCGGGCAGGACTGGCGAGCTGTGGAGTCCGGTGCTCACAGTTTCGCCGCGCACGAGAGGACCTATGGCTCGCTGACTCACTGGGAGAAGGACGGTGAAGGCAATCTAGTGGGCTCAATCGAACTGCCTATGGCTGTGGGATTAGTGGGAGGTGCAGTGAGAGTGCACCCTGCAGCACAAGCCAACGTGGCTCTGCTCGGAATCACTTCTGCCGACGAGCTCGCCAAGGTGATGGCGGCAGCAGGGTTGGCTCAGAATCTCGGTGCCCTGAGGGCGTTAGCGACAGTGGGCATCCAAGCCGGGCACATGAAGCTCCATGTCCGGAACATGGCAGTGACCGCCGGCGCAGAGGGGCCGGAGATTGATATCGTCGCAGCCCGGCTGCGAGAACAGGGTGGCAGAATCACCCAGAAGGCTGTCGAAGAGGAACTGGAGAATCTGAGAGCGGAGTGATTCACTCCTCGACCTCTAGAGGCTCTTCCGTAACTGTGGCATCATCGGAGAACTCGTTGATCGTAAGTTGCTCCTCGGGAGCCAGTGAAGCGGCTAACTGAGCGCTCGTCAGGCCCATCTTGGATGCCTCTTCTCTAAACCAAGTCCTGACCTTGCGGTACTCTACTTCGGGGCATCCGAAGTATTCGGCGAACCGGCGGGTGGTAGTGAGGCGTCTAGTCAGGCCGTCCCTCCTGCGGTCAATCAGACCCATTTTAGCGAGGTCACGAACATGGTCGTACGCCCTCTGCCCCAGCATATCTACCAACTGCGACTGTGCCATCGGCTGGTGATAGGCCACCAGTGCAGCTGCCGGCAGCAGTCTCTGAGGGATGTCAGCACGGAACGACTCAGGTAGATGAGGAGCCAGGGTTGGCCTGACCTCGAATATCCATCGTCCGGCGACATCGGTGAGTTGGAGCGCCGAGTCGCGGCGTCGGCGAATAGTGGCCTGTAGCTCGCGCAAGGCTGACTGGACCTCGCCCTGCGGTTTCTCGAGTAGTTCGGAGAGCTCTTCGGCCGACATCGAGCGACCAGCCCCGAACAATATGGCCTCGAGTATAGTAAAAAGTGCCGCCTCAGACATCTGTGATGGCCTCCGCTATCATAGGCTTGGGATGGAGTTTCTGAGAAAGAGTTGAGAAATCCTCATCCCCTGTCCACAGATCCTTGAGAGTGATTTTGCCATTACGTCCCTTCTCCTGGTTCAAGTCGACATAACCTCTGTTCGTCAAGAACAGTGCAGAGACTAGGGCTGTCACCTGCGCCTCGGCATCAGCTTCCTCATTCGTCATCCCGGATTCAACCGACTTTGAGGCGATGTCCTCAACTAAATCTCCCAACCCGATGGGTTTTCCAGTCCCTCTAGAATGTGCCTTCAGTGACTCCCAAGTCCGCTGCAGATCACCCTCGAGGTCCTCAATATGGAGGCTGCCACTGAACCGCTCCCTAGCACGGGCGTTAGCTTCGCGGCGCTCCTTGGCAATCTCCTCGCGCAGACGCTGTTCGGCTGCGAGTCTGCCTGCGTCCTGTAGCCCCATCAGGAGTTCGCCGAGAGTAACTGGACGGCTCTCGTCGCGGTGTATCCTGCCTTCAAACATCTGAGGCAGGGCCTCGTCAGCCGCACCGGTCAGGACTCCAAGAGAGAAGTTGTAGTCGGCGTCGTCGAACTCTGACTCCCAGCCTCCGTCGAAGTCCCAGACTTCTTCTTCCTCAAAGTCAAAGGCACGCTCCTGCCTCTCCAACAGAGTAGAGGCCTGTCCTCGCAGGATACACCAAGCCATTCTGACAAGCCTGCCACAGGTCGGCAGGTCAATGTTCTCGGACTCTTTGATTCTCTCGTTGAACATCTCGAGAAAAGAGCTGAGGTCGACATCCCACGGGTCGAGGTCGCTGGACTGGAACAACTGCATGACGAGCGCCACCGAGCGGTCGAATGGATCAATCAGGAACTGGTGTTCGGCCTCCTCAAGAGTCGCAAGTTCGACCAGTCTGTCTAGGTATCTGCTGGTCTCGAGGTCGGCATCACTGCCCAGCATCCTCGCTACGATGTCGTCACGCAAGGCTTGACCATCAAACACCGCCATCATTCCGCCTCCTTCTGCTCGGCCTCTGTATCGGCCTCATCTTCGTTCTCCGATTCTGTAAGATTCTGCTCAAGCTCTTTGCGCTCCTCTATATCCTCGGTCCAGTCCTCAGTACGATCGCGTAGAGACTCAATTGTGCCGCCTTCTTCCTCGGCCCCGTCTTCCACCTCAGTGGCTTCGATATCCACTCCAGCTCGTTCGGCGACGCCACCTAGGCTCTTCGGAGTACCAAGGGGTTCTGGAGCCCGTAGCATGTCTTCAGGATTAGGCAGTTCAGGCATTGCCTCAAGCTCTGAGTTGGTCTGCGCCTGAGCCTTCCGATCAGCCTCGAACGCCTCGCCCATCTCAATTGCCGCCGCCCTGTCGAAATCAGTGATAAGCCGGCTCCGACCGTCGCCGGCGTGAGTGACACCTACGTGGTGGTCAGCCAGTGTTAGACTGACCTTGCGCAGAGTTACCATGAGGAACTGTGCGCGCTGACTGCGCAATCTGCACAGCGTCGCGATGCGCTCGGCGTTGAATGGGTCGAGGTTTTGATCGACCTCGTCGAGGTAGTAGAATGGGCTTGGCTCGTAATCTTGAATTGCGAGAATCAGAGCCAGTGCGGCCATCGACTTCTCGCCACCGGAAAGGTTGTCGAGACGGGTTTTCTTGCTTTTACCTGGAGGTACGCAATCCATTTGCAAGCCGCCCTCAAAGGGTTTCTTCGGATTCTCCATCCGAAGACTTCCGGTGCCCGTCGGCTGTAGGATCTCGTAGACTCTCGAGAAGTTTTTGTTGACATGATTGAACACCACCATCAGCCTAGTCTTGCGTTCGTCCTCAAGTTGCACGGCTATCGAAACGAGATGTTCGCGCCGGCTGCGCAGTAACTTGCCATCATCCACCAGCCCGGCGATGCGTTCGGCGGTGCTGTCGTACTGCTCTATGGCAAGCATGTTCACATCGCCGAGATGACCAAGGCGGCGCTCGAGCCCCTGCACGCTCTTCTCCGCCTCGGCCACGGTCGGCAGTTGCGCTTCTGGCGACGGGATGGTTATCCCGGCGCCCTCGAGTTCGGCGACTATCTCATCAACCGCTTCGCGCTTCTGCTGGATTTGGATATTCAGATCCCCTATACGGGCCGTTAGGGTCTCCCTCTTCTGGGACAGGGTCTCAACTGATGCTCGCAGACTCGCTCGCTCGTCGACAATCTCGTCCCTCCTGTCCTTGAGCGCCTGCTGCTCCTCATCAAACTGGGAGGCCTGTTCCGTGAGATCCTCAAGGTTGTCATTAGCATCAGTAATAGCCTTCTCCAACTCGGATATCTTTGACTCTGCCTCGGACATGGCCTTGAGCTTCTTGTCAATTTGCCGCTGGATGTCTGTGAGGCGTCCGGATAGTATTTGCAAGCGCTCGTTACCATTGGAAATAGCTGATTCCGAGGCTAGTCTAGTACGCTCGGCCTCGGTCATCGTTCTCTCTGCTTCGCGGAGCTTCTGCGATAGGTGATCGGGGGCATGATCCTGCAGGGCCTGAGCAGCTGTGGCCCTATTGGCAACTGCAGACTCGTAATTCTCCCTAGCCTCATCAGCCGTGGCACTAGCAGTGGCTTGGGCCTCCTCACAGCGCTTGAACTCCCCATTATCTGCTACCACCTTCTTGCGAATCTCGTCGACATTTCTCTGGGCCCTCTCAATGTCAGCCTTCCAATTGCGCATCTGCAATGAGTGATCGCCGTCGTCAAGGCCGTGTATTCTGTCGCGCAGATTCTGCTGGTTGCCTCGCAACTCCCTGAGAGCTGCCTCAACAGTGGAGTAGATCAGATTGGCCTCCTCGACCGCTGCTTCGAGTCTGTCTAGGCTCGACGAGACCGAGCCGCCGCCGAATGCGTTTCGATTAATCTTGGAGGCAGAGCCCCCAGTCATCGCTCCGGAACTCTCGATTACCGAGCCGTCGAGTGTGACCAGTCGAACACCTCCCATGTTACGCCGGGCTACTTCCATTGTGTCGACTATGAGTGTGTTACGTCCGACGTACCTGACAGCGGTGTCGATCTCCAAATCATAATCCAGCAGATCGTGGACGAAGCCGACAACTCCAGGGTTGTTGGCAACAATCAACGATCGCCCTCCGGGACGACTAGTGCTGAGTTTGCTGAGAGGTAGGAATGTAGCTCTGCCACCTCCATTCTGCCTTAGCCAAGAAATACACTTGGCTGCGACATCGTCATCTGTGACGACGATGCTCCTGAGTCCGGCTCCGAGGGCGTTGGCCAGCGCTTCCTCGTGTGACGAATCCTTCGGTGCAGTAAGTTCCCCGAGAGACCCTAGTATCCCTTTCACATCACCACTCTGACGGAGTTTGGAAAGTGCTGCCAGAGTCACTGCTGAGCCATGGGTGTTAGCGCGGCCCTCCTGACGTGCTCGGGCCTTGTTCAAATCTCTCTCGGCATCCCTGACTCTAATCTCCGAACGGTCCCTGTCCCCTGCCAGTTCAGTCTCCTGCCTTTGCATTCGACGGAGCTCTTCGGCCAGAGAACTGCGGTCGGTTTTAGGTTGGTCGCTCTGTAGGTCCTCACCGACCAGTTCGAGATCGTCGCGGACCATCGTGGCTTCTTCGAACTCCTCTTCGAGGTCAGCCAGTTTGCTCGAGGCTATCTGTGAGGTCTGTTCAGCTAGATCGGCACTCAGCCTAGCTTCAGCATGAATCGTATGGGCCTCGTCCACGGCTTCGGTGGCCTGGCCGAGGATTCGCTTGAGTCCTCGGCCGGCCTCGTCCCCGGACTCGATTGCCTCTCTTGCATCTCGCTCGTCCTCGGAGGCGCTCTTGAGAGATTCCTTGGCCTCTTTGAGGTCTTGGCTGGCGCTCGTGAGTGCGGCTTCGGCCTGCTCGTGGGCCAACTGTGCCCTCTGCAGCTCTGCACGGAACTCCTCGGCCTCCTCTTCGGCGTCCTCGATAATGCTGCGCTGATCGCCAATCCTGTCACCCCCAGTCTCAATATCGATCTGGTACTGGCGAATCTGCTCAAACAGGTCTCGGGCTTCACCGCCGGCAATCTCGTTGATGTCAGAATCTACCTTCACCAACTCCTCGTCGAGCGCGAGCAGTCCCCTGTTACCCTCAGTGACTCTATCACTGATGGTATCGATCTCTCCTAGGTAGCGAGAGTGTTCCTCTCCTAACAGACGTACCTCATCCAAGCGGTTCCTGTGTCTCGACTGGTGCAGCAAGATCCTAGCTGTGTCCGACTCCTCCTTGAGTTCCTTGAACTTGAGCGCCTGCTCGCGCTCCTTACCGAGGTCCTTGAGGCGCTTCTTCTGTTCGACCTCAAACAGGTCGATGGTCTCGATGTTGTTCTCGACATGCTTACGCTGAGTGCTGGCCCGGCGGATCTCGTCGTCGTATGCAGTGACACCGGCGACGTCCTCAAGAATCCCTCTTCTCTTGTGAGGGGTCATCGTGGCGAGGGTAGTGACATCGCCCTGTTTCACGATGTTGTAGCCGCCAGCTCGCAGACCTGCTTCGGCCAGAACCCGGCGCATCTCGGTTGCAGAGGAGGGCTCGTCGTTAATTCGATAGGAGGAGATTGGGGCTCCCTTCCGGCCTAGCCTGACAGTCCTAGTAAACCGGACCTCATCAGTGTCGATTCTCAGTCTTCTACGGCTGCCAGACTCCGGTGTATTGCTGAAGACTAGGCTGGCTGACATGTGCTTGGCGGGCCTGCCTCGCTTACCGCCGTTGAATATCAACTGAGTCACGTTAGCCGCCCTCAGGGACTTCGTGGACTTCGGACCGAGAACGAACTCAAGAGCGTCCAAGGTGTTCGACTTGCCCGAGCCATTCGGCCCGGTTATCGCTGTGAATCCTTCTTCAAGCGGAATCGTGACTTCGCCGCCGAATGATTTGAAGTTCTCAAGTTCCATTCGAAGTAGATGCATCCCCTCACCTTATCACCGTACGAAATATCGCCGACGACATTTGCGCCCTCCTCGCCTGTTTGCTAATGAATGTTGAGGCGTCCATGCGAGCAGCACAACGATTACAGATGGCTCGAAAAATCGCCGACGGAGTCACTCCAAACTAGATGAGATGTGTATGCCCCGGACCAGCGCGTGGAGCATGGCGTTCCTTGGAGTGGGGATGCCGACTGATTCCCCCAGCGATACTACTGCCCCGCACAGCTCGTCAATCTCCGTTTGACGTCCCGCCATCACGTCCTGCAGCATCGAGCAGCGGTTCTGTGCAGTCGCCCCCGCTACAGTGCGCAGAGTGCCTTCGAGGTCGATATCAGAGAGGTCGGTTCCACTGGCGCCAGCGACCGCTGCTGCTTCCTGCATCGCGGAGTACGCCTGCTCCCAGAGCTCGGGCACCTCGAGCAGCGCCCCATTGCGTACACCTGCTATCGAGCACACAGGATTGATTGCGACATTGAGCAGTATCTTCGTCCAGATGGTGCGTTGGATGTTGTCCGACCACTCCGGATCGAGACGGGCCTCGTCCAGTTTGGCCATCAGCATCGCTGCGGCCCCTTCGGGGAGGGAATTGTCGAATCTACCTAGCCTAATGTTGCCGCGACCGACCCAGTGGGTCCCGGTCTCGCCGCGCCAAGCTCCGTGGGTGGTCGTCCCCCCGAGCGTTCTGGATCTGCCCAGTCTGTGGGCGAGAGTCTCGGCGTGTCCCATGCCGTTCTGCAGGCTGGCAGCGACGCCGCCCTCATTGAGTAACTCCTCTGCAATCTGTGCGAGTATCGGGGTCGTGTCGGCCTTGCCGCAGATGAGCACGGCATCGCACGACCCCCGTAGATCTGCGGGCAGTGGGCCCGCTTCGCTGTCTACAGTGACGAAGCGCTCGGGAGGAATCACCTCAATCGAGCCTTCCGGTGTGTGCAGGACCAGTCCCGCCTGCGCCAGCATCCTAGAGTTCTCTCCTCGAGCTACAGCCACGAGTTCCACATCAGTATCAGACAAGGCCCCAAGCAGGACTCCTCCTATCGAACCAACGCCAAGGATGGCTGTCCGCATCACGCAACCTCCCACGAACGCGCCGCGAAGTGTAGAGTGATGCCATCTTCGTCTGCCGTCACCCACGCTGCCCATCGGGCAAGGGGATCGCCATGGACGGATGCGTTGGCTGTGACCGACGACATCGCTGCCACTTCAGACGGTGCCCCCGCCTCCCAGTTATCCCAAGCGACTGCATCCCCTGTCCAATCGAGGGATATTGGCATCGTTTCGTTTTCACGGTTCACGATGCTGAACTCGCCGTTCGGCATCCTTGACGCGAGGGTTCCAGGCTCGACCATGATATCCGGCCCTTCGGCCACCCTGTACGAGGCGAGCATGGTCGTGCCTTCGCACAGCGCCAGCCAGCCCGACGGGCCGAATCGGAGGGTCGCGTTACCGATTTCGCCAGCAGGAATGAGAATCGATGAGCGGTCAGCGAGGTCTCTGTTCCAGTCGCCACTGGCGTTGACCTCGGCTATTACGTCAGTGGATGGGCAGAAGGCCGAGCCAGACTCGCCCCGGGCAATCACGTATTCGGAGTCCGACTCGAACCACTCGGGAATGAGCCACTCGCCGTCGGAGACCTGAATCATGGCCTGAGTGTCTTCAACCGGCAGGAACAATATGTCGTTGGACAGATTTTCGCGGAACAGGAGGATTGAGGGGCCTATCCTGCGGTACTGGTCGTCCTGCATAGACAGGGATTGTATGGCGCCCTCGTGACCTCGCATGCATAGGTCATGGATTCCGGGACCTAGAGAGGTCTCGTTCTCAAACGACCAGAACGGGTCGTAGTTCGTCAGGTTGACGTAGTCGCCCTCGACGACCATAATCTCAACGCATATCCTAGGTGTCTGTGTATCCTCGACCATCACCCAGAGTGGGTCTATCGGCGTGGTCACCCCTATCGGTTGGAACACTATGGCGTGCTCAGTGACGTGATTAGCGACATCGATAAGAATGATCAGTCTGAAAGTCTGCTCACTGGCCTCCATTTGATTTCGATTCATGCTGACAGACACGCTACCTGGCGAGGCTTGGGTTATATCGTCGAAACGACACACGCCCGTTTCGTCCAAGCACTCGGAATCGATTTGCCAACCTCCGAGCGGAGCCCCTTCGACGCGCATCTGCAGCCATCCGGAAACCGGCATCACCCCGACTGGCTCGAGAGTCAGTTCGATTTGTGTCTGTCCGTCTTCGAAGGTCATGAAAGCTGGCCACGATTCTGTCGAGAGTCCCTCGTCCCAATCCTCCATCTCGTAGCTGGGTTCGAGGCCAGGATAACCGAGCAGTAGTATCGCCAAAGTCAGTGTTGCGATTTGTCGCATCGGAACCTCATCGAGGCCAGCGTACTCGTCGACGATGTAAGGAGATGGCATCTGCTCGGGGCTGAACCTGCGCCATGCAGCGATGGCGGCCAACAACAACCAGGGCCAGTATTCTGTGCTCATGAAGATGAGGAGCGTGAAACCGAGAGTCGCGATGAAGATGGATGTCTGGTTACTGCCTTCCTGCATGTCTTCTGGACCAATTAGGGCGTGTAGTATCCGGTCACCCGGGAACCCGGGAATAGGGAGCAGGAGAGCCCAACTCGCAAGCGAGAGTGCGATGCCGGCCAATCCGGTCGGATGTATCCACTGGAGTTTCAGGGCCACGTCGGAAGACAGTATCACGGAGCCGAGGATGTCTACTAGGAAATTGGTGTCGACCAATATCGGGGCGGCCTCGTAGATTGGAGGTTGATCAGAGGTCATGCCGAGGCCGAGGACGGTCAGTATTGAGCCGCAGACGAACATCACGGTCGGCGTGGTCAGTTCAATGAATCCTAGGGCACGTCGATTGGGGATGGGGTGCAGATCGGGCCTCATCTGACCGATAGCAGATATCAGACTGAATGGCCAATCAGGCGACATCACCGGGAAGGCGAGTGGTATCAGGTGGTTAGACTCAACCTCGAATGCGGTCGATACGAAGATGCGGGCGTAACTTGCGAGCAGGACAGACCCCATCACTGGGAGGGTGAAGAAGACAAGAGCGGTCTGTAGGGCTGCTGATTCCAAAGTCGTAGAGGTGGGATCGAGGTGAGTAATCCAGAGAGATCCAGCCATGGTCACGAAGCCAGTGACCAGAGCCCATACCAGAGCCTGTTGCCAAGCTGGCATCACCATCACCTGCGACGGCAGGCCACCCACACTGAGCAGAGGTGGGTCTCCCTCGTCTAACACTGCAATCAGGCTGAGATCCTTGAGGTGCCTGTTCAGCGAGCGCAAGGATGCGCTAGGGCTTCGGCCATCTCTACCGTTGACTTCCCAAGAGTACTCTGCCAACCCCTGACTACCTAGGACGAAGTACCTCGAGCAGATTACCTCGAGCAGTTCGTGCTGACCCCAGGTCTCGGTGTCCAGCAGATGAATTTCGGCCTCGGTCATGGTGGCCCCTTGCGATTGGGTCGGGGAGGTCCGTTTTGACCCCTCGCACGAGCGCACGGCGAACTTTGTTCGCCGTTTCACTTGTTCTTGAAGCGCTTCAGACGAAACGTCTCTTCGCGCTCCATCTCCTCGAGGCGAAGCTGGATGAAGTTCCGCGCCTCTTCCATCTGAGGGATGACTACGTATTCGAGTGCGTTGACTCGACGCTTGGTCGCCTCAATCTCGACGAGGAGCCTCTTCAATGTCGCTTCCATCTCGGCGGCCTTGACAATCTTCTCGATTAGAGTGGAATACGAGTCGGACGCCTCGTCTATGTATGCCGAGCCTCCAATCAGCCCAGTCCCTCTCTCATCTATCGAGGTGGTCAGGTTGGTTCCGACCACGCTCGGCACAACAACTCCCATGATGTTGCGTGGCGTCACAGTGACCTCGGGGTGGCGTGAGATGGCTATGGCTGCGCTCTTGACAGCGAGACCGCCTTCGATGGCACTGGCTAGGCTGATTGACTGAACTGCTTCCCGGTAGGTGCCGACCAGTTCCTCACGAGCCTCTATCATCTCAGAGAGTAGGGCCCTGAACTCGTGGAACAGCCCGTCCCGCTTCATCTTGAGTAGGTTGTAGCCATTCTGAGTCTGCTTGATGCGTCGCTTGAGGTTAATCAACTCGGATCTGGTTGGCTTGATGTCCAGAGCCATGTTCTACCTCCTTAGCGTCCTCTCGCTCCAATCACGACTTGCTCTCAGTTGGATGATACTTGTCTATCCACTTCTGATCCAGCCTGACGAGGTATTTCGTGTCGATATTGGTCAAGAGATCCCACGCGAGGTCGAGTGTGCCCTCTGTTATCGAGCGGTCCTCGTCACGGCTTTGCCTGAGGAACTGGTCCTCGAAGATGTCTGCGAACTTTAGCAACTGCAAGTCACGCTCGTTGAGTGCGTCCTCTCCGACAATAGCCACTAATCCTCTGAGTTCCCTACCCCCTGCATAGGCAGCATAGAGTTGGTCGGAAACCGACTTGTGGTCCTCTCGGGTTTTGCCCTCTCCAATTCCTGCGTTCATCAGCCTTGATAGAGACGGTAGAACGTTGATTGGGGGGTAAATTCCCTTTTGGTGAAGTTCTCGGGAAATCACAATTTGTCCTTCAGTGATATATCCGGAAAGATCGGGTATTGGATGTGTTATATCGTCCCCTGGCATAGTTAGAATTGGGAACTGAGTAATGCTCCCTTTCTTGCCCTTCACCATACCTGCTCTCTCGTATAGCATAGCTAAGTCGGTATACATGTATCCAGGATATCCACGTCTTCCAGGAACTTCCTCACGGGCAGCTCCGATTTGTCTTAGAGACTCGCAGTAATTTGTCATGTCAGTGTAGATAACGAGAACGTGATAATCGTGCTCGAATGCCAGATACTCGGCAGCAGTTAGGGCCAGTCTTGGAGTAATCAGGCGCTCAACCGCAGGATCATCGGCCAGATTCACGAATAGTGCCGCATTCTCCAGTGCGCCCGTTCTCTCAAGATCGTGTACGAAGAAATTGTACTCCTCGGCGGTGATTCCCATTGCGCAGAAAACTACGACGAAGTCGTCGTCACTGTCTACTAGCTTGGCTTGCCTAGCAATCTGCAACGCTATGTCATTGTGAGGCAGCCCAGATGCCGAGAATATCGGTAACTTCTGCCCACGTACCAGACTTGTGCAGGCATCGATGGCCGATATCCCTGTCTGGATAAACTGCTCTGGGCTCTCGCGGCTGTAAGGATTGATGGCGGCACCGATGATGTCGGCCATCTCCTCGGCGACGTCGGCCCCGTGCTTGGCCAAGTGCTCGGCGCTTTCCTCGTGCGTCTTCCAGAGAAAATGTTCCTGCAACTCGGCGGCCTCGATCGCCACGGCGGC
>JAAZXI010000024.1 GCA_014240285.1 Methanobacteriota archaeon
CCTGGGGTCCTCCGTATGTCGATTCAATAACCAAGGTCTCGACCTTTGGAAACCTAGTCGAGTTCTGCGCTCACCACCACGCCATGACAACAGCCTCGCTCGTCCAGGAGAATCCCGAGAGCCAGGATGTGAAGCCTCAGGTGCAGGTAGCCGCGAAGTCCGGGCCGAAGAAGGCGAAAAAGAAGGCGAAGCCGAACAGGTGCATAGCGGAGACTGGCATTGGACTCACGCGTGGAGGTCGATGCAGGTTGTACGCAGTGTCTGGCTCGGACTACTGCCACGCTCATAAGCTGGGTCGATGACGATGGACTCTAGATGTAATAGAATTGAGAACAAATTCTGGCCGGTCTACCACTACTTGACTCGATGTATTGCTTCTATATCGAACAATGAGACCGCGTTACTGAGGGCTTCTTCGGGACTGAACCATCTGGCTTCTTCTATCTCGTCGTCCTTCGGAACAATATCCTCAGCCGGAATGTCGGCCTGGCACCTGTAAGTAAAAGAAATCCAGTTGATTCCATCCTGTTGAAATATTGCCTCTTGTATCAGGGCACCATCATCTCCTGCTACGGGCTCCCCCGATTCGCCCTTCGGGTCAGCTATCGAGATAACGATGCCCAGTTCTTCCAGCGCCTCGCGCTCAGCACCTCTTCTAGGGTGCTCCCCATAATCTACGAAGCCGCCAGGGAGAGTCCAGCATCCGGTGAAGAAGCCTCTAGTCACCTTGGCCATCAGTATCATACCCTCGGGGTTGGTTATGACAACCTTACTCACTACTCTGTGCAGTGTCCGGTATACTGACTCGCGTGCCACCGGGTCGACGGCGCTGTCGGAGATTACTGCGTCCTTCCATGCCCAGTGCTCGGGCCATGTGATATCGGGTGTGGCGACGATTACCGTGTGATCGTGTACTCCGAGGCGGAATTTGTTGACTCTCCTCTCCCTCCATCTGAGCCCCATAGACTGGGCTTCGTCTGGGGTTGGCAGCCTAATTGTGAAGGTACCACCGTCCCACTCGGTCCTCCCCTTCTTCGGAATCGCAGGGCCATTTCCATTTATGTCTACGAGAAGCAGTTTGCCGTCATGCTCGAGGTGTATATGCTCGCACTGCCGCTCCATGCTCGACCCAATAGCGGCGAGCGAAAGAAACCAGCGGACTAGTATCCAAGGATTTCACTGAGTTGCTCTTTATAGAATCCAGCTGACCCTTGCAGGCTTTGAAGCTCGGAATCCTCAAGCTCAAGCTCTATAATCCGCTCAACGCCGTTCCTACCAAGAACAACAGGTACTCCGATGTAGATGTCATCTAGGCCGTACTGTCCGCTCAAGTAGGCGCTGCATGGAAGGCTACGCTTCCTGTCATTGAGAATTGACTCTGCCATTATCGCCGCCGCCGAGCCGGGTGCGTAGAAGGCGCTGCCTTTCTCAAGTAGTTTGACTATCTCTCCACCACCGCTCGCAGTGCGTTTGCAGATGGCATCTATTGTTTCAGCATCCATCAATTGGGTGATTGGGATGCCCGAGACAGTGGTGTAATGTGGCAGTGGCACCATTGTATCGCCGTGACCCCCCAGTACCATCGCCTGAACGTCTTCGTTCGACACTCCTAGCTCTTCGGCGATAAAGTGAGTCATCCTAGCTGAATCCAGTATTCCAGCCTGCCCCACAATCCTCTCAGGAGGGAATCCAGTGACCTTCTGCATGTGATAGGTCATCAAATCAAGTGGATTGGTCACCATCACGATGACCGAGTCTGGCGCATGGTCGCGAATACCCGCCCCGACCTCGGATATGATGTCGGCGTTCTTTCCGACGAGATCTTCGCGAGACATGCCGGGCTTGCGAGGGAATCCCGAGGTCACCACGACGACATCTGCTCCTGCGATGTCACTGTAATCTTTGGTGCCGGTAATCTTACCGTCGTAGTTGAGTACCTGCCCTCCTTGACTCATATCAAGGGCCTTGCCCTTGGCGAAGCCCTCGTAGATATCGAGCATGACAATCTCTCCTATGTTCTTCTGAGCCAGTACGAAGGCGCAGGTCGCACCGACGTTTCCAGCTCCAATCACTGCGACTTTCCTAGCCCCTCTCGACATAACATACCTCGCTGGGAGCGCCCGCGGTCACGGACTTAGCATTAGTGATGCCCGTATTAGCCGCCTCGCTACTCCCAGCAGCCCACTTTAGGTACTGAATCCTTCGGCGACGGTTTCAATAAGCGCCCTCAGGTCGAATGTCCCGCAGAAGACTGAGCCTACGGCTCAAACCGCGGAAGTGACAGATTGAGACTTGGAGTCCTGCTAGAGCCCGAAGGCGAGAACAGAGTAGCCATCGTACCCAATTCTGTCTCCAAGCTTGGCAAGGCCGGATTCGAAGTTGTTGTCGAATCCGGTGCCGGAGAATGTTCGAACTACCCGGATACCCAGTACATGTCAAAAGGCGCCATGGTGGGAACTAGGGACGAGGCGAAGGCAGCAGACATACTAGTGACAATTCACATGCCTGATGCCTCAGACATGCGCAGCGGTCAGATTGTTGCTTGCGTAGCTGACCCATTCCGTCATCCGGATAGGGTTCGACAGTGCATGGACAATGGAATCACTCTGTTGAGTATGGACATGATTCCACGTAGGCTGTCCCGTGCACAGTCGATGGATGTGAACTCTAGTCAGGACAACCTAGCAGGATACAAGGCCGTGCTTATTGGGGCGGATTACATTTCGAAGGCCATACCGATGATGACCACTAGTGCGGGCACAGTTAAGCCCGCCAAGTTCGTAATCATGGGTAGTGGCGTCGCAGGTCTTCAGGCCATCGCCACAGCAAAACGCCTCGGTGCTATTGTCCACGCTTCCGATGTCAGAAAATCTGCGGCCGAGCAGATTGAGTCTGTCGGAGGCCGTTTTATCGAGGTCGAGGGGATGGATGATTTTGAGGACGAATCCGGATATGCCAAGCCCCTGACTCCTGAGTTCATCCAGAAGGTCAATGACACTGTATGTGAAGTCGCCAAGGACGCTGATGTAATCGTCACGACTGCGCGAATATTCGGCCGTCCCGCTCCAATTACGGTTCCGAAAGACGCTGTTGCCTCGTTCAAGGATGGTGCAGTCATTGTGGATATGAACGCTGATGTCGGAGGAAACTGTGAACTGACTCAGCCGGGTGAAGTCATTGTTGAGCATGGAGTCACCATTGTCGGCATAGAAAACCTGCCCGGCACCATAGCCTCCACTGCCAGTATGCTGTACTCGAATAATCTGACCAACTTCGTCTCATCTCTGGTTCAGGATGGCGAACTCCTACTCAGTATGGATGACGATGTCCTAGTCGGAGCCCCAGAGGGTTCGGACTTCCATGTCACCGGGATGGGAGGGGTGTTGGTATGCTCAGGCGGCCAGATTCACGAAAAACAGTCCCGACTCGCGGAGGTGGTAAACTGAGCCTCACCGTTGCAGCACTAATCGGTAGCATTACCGTCTTCGTACTTGCCATCTTCCTTGGCTTCGAGCTGATAAGCAAGGTTCCGTCCACTCTTCATACTCCGCTAATGTCTGGAGCTAATGCAATCTCGGGGATAACCATAGTCGGCGCTCTGATATTGTCGAACACCGCATTCAACGAAGGTGACCCAGGTACTGCCGCATGGATCGCTTTCGCCGCCTTGATTATGGCGACCATCAACGTGGTTGGTGGCTTCATGGTGACTAATAAGATGCTGGAGATGATTGCCGGTAAGAGACGAAGGGGGGGCAAGTGATGGTCAACGCCGCTGTATGGGATATCGGCTACCTCGTGGCTGCAGCACTATTTATTCTGGGAATCAAACAGCTCTCCAGCCCGCGAACTGCTCCGCAAGGCAACAGAATGGGGGCTATGGGAATGTTCCTCGCCGTGCTTGTGACACTGGCGCGGATGTACTCAGAGGGAGTAGTGGGCTGGGAGCTGATAGTAGGAGGCCTAGCCATTGGCATCCTAATCGGTGCACTGATGGCGACAAGGGTCGAGATGACCGGTATGCCTGAGTTGGTGGCGCTGTTCAACGGTTTTGGTGGAGGTGCATCCGCACTGGTCGCACTCTCAGAGGTCCTAGGCAGATTGCAGGAGGGTAATGTTCCCGACGCTGGAGTCGAACTCTACGCGATATGGGTTGCCATTGGTCTATCCGGACTGGTCGGATGGGTCACTTTGACAGGTTCCCTAGTGGCGATGATGAAACTCAAAGGGGGATTCGTGGTGCCCATCAGTAAGAAGTGGGTCAGGTTCCCAACATGGGGTCCGCCATGGCTAAATGTGGTGAAAATTCTACTATTTGCAGGCTCCCTGTACCTCGTCTGGTTAACCATCAACGACCCGACTAACAAGGACTACATCTGGGGCATTGTTGGATTGTCCAGCTTATTGGGGATTCTGTTTGTGATGCCAATCGGCGGTGCTGATATGCCTGTCGTCGTCAGTCTGCTCAACTCCCTGTCAGGCATCGCCGCCGCCTTCACAGGTTTCGTCATCGGCAATAACGTGCTCATCATTGCCGGTTCGATGGTAGGGGCTGCAGGGCTGATTCTGACTTTCATTATGTGCAAGGCGATGAACAGGACATTGCCCGACGTCCTCTTCAAGTCATTCGGAGGTTCTGGAGAGAAGGATCAGGTGACTCGCACCAAAATGGGCAGCGATCCCGAAGAGGTCGCGATGGTTCTCGATGGCGCCCAGAAGGTGATCGTAGTTCCGGGCTACGGGATGGCTGTTAGTCAGAGCCAGCATGCCGTCAAGGAGTTCGCCAACATGATGGAGGCAGAGGGATGTGAGATCTCCTACGCTATCCACCCTGTCGCAGGGAGGATGCCCGGGCACATGAACGTCCTGCTGGCCGAGGCCAGTGTTCCGTACGAGCAGTTGATAGAGATGGATGACATCAATTCCGAGTTCCCTGAGTGTGACGTAGCGCTAATAATCGGAGCGAACGACACCATCAATCCCGTCGCTCGAACAGGCGAGGGGCCTCTGGCTGGCATGCCAATCTTAGACGTCGACAAAGCGAGAGTTGTTGTAATTATCAAGCGCAGTCTGTCTGTGGGCTATGCAGGAGTCGACAATGACCTGTTCTACATGGATAAGACGATGATGCTGTTCGGTGATGGTAAGAAGATGATGAACGAGCTAAACTCCGCTCTCAAGGAGTTGTAGTCGGCGCATCCCTAGGGGATGCGAGCGAGCAACGGTTATGAGACTCCGACAGGCGAGGCCACTTCGGGTGCGACCATGCGAGGCGCTGTTAAGAAGGCCGGGCTCTGTTTTCTTCTACTGGGTCTAATCGCCATGCCTGTATACGGCATGAGTGGGGGTCCGTCTCCAGAGAACCTCAATCAGGATCCAACCGTTGAGTACGGATGCACCTGTCACAACCCCAGTCCTTCTGAAAGATCTGTTGTGATGATTACCGGTATACCTGTGATGTATGGAGAAGAAGAGACATACCAGTTCAGCATCACTGTAGCTGATACTCACACGCTTTCTGGAGGTGATGGCAACACGAAGGCGGGATTCCTTCTTTCGTCCGACAGCTCTGGAAATTTCTCTTGGGCAGATGACCAGAATATCAGGTATGCTGAAAGAGCACCCGATGACATATCTCATTCTGCTCCAGATGATGATGGAGTGTGGCACATCAACTGGACAGCACCCCCCTCTTCTCCAGAAGCCGGAGTAGTGTATTTCCATTTAGCTGGCAATTCCGTTGACGGCTCTGGTGCGGCAGACGATGGCGACTACTGGAATATCTTGACCTTCTCAATCAACCCTCCGGGAACTATCGAAGCGGGCGACAGTGCTGAGACACTTGAGACTAGAACAATCGCAGTTGGCGATTACGAGGCCCTGTTTGTGATTGAGGAAACCGAGGCAGAGAAGGAGGCAGAGAGGCAAGCCGCTCTTGCTCAGAGGGTGTATGAGCAGGGTAACTTGCTGTATTGGACCAGCTTAGCCGCTCTGATAGTAGGCGCTGTTTTCCAAAGAGAAGTGCTCGAGCGCCGCTACGACGAAGGTCCAGAGTTTCTTGCCTCAGAACTTGCTTATCCGCAAGCTATCCGGAGAGGGGCCCTCAGCATAGCGTCCTTCGTCATCGGGGTACGCTGGATGGCCTCAGACACTTCAATCTCATTCCCGCCCTTGAGTATCGTCGAAGAGGGCACTAGGACGTACGACCTTACTGTATTCGCTATCGGATGCGCCTTCTTCCTCAGTGCTTGGGCGGCTTATGGAGTGTACAGGACAATTCTGGCCGCGAGGTCCGTGCCGCAGGTTAAGGACGTCCTCTGAGCATGAAGATGAAACTTTCCTCGGATCATCCCAGGTCAGTATCAGAGCACTTCACCGAGTTGCATGCGATATTCAGATCATCGATCATACTTTTGCTTCTGGCAATGATTGCTTGGGCCTACAGTTCCGACTCCCTGATGCTTCTATGGTTGGATTCCCTACCCCTGGGTGGTGCATCGATGAATCTCTCTGTATACTCTCCGTTCGATTGGCTGGAAATCAGGTGGTCGATGGCTATACTGCTGGCCATTCTCACCATCATGCCATTCACTTCGTTGAAACTCCAGAGATTCGCCAGCCCCGGTCTGCTGCCCCGAGAGCGCACATGGCTCGCTCTGATTCTAGGGATTAGCACAGTTCTCATCCCTGTGGTCATAATCATCTGCTGGGTATATTTGCTGCCACTGCTTGTAGAGGCCGTCCAGTATGTGGACCATCTCGAGGAGGTTGGAAGTAGGTACGACGCAAGCGCCCTGTTCAGATTCACACTCGGCCTTTCTTGGGTCATGGTTTGCGCGATGCTTGCCACAGTCACTCTATCGATGGCCAGACTGCTTGGTTTAGTAGAACACGGTGAGACTAGATTTAGAGTCAGATTGCTGTTGATTTTCGGTGGATTGTTAATCCTCACCCTGCCTTCGGAATACGAGGGGCTGAGGCTGCTGATAGCCGTGGCAGCAATGATGACCGCCGATAGACTATCCAGTACTCTACCTAGGGCCACTCTGAGTAGAAGGTCATTTGAGGTAGAAGACTTCACTTCTAGGGGCGGTTCAGTGACGAGATTAGCCCTTTTGGATTGTAGTTGCGAGGGGGCGTGCCCTAGATTCCCAGTAGCCTCCGTTCCACCAGGTGTAGCCTCTCCAGTGTGTACAGCGCTTTGCCTCGATCAATACGAGCAGGCTGCCATCGCTGAACTGGTATTGCACCAAGGAATCACCAAACTCGTAATCGGGGGTTGCGATTCCACTCCGTTGCCTGATCGTCTAAAGTCCACACTCGACTCTCTTGGCTGTGAGTACAGCGGTTTGGGTTGGCTCGACGACCCCCGATCGACAGGTGAGTCTTGGCGAGCAGCATCTATCGACGATTCGACTTCTCAGACGACCGGCTCTGCATTGGATTGAAAGAGGGACTCATGGACGTTAGTCCATGAACGCCACCCGTGCAGTGATTGCTGCGGCGATACTGCTGATGGGCATCTGGGCCAATCTAAACTCTGATGTTATCGATGAGTGGGTGGATGATGGGATAACCCCACAGAACGATGACACTGTTTCATTGGTTGGTTTGCAGGTAGAGGAAGAGTGGTTAGTCCTCAGAGTTCAGTTTCCAGGGAATCCCTTCTCACAAGATAAGGCTGATTCAATGCTGGGAGGGGATGGCTCGGCAGCCAGTTACATCGATCAGATGAGCAGTTCCGAATCATCATTGGTAATCACAGAGATCTCTGATATATGGGTCTCGCCTCACTCTGAAGGACACTGGGGTGTGGATTCGACCGATGAAAGAGACATAGGAATCTCAACTCTAATCGAAGAGGCCGTTAAGGATACTCTTGCTGAGACAGACCTCTCGAGGTGGGACTTCGATGGCGATGGAACAGTAGATCGATTGCTGATATTACATTCGGGCGGAGCTCAAGAATCCGGAGGTGGAGTCAATGCGATCTGGAGCCACATGTCTTGGCTTGACGAGCCCATTGAGATAGGTAGCTGGTCAATTAGTCACTACACAATTGCTTCACTGGACTCGGGAATAGGAACAGTGGTTCATGAGATGCTCCATCAAATGGGTGCCCACGACCTCTACGATGTGCACAGCAACCTACCTTCATCGAGTTGGAATGGCTTGGGAGATTGGGACATCATGGCAAGTGGAAACTGGAACGGAAACGGAGGCACGCCATCCATGCCAGGGGCTGCAACACTCAATCTAATTGGAGCCCAGCGATCCATTGTGGTAGACGGAGGCATCGGAGGCAGTTTCGAGTTGTTTCCTATATCCGATAAAGGTAGCAGCCTGGCTATCGAAATAGCACCTGGGGAAACCATCTGGATTACGCTGAGGGGAAATTCCGGATTCGATTCTGCATTACCTGGTCACGGCATCATCATCGAGCATTCTGATGACAACAATGGAAACGCCCCGGACAATCTCGTAAATACCGATCCCGACAATGCATGGGTCAAGATTATCGAAGCTGATGGTGATGATGGCTTACAGAGAGGTAGGGACACAGGGTCAGCAGAGGACGCCTTTTCTGAGGGAGATGAATTCGGTGCAGATGGCATGATGATACGAGACAATCGAGGTAGACTGGTCTCATGGTCCGCTACGGTGGTTACACTATCATCTGAGTCTGCAACTGTGGTGATTGAGCCCAGAGAGGGGTCCTCTGTGGATGTGCTTACTCCGAGGGATCCGATACAGTTCATTTCAGACGAATCGACATATGCAAGAGTCACAGCATCACAAGCCTGCACCCTAGAGGTGTCTCTTGCATCAACACAGAGCGGGAGTCAAGTGCAGCCTGAGTACATCGAAATCCCAGTCGGAACACATGATATAGAAATTCTTAGCAGTCCGAGTGACAACAGCGACTCAGGGACCCTGCGCGGTGTCATTGGGTGCGAGAACGAGAACAAGACAAACATCGATTTGGATTGGTTCCGCATAGGTCACAGGTTGTCCGAAGATGAATTGCATGCCATAGTGGAATGGGACTCTCCCTCCACTGTAGAGGTCCTGCCGATATACGATGGTGAGGTCGAGCGAACTTACTCCATCGCAGTTGAGGGAGCAGTTTCTAGAATCGCCACAACATCAACCCCGATATCACTTTCACCCGGAGACTCCATAATATTGGATATCGATCCGGATGGGCTGTTGGAACCAGGTATGATTGCTAGGGGAAATCTGGTACTGTCGGATAGTCATGGCACGGAACTGCGGATACCTCTGGTTCTCGAGGCCGAGTCCCCGTTCACAGGTGATGGCTGGGTGGCTTGGCTGGCAGAGCCCTCTAACGGGCTGCTTGTAATTTGCGTGTTACTGGCTATATCTGTGGTCACTGGAGGCCGGAGCCAACCGCAACTACCCCCTCAATCACCCTGAGTCATCTCCGATTCGGATTGTTCCATCTAGAGTCAGCCGGCGGCCTCGTTATTGACAAGTAATTCCACACCTCACCATCCTGTAGTGGGTGCAACCAGATCTTGCCTACTCCCGATGCAAGCCTCGAAGCTAGGCAGGCCCCTCCCCAGTCGCTCGGGGCCTCAGAGGGATGTACGACTAGCCAAGGAGCGTGACTCTCCCCGAGAGTTCTGTCATAGCACCTCCATCTGGTTCCGTACTTGAAGCCTGGTCGGGGATGCAGGCCCCTGCTAAGTAGATCACGAAGAATATCTGCTCCAACCGTGTTCTGTTCTGCATCATTGAGCGAATCTATCATCCGACTCTCGCTGACGTTCAACACCCTCCCTTCAGGATGCGGTACTCCGATTCTCTCATCCGGCCATTCATCAGAGTCCATGATGAATCTCCCTCCATTGCCCAGGGGCAGACTGTTGAGTGCACCGATATGCTCCAAATCTGCTTCTAAGAGTCCCCCCCTATTCCCTTCGGGCTCGGCTCTAGCTACTCGGTAAGTAACCACGGCGTGCTCATCATCGACCACTAGAACCTCAGGAATCCTGCCTCTGTCAGAAACCTGCTCAGACCAAACGAAGAGATCATCGACATCTAGATGCTCTTTGGCGTGATACCATCGGACCTCGGAAACTGGCTCATCTGTCCTAGGATGCGCTTCAGATACCCATCTGAGCCCCCAAGTCGTATTAGCGCAGTCCAACCCAAGTGCATCGAAGTTCTGATGCATGACCAACCTGTTTCCCGGGACCCTCAGGGATTCCACGACTACAGCCTCGTCCAGTAACTTCGGCAAATCCCCGACTGCTTTTCGCAACCAATTCACAGATGGCCAGCCAACATGTCTGTGATCATGGCAGAAAATCACCTCTGCAGGAGTTAGCAGAAGCTCCCCCCTCCCCATGGGTCGACCTATGGCAGACTTGTTCCATAACCTGTCACAGGCTTGCCCGTCATACAGCCATCCGCTTTCGTACTGTTCCACGCTTCGACGAGAAGGTTCACGACTTGAGTTCGCCGGTTAGTAAACATCATTCACATGCATCGTCACGCACAACCGATGGACTATGCTGAGGAGCGCGCTGCGACCCTCAAGAGACTGAGGAAACTGTTGGATGACGCCGGACCCTCAAAGGTAACTCTAATCGGAGACGTTATGCTGGACAGATTCCATCACGGTTACGCGAACAACCTCGATTCCACAGCCCCCGTCCCCGTTCTCAAGATTCTTCGTTCTGAGGAGACCCCTGGGGCAGCAGCTCACATAGCGATGGGACTCAACTCGCTCGGTCTGAAGATTAGTCTGCATTGTTGTGTTGGAGATGACAGAGAGGGGCGAGTCATTATCGACAAACTGTCCGAACATGGTATCGATACAAGCGACATCGCAGTTGTATCGGAACGTAGCACTCTGACGAAGATCAGGTTCTACGGCAGTCGCGAGAGCCTGCTAGAAAAGAGCCAGATTCTGCTTCAAGCAGATAGGGGGCCTCGGGAAAATCTTCCTGAAGGTATTTGCGAGAAACTGACAAAACAAGCCATGTCATCTCTGCGAGACAGTTGTGCTATTGTCCTCTCGGATTATGACAAGGGAGTTCTCGATGCGGCTGGTGCCCAGGCTCTGATTGACGCTGCCAGCGATGCTAGACTCCCTGTAATAATGGATCCGAAATTATCTGGACTGGACCGTAGCAGGGGTGCCGACGTGGTCTTGTTTGAGAAGCGGGGGCTGGATTTGTTGAGTCGTCGACAGATGACTTCCAATCCAGCTGATGCAGCAAAGTCTCTAATCGAGGAGTACAAATGGGGTGCTATGCTCGTCCTAGGTGGAATCCACGGAGTGACGCTATACCAAGCCGGTCTGAAACCGATGCATATTCCCTGCGCAACCCCAGCTCCAGTACAGCAGATAGGCCTGCACGATGCTGCCGCTACTGCACTGGCTACTGCATTGGGTAATGACCTCTCAATAACCGATGCGGCCGCTCTCGCAGCAGCAGCTTGCGAATGCGTATTGTCGGCCGAGGCTAGCCATGAATTTGTAGATCGCACCACTCTTGGATTGTGGTTGGATGAGTTGGCCTGGCAACTCCAGATTTCCGATAGATGATATACAATCATCTAGGCACGGGATTCATTAAATGATGATTCGGGCCGTAACCCATGAGGGTCCCACAGGTACTAGTCGCCTTGCTTGTCACAGCCTCCCTGTCCCTCATAATCACAACTTCAGCAGCCGACGGGCCCGATGATATCCCGTTGATCGGATTTGATTTTGAGAACGGTCAGCGCTATAATGAGTCCATGTTACTTTCCGGATTCATTGAGGACGAGATCAAACCAACAAGAGTTTCGTGGAGGATGGACCCAACTGTCGACTCGCTATGGGGCGACATCAGCTCGTCATTGGAGGTAATTGAATCATCGGATTCTAGGACGTCATGGGCGTGGTCAATATCATTCGATGACACAGATATCGATATTCTTTCTCCCTGTACCTGCTATGTCTCTATCACTGTAGAGACTGTAACAGGAGACTCATGGGAATCCAGCCGAGTGGTGTTCCTAGGGGACACTTCGAAGTCGGCCATTATCGTAGACTACCCGGAACCAGGTGATTGGGTTCACGAATCTCTGTTGATAGTTGGATGGAGTGAGTACCCGATGACATGGACCCCCCCTGAACTTAGATTCTTCGTCAATCCTGCTCTCAGCTCCATCGATGCCTGCTCCTCAGAAGCCGACTCAGACATGTCAGCGCATCTCTCCGTCAGAATACCCGATGGCGAATTCTCAGAATTACTAGACATCTCAGGGTTAAACGATGGGTGGCATTCTTTGTATGTTGAAAATTACGATCCTTCCGGTGTGACCTATTCGCAGGAATGTATTCCCGTTCGGATTAACAATTTAGCGCCATCGATATTCATTGAGGGGCCTGAGCACTCATTGGAGGGAGATGGTATTTTGTTCTTTGATGCCAGTTCATCCGACGATCAGGTCTGGGGTAGGGAAGGGATGCACTACATGTGGGTACTTCGAAAACCGTCGCATTCGGGCCAAACCCCTCTGGATATTGTGATGGGTGAGGACAAAGGGACAATGACAATCTCCACTATCAACTCGGGAGATTACAGCCTTACTTTGACTGTCACTGATGCTGGGGGGGTGACGAACACTATTGTGAAGGAATTCACAATCCAAAATGTTGTTCCTAAGGCCATAGCTTCACTAGATGACTCATCAATCGAAGATGGTTCTAGAATCAAACTGAGCCCCGGTTCTGAGTGGGCACTGGACGGCTCTCTTTCAGTGGACTCGGAGAACGACCAAGAGAATCTTAGGTGCGTCTGGAAGATTGATCACAAACCGGTGTATGAGGGTTGCATTAGGACACTGTATTGGCCATCCGACGCTGGCGATGAGGCCATTCTTACACTGGATGTGATTGATGACGATGACGAGTATGGCAGCATCTCCGTCCTCTTAGTCCATCCAGATGCCAGTGATCCTCTGCCATACCCACTGATAGTGCTGGTGATTTCCACTCTTTTCATGCTCTCCGCGATTCTTCTGAGATTCAGGTCCTCAGATGATTCTTCCTCAATTCCGAAGTGGAAGTCTGATGATGAGAACTGATTTCTACTACCCACATACATAAGAACGCCCCTCGGGACGACGTAAACGGTGAGCGCATGGGTGAGCATGCTTTCTCAGATTCTGAGTACCTCTCCCGGCAGTCCGAATTCCTAGAGCAACTACCAGAGGACTCTCTGGTACTGATGCCCACCAATCAAGTGGCGTACCGCTCAAATGACACGAATTTTCCCTTCCGCGCAAATTCTTACATGCTGTATCTGTGCGGCTGGAGCGACCCGGGAGCAGTCCTGATGGCGCATCATGATGGTACAGAATGGATCACTACTCTGTTCGTCCAGCCACGTGACACAAAGGCCGAGATATGGGAGGGTCGAAGAGTGGGGGTCGAAGGAGCGGTATCAGGCTGGCCAATCAATCAAGCTCGCTCGTTAGATGACTTGGCCGAGATAGTCAACTCTCAACTAAATTCTTGCCGCAGCGTCTACTGTCTCACCGGACTGAACTCGGAGTTGGATGAGTTAGTCGGTGGAGCATCTCAGCTCGAGATATCCGATCCAACTCCGATACTCGATGACATGCGGGTGTTGAAGTCCGAGGGGGAGATTCGGATAATGCAGGAGTCGGCCGACATCGCTTCAGCATCCCACATCGCCGCGATGCGAGCTTCATTCCCTGGTATTGGGGAGTGGCAGGTTCAGTCAGTAATAGAGGCTCAATTCACCGCAAACAAGAGCCGTTGGAGTTACCCGTCAATCGTTGGCGGTGGTGACAATGCAACTATCTTACATTACAATTCGAATGACAATGAAATTTCCGACGGAGAGCTGGTCCTAGTGGATGCGGGATGCGAGGTTTCCGGATACGCTTCCGACATCACACGGACATGGCCGGTCAACGGGAAATTCAGCGACCAGCAAAGGGAGATATACGAACTCGTGCTTAAAGCACAGTTGGCAGGTATTGAGGCGTGCCAAGCCGGTTCAGTTTGGCTTTCAATGCACAGAGCCACTTCAGCCGTGCTGGCCCAAGGGTTGATTGATTTGGGGATTTTAGATTGTAGTGTTGAAGAGGCTATTGGAGACGATATGGAATTCAATGGCCCCTATAGAAATTTCTTCATGCATGGAACAGGACATTTCCTTGGTCTCGATGTTCACGATGTCGGTGGCGGTAGACAAGGCGATAAAGACGAGGGGCGAATATTGCAACCAGGAATGGTACTCACTGTAGAGCCGGGGTTGTATTTCGGCAGCTGGAGGACAGATGTCGAGATTCCGGACCGTTATGCAGGAATAGGTGTTCGTATTGAGGACAATGTGCTGATTACAGCAGACGGTCCAGTGGTCCTGACATCGAGCTGTCCGAAAACAATCGATGAAATAGAAGAACTCGTGGGAAATATCGGGTGATATTTTGTCCAACTGGAGAAATATTCTGCAGTCTCAAAGGTCTGCGGATCCACCGAGGCTGAGTGTCGATGATGCAGTGGTTCTGTATGATTTAGCTGATATAAATGAACTGATGCACGCGGCGATGTTGCGCAGGAGAACTCAGGTACCCGGTAATGAGGTGACATACCTCGTGGACAGGAACGTGAATTACACAAATGTGTGTACCATTAACTGTCAGTTCTGTTCGTTCTACAGGCCACCTGAACACCCTGAGACATATATTCAGTCTACGGATGAGATTAGTGATAGACTCTCTGAGTTGGAAGACATCAGAGGCTCTCGAGTCCTGATGCAAGGGGGCGTGCACCCTGAACTTCCGCTGGAGTGGTACACCGAATTGCTGAGCGAACTGAGATCAAGACACCCATCGATTGCTCTGGATTGTTTCTCCCCAATTGAGATTGAGGGGATATCTGAGGTCTGCGGCATCCCGACTAAACAGGTGCTGATGCATCTGAAGGAAGCTGGGATGCATGGACTTCCGGGGGGCGGCGCGGAGATGTTGGTCGATGAGGTGAGACTAGACATCTCCCCGAAGAAAGGCTCCGCGGAAAATTGGCTGAGAGTTATGCGGGAAGCACAGGAGTTGGAACTGACAACATCTGCTACCAATGTCTTCGGCTTCGGTGAGACCAATATGCACCGGGTCCTACACATGGATAGAGTAAGGGTCATGCAGGACGATGCCGTATCGGCTGGCAGGACGGGTTTCACATCCTTCATTTCGTGGCCCGTTATGTTGGAGAACAACTCCTTCGGCTCGAGGAATAGGGGTAACAATAGGATAGTTCTGGGGGCGAGTCCCACGGAGTATCTCAGGCACGTAGCCGTCTCGAGATTATTCTTCGACAACATAGCGCACATTCAGGCTTCATGGCCAACGATGGGCTCCGATGTAGCACAGATGGCCCTATTGGCCGGCGCGGATGATGCAGGTTCCACCATGATGGAAGAGAATGTGGTTTCTGCCTCTGGAACTACGAAGACAGAGGCCACCGAGGAAGAGTTGCAGAGAATGATTCTTAGAGCGGGGTTCCGCCCTCGTAAGAGGGACTCGGACTATGTATTGCTGGAAACCAATACAATTCATGAAGACTTGGCCAGCCCAGTTCCGATGCAACCCGAAGCCTAGGGCGACTCGGCCCTACCGCTCCTAACAGGCAGTTTTTCGATGGGCTCAAGATTCGTGCTGGGTGGCCTGATTACTTGGTTGACCCACTTCATCCTAGTTCCATCATCCCTAATTGCCTCGATTACAATCTCCCAATGCACAGCAATCAATGCGGAGTACACCGATCCTGGCCAGTCATTAACAGGTCCCTTGAATAAAATCTCTGTACTTCCTTCCTTCAGACTTACCCACTCGCCCGGGTCATGCACCCTCATAGGCTCGAGCAGGAGTACACGAGGGTGTGCAACAGGCATGGGGATAGCCTCGCCAACTCCAGTTCCAAGCTCCTCTCCACTGGTGATTCTCCTCTCGGGGAGTTTTGTCGACATTCCCGGGGATGGCTGTTCTCCTTCTGTGCGCTGCAGTGCCTCTAGCACCTTGCTTCTCTCAGGGACCGTGATGCCGACTTGTAGCCTGCCTCGTACTGCCATCATGTCAATTGGCATGGTTATTCGATTAGCTAAGACTCCTGAACTATTGACCTCTAGGACTATCTCAGGAGACTCAATCGGAGAAGCGATGAATAAATTTTGGCGTCTGATATCACGCAGATTCGCTATCATCCTGAAGGCGATTGGAATCATGAAGACTGGGAATGCGGCGAACAGGAGCTTTGGGTAGTCCAATGGACCGATGCGGTACGAACCTGCGAATGACTCCGATAACAACCCCATACTGACTAGTCCAGGTTCCATAGAATGAATTAGAAGAGCCAGAATCAGTAGTATGACAGTTGGTCGAATCAATCGACGCGCAGTCTTGTGTAGTGGATCAGGTTCGATGTACCAGCCGTTTCTCGTCTTCATCAGGAACGGAAATGGTTCACTCGACACTTCGCAGGTAATCTCTGACATTTCGGGATCATTGGACTTGCACCCCCTCCACTCGACAATCCAATCATCATCTGACCCTATCCTGAATGCGGGCGGCGGTTGATTCTCAGACTCCACTACGACTTCTATCATAGGTACGGCTTGTGGGTTCATGTGAAAATGCTCGAATGGTGGGTACCTAACTCGCTGCAACGACCTATACACGAATCAACCCCACAATACTGCCTTTGCTGCCCTCTTAGCGATGGCTCTAAACTCTGGAACTTCCTTTAGCATCCGAATTCCTAGGGGTATTGGCTGCTCAATATCTCCTATCTGATTTATCAATTCAGTTACCTCTGGACGTGACCAGATAGAAAACACGTTATCCAGTTCCTCATCTGTCATCTCAGTTAGGAAAGCATCTCGTAGTGCCCTTGCTCTGTTTTGCTCTCTTCTTATGGGGTTGAGAAGGCCGATTACTTGCTTGACTGCAGCATCCGAGAAATCATTTCTCTTCAAGCATTTCAAAAGGTTTGGAACTAACATCTCGACCTGTTTGAAACCGGGCCCAATCCCCCCTCCAGTAGTGGGTTTACAAAGGCCCGCTGCATCTCCAAATAGTGCCACTCTGCCTATCATAGGGCGTTTTACTAACCCACTTGGAATGGGTCCGCAGAATCTACCGACCTCCTGACAATCTGAGAAGCGCTCGCTCCAAAGAGGCTCTTTTCGAAGCCTGTCAAGCAACAGTTCACAAGATTCATCTCCCATTAACTCAGGTTTACTCCACGTGCCTATTCTTGTTGTCTCACCCGACGGGATAGCCCAAGCGAAGAAACCAGGTGAGAATTTAGAACCGGTGTACATGTCCAACCTACCCGGCTCCCCCTTGTATCCAGTGACCTCTACTTGGAAACCAATCATGAGTTCTTTCGGGCGCCCCATCTTGAATCGTCGACGGACCCATGAGTGGGCTCCGTCGGCTCCACACAGTAACTTGCAACTGATCGTTTGGTCTCCTTGTGGCGTAGATATTGATAGCTGCACGTGGTCTTCGTTGGCATCTGCGGAAATTGGCTTACTGGAGAGCCATAAGTCGGCACCAGCATTCACGGCCCCCTTGACGACCCCTTCGTCGAACAGTTTGCGGCAGACCGACCATGTCCGAACATCCTGTTCGTTGCCGATTTCGACAGGTATTCCAGACGGACTATGAATCCTAGCTCCCCATATTTGGGTCAAGACTGTACTTTCAAGACCCGCTAAACTCATGGCTTCTGGGTTAACCAAACCAGCGCACTGAAACGGCCTACCTATCTGTGCATGTTCTTCCAGCAGTAGTACACTAACCCCTTCTTCACACATCCTCTGAGCTAGGAAACCCCCTACGGGCCCTGCTCCGATGACTACGACATCGTACTCCATGGATACTACTCCTTACGGGCGTCTGTTATTGAGTGCTGCCTCAAAGACGAGGTACAAACCTCAACCCTAACTGCTTCTACTCCGGCGCGTCCGCTTCTTCATCTCATTGATAATCAAACTGGCATCGGACTTGCTCATCTCACCAATATCCTTCAGGCCGGCAATCATTAGTATCTCACCCAAGGGTACTTCGTGTTGCTCTGATAGTTTGTTCACCAAATCAATCTGTGGAGGCGTCGCTGGTAAATCCTTACTCATGTCAATCATCTGAGATATCAGGTCACTGGCTGTGCCTTCGCGGCCACCCGTCAGTTCCGACAAATCCGCAACACCTGCCTTCTCAAGGGTCGCATCCAGACTCAATCCAATTTGGTCGGAAAGTTTCACGATAAGATCAGTCTGTTTATTGCTAGGAGGAAGATGGCCGTTGTCTTCATTGGAGTCATACAACTTCTCGATAATTCTGCGCGCGTCGTCTCCAGTCAATTCACTGATGGATTTGCCTGATAGCAATTCATCTCTCCGCTTCTCTTTAAGATGGGGTATCCGGCTTTCCAAGAGCGCCAATTGCTTAGGGGTGGGAAATTCTCGTTTTCGTTCCAACGCTCGGTTGTGCATTGATCTAAATTCATCCACGAATCCATTCCATACCTCAGACCCTCCAATATTGCCGCTCTCGATCTCATCTAGACTGTCTTCCATTTTCGATGTGAAACGAGGGGTGAAGAGCCCCTCTGATTCGGCTTGCTCGTTGTAAAAAGGTACGACATCCAGCCACATCATACGACCCTTATCTGTTGGGACTAGCGAGCTCCCTTCGAGTTTGATGTAGTCTCTAGCAGAGAGTTTTGAAACTGTACTTACATACGTCGACGGACGCCCTATTTCCGCTTTCTTCATTGCTTGGACGATTGAACTTTCAGAGAACCGCTTCGGCGGTTTGGTCTCATCCGTCACCATAAATGGATTCTCTTCAGACTTCGAGATGTTCCACGCGCTTTCTTCTTCTAGTGTGTATTGGGGGGGACTCGTCCTTACCTCGCCATGATACTTCGTGTACACAGCTTCCCATCCAGTATGAACCCTCCAAGAGGCGGAGGCCGTCAATGGTTTCTTCAAATCATCTACAGTCGCCCGTATGTCTCTTCTTTCCCTAATCGAGTGTGACATCTGACTGGCAGCAAACCTTGCCCAAAT
>JAAZXI010000025.1 GCA_014240285.1 Methanobacteriota archaeon
GTTGTCGCCACTGGTCGCCTTGACCTCAATCTGGGGCTGTCCGTCGACTTGGTATATCTCTAGAATTGATACGTCGAAGGTGCCACCTCCAAGGTCGAACACAAGGATAGTCTGGTCCTCCTCCTTGTCGACACCGTAGGCGAGGGCTGCTGCAGTAGGCTCGTTGATGATCCTGAGGACCTCAAGGCCGGCTATCCTGCCGGCGTCCTGAGTTGCCTTTCTCTGAGCGTCGGTGAAGTACGCCGGGCATGTGATGACTGCCTGCTTCACTTTCATTCCGAGATATTCCTCGGCATCGGACTTCAACTTCTGGAGTATGAACGCGGAGACCTCCTGGGGAGTGTAGTCGTCGTCATCGATGTTCTTGCTCCAATCTGTCCCCATCTCCCTCTTGACAGAGAGTATGGTCCTGCTGGAGTTGGTGACTGCTTGGCGCTTCGCGGTGATGCCGACCAGCCGTTCACCGTCCTTGGTGAAAGCCACAACACTTGGAGTGGTGCGAGAACCCTCTGAGTTCGGGATTACTACCGCTTGCCCGCCTTCAAGGGTAGCAACGCAGCTGTTAGTTGTTCCAAGGTCAATTCCAATTACTGGTCCGCTCATTCTCAATTCCTCCGATTATTCCGTTCGGCTCTATGCCAAATCGAATGTGATGTCTAGGATGCCATTGTTCAGCTCCCACTCGCGAATCTGGTTAGCTGCCTCTGGCAGTATGAATCGCTTGAGAGACTTCGACTGGGTCCGCCTCATCAGTTGCAGCACCTCGCCGCCGCTACTGAGTACCAGTTCGATGTCCTCGGACCTGATGTCGAGGAACCTAGAGATGTCTATGGTGACGGACATTGTGCTGTCATGCACGTAGATGTCCTCGTCGGGTAGATCCGAAACCTCAGTCTCCTCGGGCTCTTCTACCTCAGCCTCCGCCTGCTCGGCTGGACCATCTACCTCGATGTTGACTCCCATCTTCTTGAACATCTCCGAGAATCCCCCGGGGCTGTTCATCATCGAATCCATCATTCGACGGAGCTCCTCGGGATCGGTGTTGGATTCGACCTTGAATTGTGAATGAGCAAACTTGGTGGGGTCGATGCCCATCTGCTCGAACTGCTCCACGACCTTCTTCATCATCTCTTCAAGCGCCTTGACATCGATGGGCATCCCCATCTGCTCGAACATTTTCGCCATCTCGGCGAACATCTCGTCGGCCCACTCATCACGCTCGCTGTCGACCATTGATACCACTACTCAACCTGAGGTTGTATAGTGCGATAGTGCTGCCGTATATGAACCGCACGGTCACGTACGCACGAGAACCGGGCTATGCCAAGCCGAACGGACGGGTTCAAAGCAAGACTGTGGTTCGGCGACTCTGCATGACCGAGTCAGAGCATGATGTGGCCCTCGAGGACACTGATCGCCTGCACGGACGCTCGGCCTTGGTAAACAATGTCAAGGCCGCAGTTGCGCTTGCAGGAGCAGTTCGCTCTACCCTCGGTCCGCGTGGCCTAGACAAGATGCTGGTAGAGGATGGCGGTTCGACGACGATAACCAACGACGGTGTCACCGTGCTGGAAACCGCCAAGGTGGAGCACCCCACCGCTAGACTGCTGATATCTACCTCATCGGCCCAGGACCGTGCTGCTCGCGACGGTACCACGACCACTGTCATCCTAATCTCCGAGCTGCTGCAGAATGCGCTCGAGTTGGTGCGCTCCGGTGTGCACCCATCAATCATCACTAACGGGTATCAAATCGCCCTAGAGGAGGCGCTCGAAGAGATGGAGCGAACCTCCAGAGTTCCCCAAGATGAATCTGAGATACGTGCGGTCGTAGCCACTTCAATCTCCGGGAAGGTCGACTCAGTTGTTGGACGGCATCTGACGGGGTTGGCAGTCGAGGCTGCCGAGGCACTCGCAGGCGAAGAAGGCGGTCAAGACCTTGAGAGGCTACGTGTGAAGCGCCTGTTGATCAAGGACGGCGGCGTACTCGATTCCGAGGTTGTACATGGTCTCGTCCTGCCTAAGTCAAGAATGGATATGGCATCACCAGCTGACGCAGTCGGAGGTAGGATAGCCATCATCGATGGCGGCATGGAGAGTCCCGAGCTTGATCTTGAAGCTTCAATTGAGGTCACCAGCGCTGACGTATTGAGAGGATTTCACGAGCGATCCAGAGAACGTATGCGCGAGCAAGTCAATCTACTGGCCTCACTCGATGTCGACCTCCTAGTGGTCCGCGATGGCATTTCTGAGGATGCGTCGACGATGCTTACAGACGCCGGTATTACGGCATACCGGCGCTACGATCGCGAGGACCTAGAGAGATTGGCGAGAATCACCGGCTCTACTATGGTCCGTGACTCCAAGAGAATCAAAGACGAGGACATCGGCACTTACAGCTCCCGCTCGGAGCGTTCCTACTCAGGAGTCAAGCACACTCGTATCGACGGTCCCGAAGGCGGAGCGGTCACGGTGCTGATACGAGGCTCCTCTCCCTCTGTCAGAGAAGAAGTCAAGCGGGCCTTCGACGATGCTTTGGGGGTTGCTCACAGGCTCTCGGCTGACTCACGGGTTCTACCTGGTGGAGGGGCCACTCAGACTCACTTGGCTCGCCATCTGCGGGCCTTCGCTCCGAGTCAAATCGGCCGTGAACAGTTAGCCATAGAGGCGTTCGCAGCCGCTTTGGAGATTGTACCTAGGACTCTCGCCGAGAATTCCGGACTCGACCCGATTGATGAGATTCTCGAATTATCTGCAGCCCAGGCCGCATCCACCAAGAACGGGGCGTGGATAGGGATGGATGTGGTTTCAGGAAACAAAGTGAGAATGGATGAGGCCGGAGTGTTCGACCCGTTGTTCGTCGCCCACCATGCTCTTGCCGGGGCCACCGAGGCTGCCAACAGCGTGCTCAGAATCGATGATGTACTGTGGGCCAAGCAAGACGCCCAGACCCCCGACTGGCAGAGCGAGATGGAGAATCAGGACTGATTGCTCAGTCTGTCGAGCATCTCGTCTACCATCCGGCCCAAGTCGTATTCCGCTTTCCAGTCCCAATCCTCGCGAGCCGCCGAATCGTCAATGTCACCGGGCCAGGAGTCGGCATACTGCTGGCGCTCGTCGGGCTTGAAATCGCAGGTGAAGCCATCCAATCTCTCAGATATAGCATCGGCCAGCTCCCCTGCAGTGAATGACATCCCCGATACGTTATACCCTCCTCTCGAGGTTCCAATCGACTCCGCCGGCGCGTCCATCAGTTCCATTGTGGCCCTGATGGCATCGTCGATGTACATCATAGGAAGTCTCGTATCGGAGCCTACGAAGCAATCGTAGTGCCCTTCATTGAGCGCGGCGTGGAAGATCTCTACCGCGTAGTCTGTCGTCCCCCCTCCTGCTGGTGACTTCCACGAGATTAGACCGGGGTACCGAATACCTCGGGCGTCCACGCCGTACTGCTTCCAGTAGTTCAGTGCCATCACCTCTCCAGTGACCTTGGTCCTGCCGTAGTTGGTGGTGGGGTTGAGTGGTGTCACTTGCGGAGCAGTTCTCGGAGTGTCAGGGCCGAAGACCGCTATCGAAGAAGGCGAGAAGACTCTCAGACCGTGTTCCTTGGCGACCTCCAACACGGTGATGGTGCCGCCAACATTGACTCTTTGACATAGTTCCGGTTTCTTCTCCCCTGCGGCCGAGAGGATTGCTGCGAGGTGGTAGATCTCACCGACTTCTTCCTCCCTCACCACCGAATCCATCCCATCCCCGTCTACCACGCTGAGCAGTCGGAACGGGCCGCTCTCAAGCAAGGAGTGTCCGGGCACCTCACGAACGTCCGAAGCGATTACCGAGTCATCGCCATACCGGATCCTCAGAGCCTCGACCAGATCGGTGCCAATCTGCCCCAATGCACCTGTGACGAGGATTCTGTCACTGGACGGCTCGGCCATGCGTTCCGGTTATTCAGACGATACTTGAACATGGAGTAGTACAAGTCACTTAGTAGCATAGCCAACCTTGATATGTGAGGCTCAACGGCTTCAAACCCCGTTGATTGCATGAGATATGTCGTGGTCACGGGGGGCGTACTGTCAGGACTCGGTAAAGGAGTCACCGCGAGCAGCATAGGAGTTCTCCTCAAATCCGCTGGACTGCGAGTCACTTCTGTGAAGATCGATCCCTATCTCAACGTCGATGCCGGGACCATGAGTCCGTTCGAGCACGGGGAGGTTTTTGTGCTCGACGATGGGGGAGAAGTCGATCTAGACCTAGGCAACTACGAGAGGTTTCTCGACATAGCTCTAACGAGAGATAACAACATCACCACTGGCAAGGTGTACGCCACGGTAGTCGAGCGTGAGCGCAGGGGTGACTATCTCGGCAAGACCGTTCAGGTCATCCCCCACATCACCGATGAGATCCAGGAGTGGATTGAGAGGGTTGCGCATCAGTCTAGTGATGGTAACAATGGCACTCCCGATGCCTGTGTGATAGAGCTAGGAGGGACAGTTGGAGACATTGAGAGTGCTCCCTTCGTCGAGGCGCTTAGGCAGTTCCAGTTCAGAGTAGGCAGGGACAACATCTGCTTCGTCCACGTCAGTCTAGTACCTGTGATGGGACCGGTCGGCGAGCAGAAGACCAAACCGACCCAGCACACTGTGAAGGAACTGCGCGGACTGGGAATCATCCCCGACATACTCGTTTGCAGATCAGCGAACCCTCTGCACGAGGAAACACGTTCGAAACTCGCCGCGTTCTGCCACGTCTCTGAGGAGGCCGTAGTGTCCGCTCACGACGCCTCGAACATTTACCGAGTCCCTCTCATGTTTGAGGAGCAGGGAGTCAGCGGAGTACTAGCCGATCGTTTTGGTTTCGAGTTGGTCGCAGAGCGCCCTCTGCTCGCTGAGTGGAAGGCGATGGCAGACCGCGTTGACAATGTCGAGGAGGAGGTTCACATCGCGATGGTCGGGAAATACACCGGCCTGTCGGACTCATACCTGAGCGTTATCAAGGCCCTACAGCACTCGTCCTACGCAGTCAACCGCAAGCTGGTCATCGACTGGATAGAGTCAGCTAATCTCGATGACGAGACTGCTGCCTCCGACCCCGAAGCCCACGCGGGGGCATGGGAGCTCCTCAGAGGCGCAGACGGCATCCTTGTACCCGGAGGATTCGGGGGCAGAGGAATAGAAGGCAAGATCAAAGCCGCCGAGTACGCTAGGACCGAGGAGGTGCCATACCTCGGCGTCTGCCTAGGTCTGCAGGTAGCTACCATCGAGTTCTGCCGAAACGTCCTCGGGATGGAGGGAGCGAACTCGACGGAGTTCGACGAAGACACGCCTCATCCGGCTGTCGTCTTCATGCCGGAGATCTCCAAGACCCATATGGGAGGTACCATGCGTCTAGGGACCAAGCCCACTCCCTTCCTCGTTGATGACTGCAAGATGCGTCGGCTATACGGCGATGTCGACCATGTCGATGAGCGCCACCGCCACCGCTACGAGGTCAATCCTGAGTTAATCGAACAGATTGAGAGTGCTGGCCTGAGGTACGTAGGTAAGGACGAGACCGGACAGCGCTGCGAGATAATGGAGCTCGACGACCATCCCTACTTCGTCGGGACCCAGTACCACCCCGAGTTCAAATCACGTCCAGGCAGGCCAAGCCCACCTTTCCTTGGTCTGCTGAAGGCAGCCTGCGGACAGCAGGTCTAGTCAACTGCGACCGGCAGTACCCTCGTGGTTCTGTAGCCCTGTAGGACCTTCATGTAGCGCTTGGCTGCGAACTCTGAATCGAGTTCAACATCGCCAGTCTCGATGCGCAGTCTCCTTACAGTCAGCAGCTTGGCTGGAGTAACCACCCCGAGTATGCTGTCTATTCCAACCGCGCGCAGGACCTCTGGAGAGAGTTGCAGGTTACCCCTGCCAATCAGGAATCCCTGACCTCCCATTGGAGATAGCAGTAGCGTGATTGGCCCTGTGTGTGAGGAGAGGATCTTCAGCAGCCCGGCTTCATCGAGGTCAGTTCCGACCTGCTCTGCGCCTCTAGTGGCATCGATACCGAGGTTGGTCAGATCGAAGCTGTTCATCTCGCCTATGTCCCGCAGTGTTCCTCCTGAGCCCCAGATGACTAGTCTGTCATCACTGATGATGAGCTCTCCTATGTGGTCCGCCAGCCCCTCTATGGTGTCCTCCTCTCCGGAGGCCTCAATCCGCTGCTTGGAGCCTTGCATCCAGCGTGGGCTGGCCGGTGTCATCGCCTCAGCATACAATTGCACCACCCACTAGCCCTCACGGTAGCGCTCCTCGTCTAGATCCAGCACCTCAGTACTGGCCAGTAGTAAATCGTCGTTGAGCCATGCAGAGAGTACCTCTGCGGCGGCCTTCGGAGAGGCGGCGAAGCAGCCGGAGTGCATCTTGACTCCGGTCGGGACCCCAATGACGGGGGTCTTGGGCTGTCCGGCCGACTCCAATGCGGCGACGATGTCGCGAGTGGTGCCATCACCGCCGGCGTAGACCAACAGATCGATGCCGCCCTCGAGTAGTGTCGTCACCGCTGAGGCGGTGTCGGACGCGGAAGTGCTTCCAGAGGATGAGTGAACTGTACTGACAGGGCCTATATTGGCTCCCTTTGGGAGCCAATCAGTGCCCATTCTGCCCTCGCTTGTTAGCCACTCAATGTCATCGAAGCCGGCTCTATGGAGCTTGGAGAAGTGTTCGAGCATCGCGGTCAGGCGAGGTCCTGAGCGGTCCTCGGCGCCCATAGAGCGTGCCAACTCGGCCTGGCCATCGGAGCCCTTCAGACCGAGTCTGCCGCCAAGACCAGCGTCGGGATTGGCCAACAGCCCAAGACGCACCATGGACGTGCCAAAGGGCGCGTGTTCTTATCGCTTCACGCTTCCGCGGCAGGCTCATGAGGGTCGTAGTGGCACTTGGTGGCAATGCACTTCTGAAGCGTGGCCAGCCTCTAACGGCTGAGAACCAGCGCCGAAACGTGGCAATAGCTGCAAAGGCGCTAGCTCCACTGGCGCACGACTACCAGCTAGTCATCTCACACGGCAACGGACCACAGGTCGGGCTGCTGTCCTTGCAGTCAGCGGCCTACGAGGAGGTCGAAGAGTACCCTCTCGATATCCTAGGGGCCCAAACCGAGGGGATGATTGGCTACATGATCGAACAAGAGCTTGGAAACCTGCTTCCAATGGAAGAGCCGTTGGCGACCATCCTGACCATGGTTGAGGTCGATCCAGAGGATCCGGCCTTTGACAACCCCACCAAGCCAATAGGTCCGGTATACAGTGAGCAGGAGGCGAAGGAACTGGCCGAGCATAGAGGATGGAGCGTTGCTCCCGACGGGGAGTATTGGAGAAGAGTGGTGGCATCCCCTGAACCTCAGAGGATCTTTGAGATGAGGCCGATTCACTGGCTGCTTGAGAACGGAGCCACCGTGATTTGCGCGGGCGGCGGCGGTATACCGACTGTGTACAAGCCGGACGGTACGCTTGAGGGCGTCGAGGTGGTAATCGACAAGGACAGGGCCAGTGCGCTCCTCGCCTTTGAGCTCGATGCGGGTCTGCTCATTCTCGCCACAGACACCGATGGAGTCTACCTCGACTGGGGGGGTGAAAACGCTCGTAGGATTGAGCGGACCACGCCCGAACAGATGGAGCAATATGAGTTCGAGGAGGGCTCGATGGGACCCAAAGTCGAGGCAGCCTGTGACTTTGTGCGTCGTTCTGGCGGCAGGGCGGTGATAGGGGCGCTAACAGACATGCAGGGCATGGTCGCTGGCACCGCTGGTACCCAATTCGTACTCGAATGATTCAGGCCTACGGCCTGTTTTTCGCGATTGGCTTCATATCCGATGCGCCTCGCCAACGCGATGAGGGCACCTTAGATGGCGATGATCTCCGTTGATGTCGGTGCCGCAGGCACCCATGAGTACGCCTCCGGAATCAGCGTCGGTGAGGTCATCGTGAATGTACACGGCAAGAAGTCCGGTGCCGTCGCCGCCCTAGTAGACGGAATCGAACGTGATTTCTCGCACCTCCTCGACTCAAACTGCAGCATCGAGACTGTCGCAGGAGACTCTGAGGCAGGTCTGTACATCCTGCGCCACTCCTGCGCTCACCTGCTGGCCCAGGCTGTGACTGAAATGTTCCCTGATGCCAAACCGACCATCGGCCCGCCAATCGAGAACGGTTTCTACTACGACTTCCACATGGACCCGATTGGCGACGAGGAACTCAAAGCGATTGAGAAGAAGATGAAGAAGCACGTTCGAGCCAACCACGCCGTCATCCGCGAAGACCATGGCAACGACATGCTGCGCGAGATGTTCGCGTCGAACCACTTCAAACTAGAGATAATGGACGATAAGATTGGTCACGACGTAGGCTCGTCGGCCTACCGTCAGGGCGACTTCGTGGACCTGTGTCGCGGCCCCCACGTCCCCAGCACCTCCCATCTACGCTGGTTCAGGCTGACCAGTACCAGCCAGGCCTATTGGAGAGCAGACAGCAAACGCGAATCGTTGGTCAGGATATACGGCATGTGCTACCCTACCAAGGAGGCGTTGCAGGAGAGGATGCGGCAACTCGATGAGGCGGCCAAGCGCGATCACAAGAAGATCGGTAAGGAGATGGAGCTCTACATGATCAACGAGCTCATCGGTAAGGGACTGCCGGTGTGGCTGCCGAACGGAGAGACTCTCAAGTCGGAGATCGAGCGCTACGCGGTTGAGACTGAGGATGCCTACGGCTATGTCCGGGTGACAACCCCGGTGCTCGCCAAGCAGCAGCTGTTTGAGGCTAGCGGGCACCTGCCGCACTACGCAGACTCGATGTATCCTCCGATGGAGATGGATGACGGCTCCTACTACCTGAAGGCGATGAACTGCCCGATGCATCACCTCGTGTACAGCAACAAGAAGCGGTCCTACCGCGACCTTCCCCTGCGCATCGCCGAGTACGGCACAGTCTACCGCAACGAGCTCTCTGGCACCCTTACCGGATTGCTGCGCGTCAGGATGCTGTCGATGAACGACGCGCACATCTACTGCACCCTCGATCAGGTGGCTCAGGAGTTTGCCAACAACATCCGCATGGTACAGGACTACTACGCCGCTTTCGGCTTCGAGAATTACCACTTCAGACTCTCACTGTGGGATCCAGCCAACTCTGACAAGTACATCGACCAGCCCGAGAACTGGGCTACCACCGAGAACCATCTCAGGAACATATTGGACAATCTAGGAGTACCCTACGTCGAGGCCATTGACGAGGCTGCATTCTACGGGCCAAAGGTGGATATCCAGTTTACCACCTTGCTAGGTCGTGAGGAGTCGATGTCAACCATTCAGCTCGACTTCGCTGCCAAGGAGCGATTCGGATTGACCTACAAGGACGAGAGTGGAGCGGAAAATGGAGAGGTCTTCGTCATCCACCGCGCACCGCTCTCGACGCACGAGAGGTTCGTCGCCTTCCTGACCGAGCACTGGGCTGGAAATTTCCCGACCTGGCTCTCGCCAGTGCAGGTGCAGGTTATCACCATCTCAGAGAAGCACAAGCAGCATGCTGCGAGGGTTGCCGAAGCTTTGCATGAGGCCGGGGTCAGAGTACGCGTCGATGACTCCGACAGTACCATCGGCAAGAAGATCCGGATGCATCGGAAACTGCGGCCAGCCTACATGGTGATTATCGGTGACGAGGAGTCGACCAACGGAACTGTCTCGATTAGGGGACGTAACAACAACCAGCGCAACGGGGTTACCCTAGACGATTTCGTAGCGGAGATCTTTGCCGAGATAACCAACCGCAGCACTGAACTCGGCATCGTGCCTCCGGAGTGAGGGACGCATGATTGTCAACATCGCCGGCTATCGCTTTGTGGATTTGCCTGACAGAGATGAGTTGCACCAGCCGATGCTGGATAACTGCATCAAAGCGGGACTCAAGGGCACGGTCTTGCTGAGCCCTAACGGAATCAACTTCTTCCTCGCAGGCAGTAAGGAAGCCACCGAAGCTTTTCTCTCACACCTTGAGTCTGACGAGCGTTTGGCAGGCATACCAATCAAGGTCAGTAACACCGACTATCAGCCATTCCGCAGGATGCTCGTGAAACGTAAGCAGGAGATTATCTCGCTGGGCAGGGACGACATCAGACCGGCAGAGTTCACGGGCCCACACATCTCACCCACAGAGTTCAAGCAGATGCTCGATGAGGGCGAGGATATCGTGGTACTCGATTCGAGAAACGACTACGAGACCAGAGTTGGAATGTTCGACGGCGCGGTCGAGCTTGACATTCCCTCATTTCGAGAGTTTCCAGATGCAATTGAAACGCTGCCCGATGAGTACAGGTCGAAGACCGTGGTGATGTACTGCACTGGGGGAATCCGCTGCGAGAAGGCCTCCGCTGTCATGCTGAAAGCGGGCTTTGAGGACGTAAGGCAGCTTGAGGGTGGCATTCTCGGCTACTTCGATGAGTGCGGAGGGACGCACTGGAGCGGAGACTGTTTCGTGTTCGACCAGAGGGTCGCTCTGGATTACCAGCTCGAGGAGACGGAGGTCGTGATGTGCTTCCGGTGCCGCGAACCGCTTTCTGCCGAGGAGCAACGGTCGGAGCACTATGTCATCAACCAGCACTGCCCATACTGCTTCGAGAGTGGCCGTTAGACCCGTCGGCTCTGCGATTCAAGCATCTCACTGGCAGCCCCTAGGGCCTTGTGACAAGAGTCAATGTCACCCTGCCCAAGAGCGTTAGATGCCTCAGATACAGCTTTCTCAGCAGCCATCCTGTCTGGATCCGTCGGACCGATTCCGGCCGAGTCGAGTTTTCGACGCAGGACCTTCCACTCCTCGTCAACGAAGCGAACGAGTTCTGTGGCCTCTGACAACTTGTGCTCAAGGGACTGCAGGTCCGAGGTCAGCAAGCCCATCGCCTGTGCGGCATCCTGCCACTCTCCAGCTTCTGCCATCCCTGCTGCCTGTTCGAGTCTAGCCTCCCACTCAGACTTCGCCCCAGCCGGAAACCTAGCCTCAATTTGCTTTCTCTGGCGTAGCGCGCGCTGCATCTCTTGCATCGCGTCCGAGGTTGCGCGCACCTCTCTCAAAACACTGTCAGAAAGGCCCTTCGCAAGAGCGGGATCTCCCGATTCCATGGCCTTGCGAGCCTGCTCAAGCCGTTCCTTCGTGGCTATCTGGATGTCATCTTCAGCCGCTGCCACTGCGTGCTCGGCGTCGCTCAGAGACTTGGCCGCGGCCTCCTCGGAGGAGCCTAGGCTCTCAAGGTGTTCAGGGATTGATGATGCGATGTGCAGGGCCTCCTTAGGCTCCTCTGCCTGCAAAGCCTCCTCTGCCGTTCTGAGTATTTCTCGCACTGCGTCGGCCTGATGCCCGGTGTGACTCCCTATGGCAGCCACTGACTCGGTAATTGCATCTGCTGCCTTCTGCCAGTGTTCCTCGATTACCGCGGCCTTCTGCTTGGCGCGTCGGTACAATAACTCAGCATCGCGGGGCGAGCCCAACTCGGCCTCCCTGTCACCGGTCTCGAAGGCCTTCCTCGGACCGAGTGCGTCGAGGGTGATCTCCTCAGCTCGTTTCACGGCCTCGAGAGCATCGGAACGGATGGCATCGAGATCGATTGCGACTGCCTGTGTCCGCTCCAGCTCAATCTCGGCCTGGGCAATCAGTCCCATTCCCCTAGAGGGATCCTTCCAGCCCTCCTCTCGGGCCGTCTTGAGTAGTGAGGCCGACTGTTCGAGGCCCGAGCCCCCCTCGCGAAGGGCTAGGATTCGCGTCTCCGCCTGCTCGAGCCTAGTGGCGAACTCAGCTCTGGCCTCGTGGTCGTCATCCTTCGCCATAAGGTCGGGTGCCAATGTCACCAGCGATGCCCCGATGACAACTGCCCACAGGACTGCATCATCGCTCATCGAACCCAATATGGCGATGGCGATGGCGAGTCCGGCGATGCTCGTCAGCCCCCTCCATTTGCGAGTTTTGAGGTTACTACCGAGCAGATGGTTCGTGAAGCGCCACAGGAAGACGGCTATCACCGCCAGAATCAGTGATGCGATCATCGCGTCTTCGGGTCCGTAGTGAATCCCCGCGAAGGCCAGAATACTGGGCCAAGCGATGTTTGCCGCTGCACCCAGACTGGAGCGCTCGACCGGGCCGTAGTCTATCAGATTGGGGAGGAGTAACGCTGAGGCGAACAGCACCAGAACTGGACCGGCCCTCGGGAGCATCTCGACCTCTCCGGTGACTGCGGGGGCGAGCCACCAACCGCCTCCGCCAATTAGCACGAGAGTGCAAAAGAGCGCTAGTCTCTCGACCCTGAGTCTATGTGCCAAGATAACCTTCTCAGGGTAGTCGGGGAGTAGGACCATGTCCTCTCACCCTAAGTTGGGGGTCAAGAGGTGTGCGGATAACTGAGTGGTACTCACGGCCTCTGTGATTCGGTACCCCACGTGCGGAGGACGAGCCAAGCTAACAGCATCAGCACGCTCAGCACGCCCAGCAGAACCTGTATTGGCATCTGCCACTGAGACACAACGACATAGTCGTTTTCTATATCTAAAACGCCCTCACTTCCCGCACTGTCACTTGACCACTCTAACCTGAGATCAATCAGGTCCGTGCTGGTCAGATTCAGGACCAGTTCGGCGTTGAAGATACTTGGGCCAATCGAATCGGCTGCACTAATCATGAAATCGTCGGAGCAAACATCTCCAGAGCACAATACTCCCGAGCCGATGTCTGCTCCGGTGTTCTGCATCGTGACTATGATCTTGACCGACTCGCCCTCGACTAGTTCGCCAACTACCTGATGGTCGAGGATAGATAGGTTGACTCCGAGACCAGGTGAGACGATAAGTCCGAAGTCGAGCTCTTCCTTGTTGTCCGAGGAATCCCAAGCTAGGATGTGGATTTGGTGAATCCCGGGTTCGTACAAAGGCAGTGCGAGTTTTTCGACCTCGCTCCATAGAGCTGCCTCGGCAATCACCTGCTTGTCCACCCTAACCTCCCAGATCACATCGTCGATAGCGTCGAGATCGTCGAAGGACTCGGTCAGAGAGAGTATGATTTCCTCGCCCGCTCGCGCGGGAGAATCGGGCGACACCGAGGTACCATTGGAGATAATGTCGGGGATAATCGTCGGACCCGCCCCATCAGAAATGACGACGGTCCATCCATGTGTCACGGTGTTTGAGGCGTCGTCAATCACAGAGAGGTTTAGACTGTACTCGCTCGACTCCTTCACCTTGTGTCGTTCAGTCACGTTGAGATGCATCCCGTTAATCTGTTCGCCCTGATAGAAGTGATCGGCAAACTCCAGCGTACCTTCTCCCGAGTGTGCCCATCCCTGAGATTTGTTGGAAGTCACCCCAATGCTGACAGGCAGACCGTTTTCGTCAGAAGCATCGAATGAGAAGTAGAAGTGACTTCCCGAAGGAACCTCAATATTCGCCAGATTGCTGTCCAAGTCATTCACGGTGCCATCAATATTAACCTGGAAAACAGCGTTCCAAGTCGGTTTGATACCATCGATGACAACATTGTCGTACCATGTGCTTGAGGCTGAGAATGAGTCCATGCAGTGCATCACAACTGATGCTACTTCGCCGTGTGTGAAGTTGAATTCCGATGCTGTGAATTCCAGAGCATTAGAGTGTGTCATAGACAGCATGGTACCATTCTTGTGAAGAGTCCACCACTGAGTCGTGGAGTCCAGCACACTGTCAGTGCATTCGCCGGAATACTTTGTTGGGATTTCAAGAGGGATGGTCGTAATACCAATCTCTCTTTCTGCGTTTGCATTTGGAGGTGAGTTTTTGCCTAGTGATATCCGTATGTCTGAAGCTACGGGAGCATCCTGACGATGGATGGTGAAATCGCCCGGACTCCCCTCGATGATTTCTAACATTGCGCTGTAGCGGAACTCCCAATTTTCTGGCAGGGTTACTCTGAGCGGAATCTCTTCGATTACCCCTCCTACGCGGGGTATGTCAAGTATCCTCGTGGAGCGGTTGTCAGTCGTCCCTGTTAACTCGGCACTCTCTATCCAGCCCCAGCTACCGTTGCTGTCCACCGAGCCGTTTACTGGCGGAATCACGATGATTTCGACCCCGAGAACAATCTGCATCGAAGAATAGTCGACAATGCAGCAACCTAGCAGCTCAGAGTCAGTCAAGTTGCGGGCGTTCTCTATTAGTACAACGAAATCTGCAATCTCGGATATGCTCAGCCAGCCATCACCATCACCCAGATGCTGATCGATTTGGGCGCGCACTCCAAGTGTCCTATCGGGTAGCAGTTCTACGCCGTAATCGTCCCGTAAAGAGACGTTTGCGTTCCACGAGGCCGAGATATTCGAAGACGGCCTCATCAGTCCCGAGATGTCAAGATGAGAGTTGCCGATGATGTCATCGTCCTGCGGGGGTAGCGGTTCTGGCCATTCCCAAACAGGCTCATCGGATGATGAAGGTCCGGGGTCATCAGCGATAGCGGGTGTAATCAGTGTTCCAATGAGCATCAGCATCACAAGAACCAGAGAGGTCGTACGCGATCCCATGTTGACACCTATCCCTCATTGATGATTACGGAGCCTTTCTGATCTACTCCGATGGGTATCAGCCTGTGCTTGGGGCCGAGTTCGACCAACCTGTCGCGCAGGTCACCTCCCCCGTGCACGAGGAAGAAGCCGCCGCCGCCTGCTCCGAGGAGCTTGGCCCCGGTGGCCCCCATATCCATGATGCGACTGTGCAGAGCATCGATCTCTTCGTTGCTGATTCCTGAGGAAATACCGCGCTTGGAATCCCAGGCCTCGCCAATTAGCGAACCCAGTCCGTCGAGGTCTCCTGATTCCAGCATATCTCGAACTGTGTCGGCCTGTCCTCGAATGATACGAAGTCTGGCCAGCTTGTCGGCTGGGTCGTCGGGAGTCTCGCTCAGCACTTCCGAGGCGCTGCGCGAAGTACCGGTGAATACGAGAGTGAACTCCTTTGAGAGTCGCTCGATGACATATGGAGATATCTCCACCGGATTTACTCCGACGCTGTCGGGGCCGAAGCTGATTGAGTTGACACCACCGAAGGCGGCTGCGTACTGGTCCTGTCTGCCGATTGGCTGACCGAGGATGTCGATCTCAATGCGGCAGGCCTCCTCGGCCAGTTGATTGGGAGAGGCATCGTGTCCTGCGAACCTGTGCAGTGCGTTGAGCAGCCCCACGGTGACTGCAGAAGAGGAGCCCAGTCCGGTGCCTCTGGATGGAATGTCGGCGATGGTTGTAATCTCGACACCGGAAGTCACTCCGGCCATCCTCATGGACTCTCGGACCAACTCGTGCTCGAGGTTCTCGAAGTCGTCCACCATCTCCATCTTGGAGTAGGACACTCGAACCCTGTCGTCGAAGCGACTGTTTACCGTCACATGGATGTGTCTGTCGAGCGCTAAAGAGGTGACCATGCCCCCATTAGGCTCGGATGAGGCGAACCAATCAACGTCGGTTCCACCGCCGCAGAACGAGACTCGCACGGGGGTCCGGCTGATTATCATCAGTCGCGCGGGATAATTACCCCACATCAAGCCGACGGTGTCGTGTCAGAGGGTCCAAAGGGCCGATAGTAAGACACATAACCGGCACGCTCCCGGCTTCGCTGAGGAAAGGCGATGGGCGACCTCATCACGATGGACGATATGACGAACAAGGAGATTACCAGTCTCCTCGACAACGCCGAGCGTCTCCTTCCTGCCGCCAAGGGTGAGATTTACCTCCCTCTGCTCGAAGGAAAGGTGCTCGCGAACATGTTCTTCGAAAACTCCACTAGAACCCGCATGTCCTTCGAGTCCGCGATGAAAAGGCTTGGCGGATCGGTGCTAAACTTCAGTTCCGCCGGCTCCTCGGTGGCCAAGGGCGAGACGCTGTACGACACCATGCAGATGATTGACGGCTACGCCGACGTGGCCGCCATCCGCCATCCACAGCAGGGTGCAGCGCAATACAGCGCTGATGCCATCGAGATTCCTGTACTCAACGCGGGCGACGGTGCGGGCAACCACCCGACCCAGACTCTCCTCGACCTGTTCACCATCCGTGAGGCACACGGTACCCTCGAGAGACTCAACGTCGTCTTAGTGGGAGATTTACGCTATGGGCGCACTGTTCACAGCCTGTCTCACGCACTAGTTCGCTTCGGCGCGACTCTGACTCTGGTATCGCCTGACTCTCTGCGCATGCCCTCGGAGATAGTCTCCGACCTGACTGCGGGAGGAGCAGAAGTGACTGAGACCGCTGACCTCGCCGGAACCATCGCTGAAGCCGATGTCATCTACATGACTCGCATACAGAAGGAGCGATTTCCCGATGAAGACGAATACACCAAGGTCGCCGGCATCTACATGCTGACGGCCTCTGACCTAGCCGGGGCTAAGAAGAGCATGATCATCATGCACCCACTGCCTCGGGTCAACGAGATTCATCCAAGCGTCGACTCGACTCACCACGCTAGATATTTCCAGCAGGCATTCAATGGTGTGGTCGCGAGGATGGCCCTGCTGTGCGACTGCCTCAGCGTAAAGGTTCCCAAGAAGGTGAAGTGATGAGCGAGATGAGGCGTGTTACTGCGATTTGCAATGGCACTGTAGTCGACCACATACCCGGTGGTCGCGCAATCCAAGTCCTGCGCATGCTCAGGCTGGACATCGGGCGCTCCAACCCGATTTCGATGGTGATGAACGTGCCGAGTGCCAAACTCGGGCGCAAGGACGTGCTGAAAATTGAGGACCGCGAACTCAGTCAGGAGGAACTCGACAGGTTAGCGCTCATCGCACCCGCAGCGAGCGTTGCTATCATCCGAAACTACAGCGTTGCTGATAAGCTGAAGGCAGAACTCGGAGAGGACCTAATCAACATCGCCCGTTGCTCGTTCTGGAACTGCATCACCCAAAACGCCCGCGAGCCGCTGCCGCACAAGCTGCGAGTGATACACATCGAACCTCTAGAGATCCGTTGCTCCTACTGTGGGCGCGGTCAGGACATGGATGAGATTGTAGAGAATATTCTCTGAATCAAAACTGGGTGGTTATTTCCACCAGTCTTTAGTGTCTGTTGCCGCTGACTTTGGTGTGTTTTCACTCACTAACACAACTCCATTGGACGGATCGTTACGGTTTTCCTTCAGAGTAAATACAAAGATTAGGCCGAGTACTAGAATCCCTAGTGAGAAGCACACCCCCAAGCAGCCGAAGCTAAGGGACAGGATTCCTGGTACATCCATATTCATCTCTCGAATCATGACATTGCTATCCCCAGTGACATCTCCAGAGAACTGAATCTTCCAGATATCCGAGTGGGACACATAGACGTCACCGACGTATGTGTATCCCGGCTCGTAGAAAGAGCCGCATGAGTAGTCATCCTCGCAAGGCACGAAGCGACTGTTCTCATCACCGCCTAGCAATTCCACATCTACAGATCTGTACTCTTGGACGAACACAGGATACATGGAAGTCGGATTCAGTTCCCCCTCAAAGGTAGCGGGTGTTTTCCCCGTCCACTTCTCAGTGCCACCCTCGACGAAGTCCTCGTCCATATTTTCCATGAATGAGTCGAAACCGACAGAGGTAACAATTATGCTGCCAATCAGTAATACTAATCCTACGCCCAATGTGACCTTGGTGACTTTGTGCATAGCCGATGCAATGACGACTGTGGAATGAAAGTTTTCCCGGCACAGAGGGTACCCTCTGACTCAGGCTACAGCCTCTATTCGCGCTACCTCTCTAGAGGTGACCAACGCGTCCATCCCACCGTCAGACAGTCGCCACAAGGGGCGTCGTGCCTCCGAGGCAGCCTCGACCAGTTCACCGTTGCGCAGCTCGTTGAGGTGGTGGCTCAGTAGCTGCCTTGAAATCTCCAACTTCAAGCGGATATCGGTGCCCGACAGACCTATGTTGCCGGATTCGGACAGCACCTCGAGTATGGCAAGTCGGGTTCCGGCGATGGGGTTCCTGATTCGACCAATCTCCTCACTAGACAGACTGGAAATTGCATACCTGCGTAGTTTACCATCTCTCCACGAGATGATTTGCCCGGTTGATTCCAGGGTGTGAAGATGGTATGCCGTCACCCCGTTGGCGAGTCCGAGGGCGTCGCGAAGTGCGGAGAAGTGGATTCCCGCGTTTGCCTCGAGGTATCCGAGTAAACGACCGCGGGTGAGCATGTCCTCTCGATTGCTCTTCATCCTCGCAAGCATCGGGGAGACTAGTGCCACTAGCACTGTCACCTTCACGAACTCGAGCATGAACGAGCCGAGGACGAGTGATCCTAGAGCACCCGCTCCTCCAGCCAGGAGTCTTTGCGGCAGAGTGGAGTCAGGGTTACTCTCCTCCTCTCTACGCTCCGATACAGGTTCCTGATCTGAGTCTTCTGCACCCTCCGAGGAATCTCCTTCGGAAAATGCCGGGGCCATCTCCAAATCGTCATCGACTGTGTCAGTGATTTCGTCGACTGGCGCGTTCATCATCCAGCCACCGACGAGCATAGCAGCTGCCGCAAGCGCGGCTACGAGACGTACCGTCCAGACACCCTCCATCACTCTGCGCAGCCCACTTTCACCTATGACTACCGTGGTGAATTGGTTTGACATTACGTAGTGGTGTTGAATAACAGAACTCTCATCACGAGTCGAGGAGCGATGGCCGAGGAGTCTGATGTTTCTATCGGTGATGACACCGAGCGCGAGGAGGCGATGCTTGCCGCGGCCCGTTCGGTGGTGAGGACGTGCATGCAAGTGCGACCGCACGAACACGTACTGGTAGTCACCGACCCGACGACTTCCGAAGTTGGTCGCTCACTGTACGAGGCCGCCTCGGAGGTCACTGACCGCATACTCATGATGATGATGCCTCGCAGACACAGGCAGGGCAACGAGCCTCCGGCCTCGGTTGGCGACCTGATGCGTCGCCAAAACATCGTACTGCTAGCCACTCGCCATTCCCTGAC
>JAAZXI010000026.1 GCA_014240285.1 Methanobacteriota archaeon
AACCAAGAGGAGGTGGCGGGCGAGGTAGGGATTCTCGTGGCTATCAATCTAGTAAATCAGGCGGCTTTAGAGGCTCAAATATGAAGCCGGGAGACTGGAGCTGCCCGAAGTGTAAAAATCACAATTTTTCAAACAAGAAGGTCTGCAATCGTACTGGTTGTGAAGAGCCGAAACCAAGAGGAGGTGGCGGGCGAGGTAGGGATTCTCGTGGCTATCAATCTAGTAACTCGAGCGGCTTTAGAGACTCAAATATGAAGCCAGGAGACTGGAGCTGCCCGAAGTGCAAAAATCACAATTACGCCAAGAGGACAGTGTGCAACCGCTGCGACACACGGAAGCCGGTCGAAGGCAAGGGATCGAGGAAGACCCAGGGGAGAAAGCGCAGGCCTAATCTCAGAGAAAACTGGAAGGGGCGAGGGCCGAGGAGCAGACGTGTCGGCAGGGACCGTTGATTGGCGATTCCCTACCCCAGCCTTCATGCATCACAGGCCCCAGCAAGGGCTATGGCCAAGAGCGCCGAGATGACTTGGCTCGACGCGATAGAGGCGGAGCAGTCAGGCGACAGAGCAACTGCCCTCGACGCAGCCAAGAAGACGGTGGCGATTGACCCTGCCCACGCAGACGCATGGATGGGAGTGGCCCGATGGTCACTGCCTGTTGAAACTAGGGGAAGACAGGAGATGCCCGATCTCAAGCAATCAGCGAAGGCGATGGCAGCACTACGCAGGGCCGTACAGATAGACCCAGAGAACTTCGATGCTTGGAGGCTCGGAGGAGTCCTCCTAGTTGACCACCTCGGGATGCTAGAAGACGGGCTTAAGTGGTGGCAGGATAGGCGCGAGGTCGCTCCCTACGAGGTCGCTCCGTTAATCGAGCAGATAGCCATTCTAGTCAGGCTAGGACATTACGAAGAGTGCGCTGTGCTACTCGAGGAGCTCTTCAGTGAAGGTATGGAAGCAACCAACAGCAAACAACTTACTCGTATGGAATCGGTGAGCCGGATGGTATCTAGGGCCGCTAAGATGGAGGAGGACGAGATCTTCAGACCTCAGAACCCCAAGCATCCGCGCTGGGCAATAATTGAGAAGATGAAGAAGCGTAAACCGATTTCTCCCACTTTCTTCCTAATCACCTTCATCGCACCCATAGTGTTCCTACTAGGGACTATTTCGATGGCATTTGTCGGGGATTCGACCTGGGGATTCATCCTAGTCTTCGTCTTCATATTGGTCTGTTTCATGGCGATATCCCGTGTCACCTCAGGATTACTGCACAAGCTGAATCGGCACGCTCTCGACCTCGACCGCGCGATTGATTTCGAGACCAGTAGTGGGCGGGTCTGCATACCGGAGACCGTCAGGTACAGCAAGTTGTACGCCGCCATGGTCGGACAGAGGATGCCGGCTCTTGGCGAGAGGCTCGAACTGTTAGTGCAGTCCGGAGACAAACTGCCGATAAGGTGGAGTCCTGACATTCCCGAATTCTCGGCCTTTGAGGAGGATTGGTTCACTGAGACTCGAGAGAAAATCGAAGCAGATGAGCTTGAGTCGTTGGAAGACTAGGTTCCAGCGCTAAAGTCGCTGTGGTAGGCAGTCTGCTCAGGCGTCAACTCGTCGATGTTGATTCCTGCTGTCTCGAGTTTTAGTGCAGCTAGCTTGGAGTCCTGTTCAGGGCTGATGTCGTAGACTCTGTTGTCATAGTTACTGCCCTCGGAGGCGAGGCGGCACAGTGCTAGGAACTGGTTGGCGAACGACATGTCCATCACTTCACTGGGGTGTCCTTCAGCTGCGGCGAGATTCACCAGACGGCCTCTCGCTAGGAGGTGTATCGTACGGCCGTCTTCCATCTGAAAGGCCTCGTTGTTCTCCCTGATGGTGAGGTAGCCGGTAGAGCGCTCCTCTAGTTCGGATATACTGATCTCACAGTCGTAGTGCCCGGTATTGCAGACTATGGCGCCATCCTTCATCAACTCGAAATGCCGTCCCACAATCACATCCTTCATCCCAGTGGCAGTGCAGAAGATGTCTCCTAGAGAAGCGGCCTCGTCCATCTTCATGACCCTAAAACCATCCATCACGGCCCTAAGCGCCGCCAACGGTTCTACTTCGGTTACGATGACGTTTGCCCCCATCCCTCTCGCGCGCGCAGCAAGGCCCTTGCCGCAGTGTCCATAGCCAGCGACGACGAAATCCTTGCCGGCCAGGAGGACGCTGGTGGCCCTGATGATGCCATCCAGAGTCGATTGGCCGGTGCCATGCACGTTGTCGAAGTCCCACTTGGTGGCTGCGTCGTTCACCGCAATGACAGGATAGAGCAACTCCCCTGCCTCGGCCATCGTCCGCAAGCGGTGAACTCCGGTGGTCGTCTCCTCGGTCCCTCCTGTGATACCTCCTGCCAGCTCGGGAAAACTGCTGTGGATACGGTAAATCAGATCAGCCCCGTCATCGAGGGTCAAAGTGGGGCCGAAGTCTAGGGTCCGGTCGATGCACTGGTAGAATTCCTCGGTCGTCTGACCATACCAGGCGTGGACACCATAGCCCTCCCTAGCCAGCCATGCCGCCACGTCGTCCTGAGTTGAGAGCGGGTTGCATCCGGACCACGAAACCTCGGCCCCGGCTGCCCTCAGTGTCTCGATTAGAACTGCGGTCTCCTTGGTAACGTGCAGGCATCCCGCGATGCGATGTCCTTCCAAAGGCTTCTCGCTCTCAGTTGCTGCTCGCAAGGCGGCCAGAGCCGGCATCCTACTTCGCGCCCAGACGACTCTATTCTCGCCGGCGTTGGCGAGAGATATATCGGCTACAGTGTGGGGTCCGGATGTGTCCACAGCCTGCGCTGGTAACACTCAGTCTTCAAGTTGCGTCTGGAGCAGCCGCCTAACGGCTTGCGTCAGCCGCCGCCCTTGCGTTGCTGTTCGTAGTACTGAGCATAGTACTGCTTGGCGTAGGTCCGAGCAGTTTGCTCGTCATACCCCGAAGCGACCATCTGCTGGACATAGGCCTCTACTGGATCCATCTCCTCGACGCCTCCGAACTGCTCAACTGTGTCCTCGTCGGAGTCCTTGCCGCCTCGACCACGGATCATCATCGTGGCTACTACTACGAGTAGTAGAACAAACACTCCAATCCCACCAATAAGAAGCGCGCTCATACTGTCGCCTTCATCGGTGGGCCCAACCTCTGGGAGACGAGGTACGAGAGTGATTCCAATTTCTTGGTAGAGAGTATACCTCTCACCATCCCCCTCCTTGATCTTCACGTAGATGGTGGCGGCTACGCCTGTCTCCTGATAGAGGTCTGAGATATCCAGAGTCAACGTGAACGGCTGTCCGTCTGCCAGCGACTCGGTGTTGTTGTACTTACCAATCGTTTGCTGAGTTATCTTCTGCGTCGGAGTGTAATCCAAGACATCATCGGTCAGAGCGACTTCGATGATGACATTGCTGTTCTCGGCGCCTGAGATCATGGTGCCGGAGATGGTAACCAAGTCCGCGTTCTGGTTGTCATTGGGACCTGGTTTGGAGAATTGCACTATCGGCTCCTCGTCGCCGAAGTCCTCTCCGACGACTACGAAGTATATCCTGTGCTTCAGACTCGACTTACCCGCCTTGTCATAGACAATCAGTTCGATGCGAATCTCGTTCTCGAGATTCCCATCCGGACTGGCAGTCAGGTTCCTGAATACATAGGACCACTCATCTCCACCGGCAGCCGCTGGGATTTGGAAGATGTGCCCCTCTAGAGTTGGCTCGGAGCTATCCCACGGATAATCGAAGAAGACCTTCCACTCGTAGAGCTCGATGCCGGTCTCACCTTCAGGGGCGTCAGGGTCGTAGCTCTCACTGGCGTCGAACGAGACACTGAGATCGCCGGTGTCGGACAGCCTCGCTCTGTAGATTGGCCATTCCACTTCTGATACCGTCTTGGTCCCGTCCAGAGTGACGTACTCACTGGTGACTTCATCGTCAATCATAGTAGCACTGGCAATCGGCCTGAATTCGTCGGCCAGAGTATCGTCTGTGACCAGTCTAATGTATGTCATGCGAGTGTGTCCAGCCTCGTCGTGTAAATACAGGGTGAGCATCCACTCAGCACCGATTCGGCAGCCTGTGGTCGAGGAGGAATCACCAACACAGAAGGAGCCGAGTGTCGGGATGCTCGGGCTAATCTGCTGGGTGTGACTATACTCGTCAGCATCTATCACCAAGCCATCCCATCCTGTCACAGAGTCGTTGTTCCCGGACTCGAGTGTCCAGTCAGCTACCACTCCCTCGACTGTGGTGATGTAGCTGAAATCGAGGTCTGAGCTGCTCTTGATGTACATCGTCGCGTAGGCTCCGGTCACGGTGTCTATGGAAGGGGCTTGACCGTTGATGGTGAGGTCGAAACTTTCCTCTACGATGCCGAAGTCGTTCGGGTAAGGAGTCATGTGGTAAGCCAGCATGTTGGAGAGCAGCGGTATGCTCGAGCCTCCAAACTCCTCTGAGACGCTTGGGTTCTCGACGTCGATGGTGGTCACAATCAGGCCTCCAGCACCCCGGTTGCATAGTGAGAGCAAGGACTGAGTCTCGTACTCGGTGTCACGCATCAACGTGTGGAAGGTGCCTGTAGGATCACTGATGCGGCCACCGCACACCTGGGGTATCTGCGTCGATTGGACCTGAGCCGTATCAAGTCCTGCTAGGGCGACGTGGGAGCCGCCGTTGATTCCACTGAATGCAATCGGGTCGACATTGCTGAGAATTGGATGGTACTGGTCGACTATTTTCAGGTTGCTGTAGTGAATCCTGTTGTCGACAGTGAAGTTGACCTGGTTCCTCATCGCAATGTCCATGCCGAAGGGCAGCCTATTGGGCTGGTACTCGTTGCGGTAGGGGCCAAGGTGCATCTGAACGGTACCGCCGCTGCTCATGTAGTCCTCAAGTGTCTCTGTGAGGCTGAGTCCGTCGCTCTCCCTCGTTTCCGCGAGTGCCTCGTAATACGCACCGTACTTTTGGTCGGCGTTGTAGTCAGTCTGCCATGGAAGCAATACCTTGTTGAAATGCTCTATCCAGTCGGGGGTTCCGTAAGTGTCCCAGTTATCCATCCTCAACTGTGTGTAAGTCATTCCCATTGCCTCAATGTCATTCTTAACGTTCTGCAAGCGATTCTGATCTGTAGGATTTGACAGAATGGCCACATCGATATTATCGAAGAACTGTATCTCAAAGAATCTCTCGTTCCCGGAGGGTTCGAGAGACCCATTCTCATGAATCATGTCGGCGTAGAAGCTGATATTGTAGGTGTGACTGTCTGTCCACGAGTTGTAGGGGTTGGTCCAGTTGGCCTGTCCTCTCTCATGCGGAGCAAAGTCGAACGGACCGTTGTCGCTTGATTCCTCATAAACCGCCTGCCCAGTAACCAAATCTACGACCTTCAATGTAATCTGATACTCTCCAGCGATAACACCGTTCAGCAACGGCACGGCAAAGCTGTGCGAGGACGCGTCGTCGATTGGGTAAACACACTCGTAGGTGATATCCGCCACGCACTCCAGCACATCCGGCTGCATCAGAGTGATGTCCGCGCTGGCGATGCTGAAGATAATCGTCGAGATGTTATTCGCCGTGTTTATCTCACTCTCGTTGTACCAGGCCGTAAGAGGGTCGGTGTTGTCAAATAAGGTGGTCACATCAATCCTGTAGATTCCACTCTGGAAATCATGGGTCCCTAGTGTGACTATCTCCTTCTCCGCTGCATCGAGTCCGGTAACATCGACCGTGTACGAGCCATCATCCTCGAAGGTGAACTCCTCGACACGTATGTTATCGACGGCAAAACCAGCAAGACCAGCGTTTCCATTGACGCCGTCATCATCGGACTGGAATCTCCAAGTAAGTGTCACATCGGAACCTGCCAGAGTTGTGCACTCAGATCTCCAGGAGTTGGGATCTTGGCTTGTTTTGTTGAAGATTGTAATATGTGTCAAGTCAACGACGATTGATTTCAAGATATTCTCGGAGTCATACCAGACTACCCAATTGTCTTGGTCTGAATGATCACCAAAGAACTCTACCTCGTCGGGTTGGTTGTTGAGGTCGAAGTCCTCACAACGGTGGAAATTTGGATCTTCTGGATTGGTGTTTTGGATTCCGTTTTCATTCAGATCAATCCATGAACCCCATACATTTCCTTGGAAAATATCACCGTCCTTTGACCATTCAACCTCAAGGCTTGCAGAATCCAAAACGTTGAGTATATTGCCTCTATTGTCCTGCAGATAGTATCCCTCAGCGAAGTAATCGAAGGTCAAGTAGGCGAAGTCCGGAATTGTTCCATCCGGCCGGGGCTGTGATACCGGGATCGGTTCCAGTGTCATGGTCTCGTTCCAGTTGTCGCCATAACCGTCGTCTGGGTGCCCCAGCCAGTAGGCATGACTGTTGAACACGCCAACGTTCTGGGGGAGCATGTCGTTGGATCCGGTGGAGTCATCGACCCTGCTGCCGTTCGCGTTGCCATCGTCTGACCACATTGGCTCTACACCAGAGAAATCCTCGACAGCGACCAAGTCGGGCTCGGCGTTTTGCACGGAGGCTTCCAACTGGAAATCTGTCAGGGTGTTACCGCAGTTCTCTGCCTTGACAAGTATGTCGCGCTCGCCGGAGGCGTAACGGACCCCGCTCTCCAAATCGACCCAATGTTCCTCAGCTAGACAAGGGTCGAACAGATTGTTAACGGTAAGTTGAAACTTAATCTCATCATTGAGGTCATCCATATTAATGAATCCTGACGGATTGGTCAACTCGGTCTTGATGTAGTAGGTCTTGTTGTCAACGAAATCCGCAGTGAGGCTGACCTCCTCGGACGCCCCGGCAGCGAAGTCGTTGAAATTAAGGGTCTGACTCACGGTAGATGTGGTTCCGAAGGTCACGTCCCTCTTCCTGATGGTGATGTTGTCAAAGGCGAAACCGTCGAAACCAGTGTCTTGAGAAGAACCGGCAGGTCCAACGGAGCCCATCAAACCGCTGCGGAAGCGGAATCTGATGTCGACAACCTGTCCTGCGTATCGGGTGAGGTCGATGGATTCTGCCTCATCGGGGCCATCAGCATCCTCAGTATAGTTAATCCAACCTGTCGCAGTGTTGGCGAATTGGTTGCCGTTGTAGGTGTTGTATTCTGGATCGACGCCTTGGTAGAGAATGCGGAAGTACCTCTCATTGTCCCAGCCTCCGTTGAAGAAGACAGATTCCCATCCGTTGCCGTCGGTCCACACCTCTATGCCGCACGAGTCCTCGTACAGCCAACGCTCGACCACAGAGTACTGCTCGTTGAGATAAAGCTCGAAGAAGGCAGAGGTGCACATGACTGAGAGGTCCATGTATGCCGCATCGGCTCCGGTCAGGTCGACGTTCTCTAGAATAAGCGCCTCGTCCATGTTGTTGTAGTAGCCCGAGTCGCTCTCGTTGTTTCCGTTATAGTCCACACCTGCCCAGTAATAGTCGGTCGGGTTACTGTCGGCCTCGTACCAAGAAACGTTCTCGGTGGCCGCAGTCGAGTTAGTCTCGATGTGCCACGATGATGCACCAGTACCGTACATGCCTGTGTAGGAGTGCTTAGCGAATACGCAGTTGGCGCAGTTCGTGGTGTCCTCGTTGCCCTCGAAGTCATTTGAGTAGACCACGGTATCGGTCCCACCGAGTACCTCCTTGACTTCCAGATCAACATCCACTGATCCACTCAGAGGGTTGAGTCCTGTGTTCTTGACGGTCACATTGACCCATCTGTTGCCCTCGCCAATCTCAGCCTGCCCTGTGGCAGGGTTGTAGGATGCGGGTGCGATGGTAACCTCCGTTATGCCCATGTCTTCGTTGTCAAGAGTGAGGACTGAGAGGAAGTCTCCGGCACCGGCCCAACCTTGTGTGTCTAGCCACATCGCATTATTGGCGAATCTGTATGAGTAGTCTTTCTGTCCGATGACGATCTCGTAGGCACTATTGTCACCTCCTTGGAGCTGTCCAGGGATGGCCATGGTGGGTCGGCGTCCGACATCGAATGAGAGAGATGAGAGGTACCCCGGTCCGCTGGGGTTCGCGAGGATAATCTCAACTGAATTAATCTCACGGAGGTTTTCCAGCAGCAGGTATGTCTGGTTCTGTGCCGCCGAGTCCTGCAGGCGGGTAAGTGTGACCTCGGTAGGTACGAAGAAGTCAACCTCGCCGTCCTGATTGACATCCACGATGGTAATCGAGGCCCCGAGATAATCGCCTAGGTAGGCGTAGTTTTGAGTGTCCCAACCGCTGCTTGTCTTAGTAGCATAGGAGATGTTCCCAGTGATTCCGTCAACAGCCGCGATGAGGTCTATCTCATTGTCCCCATCAGTGTCAGCGATGTCGAGGCCAGGTAGTGGGTAATTGTGCTCTGCATCCAGCTTGAACCTATGGATGCCCTGAGCGGTGGCATCTAGGGGATTTGGGTACTGATTTGTGAGGCAGTCGTACTCGAGAACTGTCATGTTGTCGTAGTGCCCGACAGAGGTCCCCACCCCAGTGTTGAACGGAGGTGTCCTGAGGAGCCAGATGTCAAGATCTTCGCAGTCACCCAAACCTCCGGGAATACCGCCTCCTTGAACTGTCTCGCCCCAGTGTCCCAAGCGGGTTTCGACGTACAAGCCATTGGTGAGGGGGACGGGGATGGACTGTTGGTTTGTCAACAGTGAGGGATCGGGGCCCCTGTAGATCTGAATGTACTGGTTGGAACCAGTTGCGTCCGTTGTCAACAGGACTATGTCATCGTCGCCATCGTCATTGATGTCACCGACCTCCATCCCTAGGTGATACGGATTAGTCACAGTAATCTCGGTGTTGTCCCACTGGTTCACCCTCTCGGAGCATTCGCCCCACATTGTAGTCAGATTGCCCGGTCTAACGAAGGTCTCTCCGACGAAACGTATGTTCTCTTGGTAGTAGACGATGTCATTCACACCGTCGCCGTCGATGTCAGCGATCTCCGCGTCGACGGAGTTGGCGGTATCCACGAAACCGGCACGCTGTGAGGCGTTGTTCGATATGAACACGTCTTGCCTGTCTGCGAAGTTGCCCAAACCGTCGTTGTAGAGCGCTGTGATATAGTGCCCCATCACGCTGACAGAGAGGATGTCGTTATGGCCGTCGCAGTTGAGATCACCCACAGTGAGATGGGCCGGATCACGTTGTACCGCGTACTGGGTGATGTGTGAAGCGCTCACCGTTGGTACTAACGATACCATCAGCGAGGTCAGCATCAATAGCACCATGAAGACGGCCTTGCGGCCCTCCTTGGTTCGATTTCGGGCAGACTCAGACGTGTGTAGCATGCACAGCCGGAGTTTCACTCATCTCTTATGCCTTCGCCCCATATGAGTTGAGCAACTCCGTAGGAGTTGGTGGTTTCAACGAGGAATTATCGCAACTCCAACCAACTGGGATTGGGTGCGTACTGGGTCTCGGCCCCACCATGAATCCTCTCCAGCCTCCCCATCATCCAAAGTCGGTCTAAGAACATCTCCAAATCTATCCCGTGGCTGTTCACCCTGTCTCCTACAGCCATCTCTATCGAACTCAGGGGCAATGAGGTGTGACCGTGTTCGCGGACCACGAGGGTGAGTAATAGTTGGATCCAGGCTTCAGCTAGTGGATCTCCAGACATATTGTCGGAAAGCGGCTCCATTTCATCCTCCAGTTCGTCGAGGATCTCTATGATGATCTCGAGATCTGGATCGCTCTGTCCGTGCCCACCTAGTTCGGCGACCCTGGAGTCCACATCGAGGCTGCCGATGACGCGGACTACCGAGGGAATCCTAGATGGGTCGGGAGGGGGGCCCGGGAGTACTGCTTCCTCAGGCAGCGGCATCTCCTCTAACATCTCATCCTCTCCTCCCATGGCCGACTCGGGCTCGGGCTCATCGGACGCGACCAAGCGAGCAGCCAGAGGCTGTAACACGCCGACGTCCCCGGAAAGGTCCATCTCCTCTCGTAGAGTTGAGACCCACCCGGCATCACCCTCGAGTAGGACGTCGACTTCGTGCTCGGGGGCTTGGAATCGAAATCTTACCGTGCCTCTCAATTCCATGGCTATGCTCCGAGAATCAAGTTCCCAACCGCCGGGCTGCGAGGACGGCTTTCATGCTTCGGCCAGATTTCTCAATACAGTTGGCAGAATACCGCCGTTCCTGTAGTACTCGACCTCGACCGGAGTGTCTAGCCTGACGACGGCTTCGAACTCGACTACGCTCCCGTCTGATCTGGTGGCTGTGACTGGTATCAACGACATAGGCTCGAGATCGGCTCTCGCCGGGATGTCAAAGGACTCGGAGCCATCTAGACCGAGACTGTCTGCGTCCTCGCCCTCTGGGAAGTTCAAAGGGAGGACGCCCATCCCGACCAAGTTGGAACGGTGAATCCTCTCGAACGAGGTCGCGATGACTGCCCTCACGCCCAGCAGCAGGGTGCCTTTGGCAGCCCAGTCTCTGCTGCTTCCGGTCCCATATGCAGATCCGGCGAGCACGACTAAGGAAGTGCTGTCCTCACGGTACCTGTTACTGGCCTCGTATATCGAGGTGACTTCTCCCGAGGGGAAGTGAGTCGTGAAGCCGCCCTCTGTGCCGGGCGCAATCTGGTTGCGCATCCGGATATTCGCGAAGGTGCCTCGCACCATCACCTCGTGATTGCCGCGGCGACTTCCAAACGAGTTGAAATCGCGCGGCTGGACTCCATTGCCCAACAAGTACTGGCCAGCTGGACCGTGATGTGGGAACGCGCCGGCTGGACTGATGTGGTCGGTGGTAACCGAATCACCGACCTTGACCAGCACCCTAGCATCGTGAATCGGCTCTATCGGAGTCGGTTCGGATTCGAGTCCCTCAAGGAATGAAGGCAAACGAATGTAGGTCGAAGAATCGTCCCACTTGTACAGAGCACCGGACTCACTGGGAATGGCATCCCAGCGAGGTTCGCGGAGGATATCCGAGTACCTGTGCTTGAACATCTCTGGGCCTATGACAGACTCAATGGTGGAATGAATCTCCTCATCACTGGGCCAGATGTCGGCCAACATTACAGATTCGCCAGATGAGGTATGACCGAGTGGGTCGGATGAGAAATCGATATCGAGCGTTCCTGCTAGTGCATAAGCCACCACGAGAGGAGGGCTTGCGAGATAGTTTGCCTTAATCTTCTGATGTATCCTTCCTTCGAAGTTTCGATTACCTGAGAGAACGCTTCCTACAACCAAATCCGCTTCGTCGATGGCTGTCCCGATTTCCTCGTCTAGAGGACCTGAGTTCCCTATACACGTGGTGCATCCATATCCGACGACACTGAATCCGAGGGCATCGAGGTCTTCGGTCAGACCAGCGGCGTCGTAGTACTCTGTCACCACTCTGCTGCCAGGAGCGAGGCTGGGCTTGACCCAGGACTTGATTGACAGTCCCTTGTCACGGGCATTTCGGGCGAGCAGCCCTGCGGCAATCATCACGCTGGGGTTGCTGGTGTTGGTGCAACTGGTGATGGCGGCGATCACGACATCGCCGTGTCCCAGAGCAGTATCGCGTCCAGCTATTGCGGCGCTGGCATCGTTATGTGAGGGGTCGACGCCGTGGCCCTGATGACCGATTGGAGCATTCAAGCTCGTCCTCCAGTGCGACTTCATCTCAGACAGCGGTACCCTGTCATGTGGCCTCTTGGGCCCGGCGAGCGAAGGCTCGACGGTTGAAAGATCAAGTGATAAAGAGGAGGTGAACATGGGGGCTGGCGTGGAACTGTCATGAAACAGGTCCTGCGCGGACAGATAGCGCTTGACATCCTCGACATGCGATGGTTCGCGCCCTGATAGTAGCATGTAGTCGAGAGTAGTCTGATCAACGGGGAAGAATCCACACGTGGCGCCGTACTCTGGGGCCATGTTGGCGATTGTAGCCCGATCAGGGAGGCTGAGACTGGACAATCCGGGGCCGTGGAATTCAACGAATTTTTCGACGCAACCGTGCTCCCTGAGCATCTGTACCACCCTCAGCGTCATGTCAGTCGCCGTGACGCCAGGTTGGAGCGAGCCTGTGAGCTCGAAGCCGACCACCTCAGGCAGCAACATGTAGATTGGTTGGCCTAGCATTACCGCCTCTGCCTCGATCCCCCCGACGCCCCAACCAAGAACGCCGAGGCCATTGATCATCGTCGTATGCGAGTCAGTACCGACGAGGGTGTCAGGAATCCACACTTGCTCCTCCTCACGAGCAACGCTCGCTATCCACTCGAGATTGACCTGGTGGACGATGCCGCGTCCAGGGGGAACAGCGCGGAAATTGTCAAGGCTATGCTGGCCCCACTTGAGGAACTTGTAGCGCTCGAGGTTACGCTCATATTCAATCTCGAGGTTGCGCTGGCGCGCGTCCGGGAACAGGCCGGAGACGTCGACTTGGACCGAGTGGTCGACGACCAAGTCGACTGGCACTTGTGGATTGACCTTCTCCGGGTCCCCGCCCATCGCCACCATAGCATCGCGCAAAGCGGCGATGTCGACGACTGCAGGTACCCCGGTGAAATCCTGCAGTATGACTCTACTGGGGCTGAATGGAATCTCCTCGGGGGTCATCTCCGGAGACCATGATGCGATCCTTAGGACATCCTCCTCGGTGACGAGGAAACCGTCGCACTTGCGAAGGGCGGCCTCGAGGAGGATGCGGATTGAGACTGGGATTTCAGCCAGTTTGCAGACCCCGGCTCGCTGTAGGGCACCTATGTCCACGAAGGCTGCAGGAGAACCGTCGCTCGCAACGAAAGTAGACCTTGCATCAAAGGGGTCTGCATCGCCCATGTCATCACCTACGGTGATGACGGTAGGCATGTGCTCCATGAAGTTGACCCATTGGCAATCGGAGGTTCAAACTCAATCATTCACGGTGACTTGTATCAAACGGACCTCGTTGATTGGTGTGTCCCCACTGCCTTGCTGTGTGGAGTTCGGAGTGTCGGCCTCACTGATTGCTGTGACATGTTCCAAGCCGCTGATTACCTGACCGAAAACCGTGTGCACCCCATCCAAATGACTTGGGGTGCTGTCCCCGGGCACGATGTAGAACTGGCTGCTACCGGTATTGGCGGCCGAGGTCTTTGCCATCGCGAGAGATCCCGGGGTGTGAAGGAGTCCGTTGTCGGCCTCATCGCCAATTGTCCAACTTGATTGAGGGCATGATTCTGCGGTATGACTGTTGCCTGCACCATCTAACTCATCTCCATTGCAGTACCCATACCATTTCCCAGTGGAACCTCCGGTTCCATCTTCATTCTCGAAGTCGCCGCCCTGAATCATGAAATCGTCAATAATCCTGTGAAACTTGGTGAAGTCGTAACTGGAGTCTTCCACCAGGAGAAGGAAGTTCTCGACATGATTTGGTGCCTCATCCCGATAGAGTTCTATCTCTACGAACGCTGTGACTCTCTCGTTACCTCCAGATGGCATGTACGATATTTCTAGGGTGACTATCGGGCTATCCTCTGGAGTGTCAATCCAGTCCGTGATTACCTTGAATGAAACTAAGAGGAGTAATCCGGCAATCAACAGGGATGCCAGACCTAGTGGAGTAGGGTTGCCCTCATCGAAAAATTGCAAGCCGGCTCCCAAAGAAATCGCCTGCTCGTCCATCATCGAAGCGAGTTTGTTCATACGGCGCCTGGTCTCCTTATTCTTGGGATCAAAGTTTAGAGCCTTGCGGTAGTTCTTGTGGGCGCGCTGCCAGTGGCGCTTCTGATTGGTGATGTCCTTCTCGCCGAGGGCTGTACCCGCGTCAGCTGCAAAGCGCAGGGTCCTCGCCTGCTGGGCACCATTCTCACAGGCATCCCAAGCCACGGAGCGCAGCAGTTCCAAGGCTTTCTCCGGCTCTCCAGATTCGGTCAGGGCGGAGGCTTCGGTCCATGCAATCTGTAGTGCCTCAGGGATGAGCATGAAGGGGCGGAAAGCGAACTCATTGAAAATGCCAACGGACACGCAATCGTCCCGAATCCGGTGAGTTGGTAACGGTAACGGCTAATACCGGATTATTACCGGGTCATCTTGCGCGAACCCCTAGATGGTACCGAGCCGAGCCATGGAGAAGCAGGAAACGATGGAGCGTATCTGCAACGACTTCACTATCAATATAGCAACAGCGAACGGGACAGGTTCCCAGTCCGCTAACCTGATTGTGCTCAATTCGATGTTCCAGATGGGTGTCCCAGTCAGTGGGAAGAACCTCTTCCCAAGCAATATCTCTGGACTTCCGACCTGGTTCATTATCCGCGCAAGCGATCGGGGCTATCAGGCACCGGGTGACAAGGCGCATATCCAGGTCTTGATGAACAAGGACACCTGGCACAAAGACCTCGCGCGCATTGAACCTGGAACCATCGTGATTTACAATGAGGATGCCAAACTCCCCGTGGATAGGGATGACTGTCCCTCATACGGCATGCCGATGACTAAGATGGCGAGGGGAATCAATCCGAAACTGGCTCGCCTGATGTGCAACATGTACTATGTCGGGGCACTCGCCCATCTGCTAGAAATCGACGATGCTGCAATCGACGAGTCCCTGAATAACCAGTTCAAAGGCAAGGAGAAGGCCATCGAGTTGAACCAGAGAGCCATTAGCGAGGGTCGCGCCTACGCTGCAGAAAACTGGGAAGGGCCCATACCGTATTGCGTCGAGGCTCGCGACAAGAATCCAGATACATTCCTAGTGGAGGGCAACGAGGCCGTAGCACTGGGCTCAATCTTCGGCGGAGTGAACATGCTCTCATGGTATCCAATCACCCCCTCTTCATCGCTGGCTGAGAGCATCATCGAATGGTTGCCAAAACTCAGAGAAGGTGATGATGGCGGTGCGACATGCGCCGTAATTCAGGCCGAGGACGAGCTTGCAGCCGCCGGCATGGTGATCGGTGCTGGCTGGGCCGGCGGACGAGGAATGACCTGCACTAGCGGCCCGGGCATCTCACTGATGTCCGAGTTCATCGGGCTGGCCTACTTCGCCGAGGTGCCCGGTGTGATTTGGGATGTCAACAGGGTCGGCCCATCCACAGGACTTCCGACTCGTACTCAGCAGGGCGATTTGTCGATGTTGTACGAAGCCAGCCATGGAGACACACAGCACATCGTGCTGATTCCGGGCACCGTAGACGAGTGCTTCGAGTACGGCTGGAGGGTCTTCGATTACGCTGAGAGGTTCCAGACCATCGTGTTTGGTTTCAGCGATTTAGATCTCGGGATGAACCGCTGGTCCACAGCGGGATTCCAATACCCGGATTCCCCGATGGATAGAGGTAAGGTACTGCGCACCCGAGAAGAGGTCGATGCGATAGCAAACTACGGACGCTACAGAGATGTCGACGGGGACGGTATTCCCTACAGAACTCTACCTGGCAGCGGTCTCGATCCCATTCTCTATCGCGGAACCGGACACGACGAGGACGGTATCTACTCGGAGGATCCAGATGTCTACTACGCCACCATTTCGCGCCTGCGGAGAAAGATTGACAGTGCTCGCGATCTGCTTCCTGCTCCGATCATCAGGGAGGAGGAGGAACAGCAAATTGGGGTGATCTACTACGGCTCAATGGAGAACTCCATCACAGAGATTGATGATATGCTGGAATCGACCGGCCTGTCGGTCAGCACCTGCCGAGTCAGAGCATTGCCCTATCATTCAGAGGTCGAGGACTTCATCGAGAGGCATGACAAGGTCATCGTCCTTGAGATAAACCGAGACGGTCAACTCTACGGCATCCTGCGCAAGGAACTGCCTGTGCATCTCCTATCTAGGCTTCATAGTGTGGCCTACACCGACGGTATGCCTCCTCGCGCACGCGTCTACGCTGACAAAATCCTCGAGACTCTGGAGGTTACTGCATGAGCGTTATCAAACTCAATGTAATCGACCTCGAGAAATCGGAGTACACTGGAGGCAAATCGTCACTGTGCCCCGGATGTGGTCACGACCAGATATCCAATGTCATCATCCAGGCAGCATGGGAGAACGGCATCCCGCCCGAGGGTATCGCCAAGATGAGTGGAATCGGGTGCTCTTCCAAGACACCGGCCTACTTCCTAGGCAAGAGTCATGGTTTCAACACGGTGCACGGCAGGATGCCCTCTGTCACGACCGGTGCCAATATGGTCAACAAGAATCTGTCCTTCATCGCTGTCTCAGGCGACGGAGACACTGCCAGCATCGGCATCGGACAGTTCGTCCATGCCATCAGGCGCAACCTCGACATGGTCTACATCATCGAGAACAACGGAGTATACGGCCTGACCAAGGGGCAGTACAGCGCCACCGTGGAGAAGGGTTCCAAGAAGAAGAAGGGGGAGACCAACGTACAGCCTCCGATTGACCTGTGCGCGATGGCCATCAACCTCGGATGCAGTTTCGTCGCGCGCTCGTTCTCGGGCAGCAAGAAGCAACTTACCTCCCTCATACGTGCGGCAATGGGTCATCGGGGGATGGCAGTCATTGACGTCATCTCACCGTGTGTCACCTTCGCCAACAACGATGAGTCCTACAAGTCCTACAATTATGTCAAGGAGAACGATGAGGTCCTACACATGTTAGACTACATCCCTCACTTCACCCCTCTAGAGGAGGTCGACATACCCGAGGGCGAGTATGATGACATCCAGATGTTTGATGGCTCTACGCTGCGACTGGAGACATTGGGCGAGGACCATGATCCGTCGGACGCCGTCTCCGCGCTCTCAGCGATTCACAGAGCGGAGGGTGAGAACAAGCACGTGACTGGCCTGCTGTACTACGATGACAGCATGCAGACCGCCGATGAGGAACTAGGACTTACCGAGACACCGCTTTCAGCCCTGAGTGAATCCGAGATGCGACCCAGCGAGGCTGAACTTGCAAGTATCAACGCGGCCTTCCGCGGAGCCTGAGTGACTTCTTTCGGTTATCGGATTCGTTGAAATAGCGAATCCGACTCCGTCATCCATTAGTCCCTTAGTGTAGTGGTCCATCATGTGGGGTTCTGGATCCCACGACCCTGGTTCGAATCCGGGAGGGACTACCATTACCGCATCACAGAGAGCGGTAGAGGATGTCCGAGACCCAAGTCACCATGATGATTACCATGAACCATCCCAATGCGGTCTTAGCCCATTTGCTGGGCTCTTTCTCAGGTGGGAATGGATCGATACCGGCCTCGATGGCCTCGGCGATAATCGCGAGTTCCTCCTCGATTGTCTCTGGGGGCTTCATGGTCTCACGGCTCCGAGGTAGGATCCCATCCCGAGACATATGACTCCTCGAGAGCGGCGAACTCCTCCTCGGTTCCCGAGAGGTCGAACTCCAGAGAGTCCAGATTCTCAGAGATCCTGTTTGGCTTGCTAGACTTTGGAATGGTGATTGCGCCAACATCGAAGCACCACTTGATGGCGGCTTGCGCTGGTGTGCAGCCCAGAGAAGCTGCAATCTCGGATATTCCCGGATCTGTCAACTTGTGGCCACGAGCAAGCGGAGAGTAGGCCATCACCTTCGCTCCTATGCCTTCCGTAGCTGCTCGTAGCGCCGGCCGCTGCAGCCACGGGTTGATTTCTATCTGGTTGACAGATGGCATCACGGTGGCGTACGAAAGCATCGCATCTAGGTGATGTGCACCGTAGTTACTAACTCCAATTGAGCGAGTCCAGCCATTGGACAGGCACTCCTCCATACCTTGCCAGACTGGAGCCCTTGCATTGAGATCCTTGGGCGGGGCGTGAATCAGATACAGATCCATGTAGTCGAGACCGAGGTTCTCGAGGCTCTGTTGGCATCTCTGAAGCGTCTCTTCATGGCTGTTGGCGTGGGGTTGTCGTAACTTTGTTACGACGAAGATGTCTTCTCTGGGAATGCCCGACTCCCTGATGGCTTGGCCTACCTCGTCCTCGTTGCCGTATGCCATCGCGGTGTCGATTAGCCTGTAGCCCTGCTCGAGTGCGTACAGCACAGACGACTTGCACTCTCCTGGCTCGCCCATCAAATAGACTCCTAAGCCAAACCGCGGCATCTCGGCCTGATGCAATCTCTCACCTGTGCTAGTGCTGGTGTTCGCGATGGTGAACGAGTCCATGCTCTTCGAAGATTAGATTATGTATTCAATCATTATTGTAGCGGGGTTGAAGCGTCACACCTCATCGAATGAACATGGAGGAGTTACCAGAGGGGATGGATATGCCCGAATCCAAGATTACGACCCCTCATCCGTCAGCCTCCGTAATCCTCAGCAGAGAGTGTGTCGGTGGACACGAGATACTGCTGGGGCACCGCGTCTCCGAGCTTCCCGCCTTCCCCGACCTCTGGTCG
>JAAZXI010000027.1 GCA_014240285.1 Methanobacteriota archaeon
TGGGATGATGCTTACGAGGACGCGTGCGGCACCGATAAGACTGACTCGAGCAGCTATCCAATCGACACCGACGGCGACACCGTCAAGCTTTCATCTACTGGTGCAATGGCATCTGGTTACAGTCCGAACAACGGATGCGACGCTATTGACCCTGATGATGACAACGATGGACATCTCGACGCCGCGGATGCGTTCCCACTCGACGTGGATGCACACCTAGACACTGATGGAGACGGCGCTGCTGACGAGGTCGCTGCTGACATCGTGACCGGATACGAGACTGAGGACTTCGGTTCTCTAGACTTGTCGGGACAGGCATGGACAACCTCCAGCGGAAGTACTTCCTCTTGGGGTACCCCTGCTAGCACAAATCTGTTCGAAGCCTCCAATGGCTACGCAATGGCTACTGCAGTCCACTATGAGGATACACGATTGATGCTCACCGTCACCACTTATGCTGGCGATATCAGTTTCAACTACTGGACTCAGACCGAGTATGACGGCGGTTGCAACAGTTACGATTGGTTCGCTTTCTGGGTCGACGGTGTACAGTTGATGTCTGACTGCGGAACCAGCACTGCATGGGAGTCTTTCACGACCACTGTGACAGCAGGAAGTCACGACATAATCTTCCAGTACAGGCGAGATAGCAGCTGGTGCTCCGATGGAAGTGCATGTAACGCGGTTGACTTCGTAGCAATCGATGACATATCACTACCTACTACGCAGACAGTCGGATACCCAAGTCAAACAGCAGCGGGCACACCACGTGACCTTGATGACGACAACGATGGCTACTCTGATGTGGATGAGGGTGATGCTAACTTCCCTGGAACAACCGCGCTTTGTGACGATGGCGGCGCATATGCCTCATCCAGTGATTCGTTGGATGCATCAAGCACACCTGCTGACATGGATGGCGATTTGATTTGCGACGCTCTAGACACTGACCGCGATGGCGACTACTACTCCAACACAGTGGACGTTTTCCCAGATGATGGGAATGAGTGGACTGACAACGATGCTGATGGCACTGGTGACAACGGAGATACCGACGACGATAACGACGGCACTCTGGATGTATCTGATCCATTCCCAATGGATGAGTGCGCTGCCATCGATACGGATGGCGACGGCAGGCCGGACAGTATCGTATCGTCTTGCTCTACATCTCTAGTGCTTGACGGCGACGATGATGACGATGGCTACTACGATGGTGTGGACGCGTTCCCACTCGATGCTTCTGAGTGGACCGACACCGATGCTGATGGCACTGGTGACAACGCTGACACCGACGACGATAACGACGGTACAGCCGATGCAGACGACGTCTGGCCACTCAACAATTGCGCGGACTCGGACTTCGATGGCGACGGAATGCCTGACACTTTGCTATCTTCGTGTACTTCGACTTCCGTAGGCTCAGTTTCGTTCGAGTCAGCATCGACCGGCACCAAGTACTACGATACCGGCAATGCTTCCCTCGATCACGATCTAGCCAACAATGCTGGGGAAGCAGACGTCAACTATGATTCCTCGACCACACCATGCATGACTACTAACAGTGCAGGATCCTACTACTACACTGGAGCCTACACGTGCACCACGACACTGGCGGCAGGCGAGTCTCTGGAGTTCGAGATACTCTCGTATTACTCCCAGGCCTATCATTCGATGTCGATGACTGGTCCTTCGGGCCATCTCTTGATGTCTGCTGACTACGGCGATTCCTACACTACTTTCGCTGGTAACGGTGGTGTCGATTACGGTCCTTTCACCGAGCCCGGTGATTACGTATGGGTCCAAAGCAACTACTACACGTACAACATAATCGCGTTCATGTCTACAGTTACTGGATCGGACTTGAGTTACTCGGCTTCGTATGTGGAGACCTGTTCGACCTCTACCAGCGGTTGCAACCAAGGTGGATCCACCGGTCATGGAATGACTGATGGAGACTACTTCGGAGTGACCTCCTATACTGGTAGTGGAGTCACTGCTTACACTGATGGAACTCAGGGGTACCAGATGTCGGACACCGATGGTGTGGCCGTTCTGACCTTTGATTCAGTCTCTGACGCTGATTCGGCCTCCTTCGATCTCTTCGTGCAGAGCACGGGTTGGGAGACATCTGATGCGATAGTGGCTTCCTGGATTAGCAGCTCTGGAAACGTGACCCTCATCGACACCACTGGTGTTGACATAGACTCTCTGTCATATGAGGGCGTATGGACAACCATCAGTTCAGCAGTCTCAGGCGATGGATACCTAATGATATCATTCGAGTCTAACTCTGCCACGGAATCAATCTTCATCGACAACGTGGTTTACTCATCCGACGGTTTGACTGTCGATGATGATGATGACAACGACGGATATGACGATCTCGTAGACGACTGTCCATTCGATGCTACTGAGTATCTGGACACAGATGGTGACGGATATTGTAACATCCAAGATACTGATGACGACAACGATGGCACATACGACTGGAACGATCTGTATCCGCTCGATGCTTCAGAGCAGAACGACAATGACGGCGATGGTATCGGCGACAACGCTGACCTCGACGACGATAACGATGGCGTAAATGACGATGTGGATCACTTCCCATACGATCAGTCAAGATCGATTGATACGGACGGGGATGGGCTTGCTGACTTCGCTTACGGTATCACTCATGGCGACTTCATCGACTTCGAGACTGGTGCATTGGTGAACGCTGGTTGGGACAACACTGTCTCAGCTCATCCGTGGACCTTCACTTCATCTGCGATTACAGGCAATTGGAGTCTTGAGTCGACCAACGCGGGCCTCCATTCAACCACATCATACATCGACCTAGTATTTACTTCCAGCACGGGTGGCGATATCAGCTTCGACTACATTGTTTCATCTGAGAGCTCTTCGACCTGCATGTGGGATGGCATTAGGTTGTACGTCGATTTGGTTGAGGTATTGGAGGACTGTGGTACTGCAGGAGGCCAGGAGTCATTCATTTACCCTGTTTCTGGTGGTCAGCACACACTGCGGTTCTACTACTACAAGGACTCCAGTGTAAGTTCAGGAGATGACAAGGCAGTGATAGACAATATACAGTTGCCAGATACGTTCGTGTCACTAAATGAGGATACCGACGACGATAACGATGGCGCCCTAGATGAGGACGATATCGATAGTCTTGATCCGTGCGTCGGAACTGATACTGATGGAGACGGCCTAGCGGACGTACTCGGTAACCTGTTCAACGGAACCGCATGTGACCCGTCGGCTTACACAATCGATGACGATGACGACAACGATGGTTGGTCAGACTCCGAAGAGGGCTCTTGTGGTACCGATTCGTTAGACGACACATCGATTCCACCAGACAACGACGGTGATGGTGCATGTGATGCCACCGATGTCGATGACGACAACGATGGCACTCTGGACGTCAACGATCCATTCCCGATGGATGCGAGTGAGTTCGCTGACTTCGATGGAGATGGCATTGGAAACAACGCCGACACCGACGATGATGGCGACGGAGTTACCGATGGCCTAGACGAGTTCCCTTACGATGCTACTGAGTCAGAGGACTACGATGGTGACGGGATTGGCGATAACGCCGATACCGATGATGACAACGACGGATGTGATGACTCGGTCGACTCATTCCCATTCAACGCGGGTGAGTGTATCGATACAGATGGAGATGGTTTGGGAGACAATTCCGATCCGGATTACGATGGCGATGGAGTCGCTGACGTCGCCGATCCATTCCCGATGGATGCGAGCGAGTCTGCTGACGATGACGGTGATGGCATTGGTAACAACGCTGATACCGACGACGATGGCGATGGAGTCGATGACGACCAAGACGCTTTCCCAACGGATTCACTTGAGTGGAACGACATGGATGGCGATGGTCAAGGAGACAACTCTGACTCGGACGACGACGGAGACGGCGTCAATGACGGAATCGACGTCTTCCCATCCGACTCATCTGAGTGGGTCGACACTGACGCAGATGGAATCGGTGACAACGCCGATGCTGACGATGACGGTGACGGTATCGCCGATGCTGACGATGCCTTCCCTCTGAACCCATCTGAGGATCACGATCTTGACGGCGACGGTCTTGGCGACAACGCCGATGCAGACGATGACAACGATGGTGTTGCCGATGCTGACGACGTCTTCCCTGAGGATGCTTCTGAGTCAGTGGACACTGATGGAGATGGAATTGGGGACAATGCCGACGCAGACGATGACGGCGATGATGTCACTGACTCCCGCGAGGAAGAGTGTGGTACTGATTCTCTAGATCCGGATGCTACACCGTCCGACTACGACGGTGACGGAATCTGCGACGCCATGGACACTGACAACACCGACGGTCCTGAATACGTACCTGATTCGGAAACCGACCTCGGATGGTCGAACGCCGTACCAGGCTTCCCAGCGTTGTTCGCTGCAATCTCGTTGCTAGGTGCTGCCCTCTTGGGCCGCCGCAAGGACGACTGAGTAAGCTCAGTCGACATAACCCGGAGTCGGGGGCTTCGGCCCTCGGCCCCGGCCACAGGTAGTTAGGCTAGGCCTTGCCCGGGGAATGCTGATAAGGTGGAGTGAAAGACCTGCGAGTGTTAGCATGCCAGGTACGAACAGAGTAGAGATTCGAACGTTGAAGGTTGGGCGTTACGTAGCGCTTGAGGAAAGTGCCTACAAGATCCTCAGCATGTCCAAGTCGAAGCCGGGCAAGCACGGCTCTGCAAAGGCAAGACTTGAGCTGGAAGACATCTTCACCGGTCAGAAGAGGAGTCATGTAGGCACAGTCACCGATTCTATCAACGTCCCTGTAATAGAGAAGGGTTCGGCTATCATCACTCACATGCAGGGCTCGGAGGTGCACGCTATGGATAACAAGACCTACGAGTCTTTGATACTGCCCGAGACCTCTGAATTCAATCTTGTAGCGGGCGGTGAGATCCAGTGGATGGAAGCGATGGGTCGATTCAAGATTACGCGCGACCACTGATGCCTCACTATCTACTTGTTCTTCCCTAAGTAGGCGGAGAAGTATAAGCGACTAACTGCGACCCCTAGATGGGAGCGTAGCATGTCTGACGTCCAGCGTTCTTCTTACAGGCAACCGGCCACACCATCTGGCCTCGAGTCGATTGAGAAGGGTACTCTGACGTGGCTAGACGAGGACATGTACAACAATCTCAACACCGGCGTCCTCGAGCAGTACCTAGAAGAGAAGAACCTGCAAGACTCGTTTGAGATTAGCCATTGGGATACTAGGAAGGTCATAATCGGTATCTTCATCGGGGCTATCTTCAGCGGAGTTACCGCTTACATCGGACTCAAGATAGGCCTCGCTGTCTCGGCAGCCTGGTATGTCGCTTACTTGTTAGGAATGGCCCTCAAATGGTCTCCTTCTGAAGTTAACATCGCCACTAGTGCCACCACTGGCGCCACCCACGCCTCCACCGGATTCATCTTCACTTTCCCTGCGATATTCCTGCTCGCCTATTCAGACGACTACATCGTTGGAGATGGTCACCTAATCTCTTCCGTCGACACCTTCCAACTCGCTTTCATAGGGATAATCGCATCCATGTTTGCTGGTTTCCTCGGGGTGATGTATTTCATCATCTTCAGACGCGTATGGTTGGTCGAGGACCCGCTGCCAATGCCAGGGTTCGAAGCCACTCTGAAGATGTTGGACATTGCAGCCGATGTCAACACCGGTGCGGCTGACGCAGCTCGAGACTCGCTGAAGACCGTCGGCTTGTGGACAGTTCTTACGATGGGTTTCATGTTCCTCATCGACTATCCTCTGGTGTGGGGGCGCAAGATTGCAGGGATACCTGGGAGTCTAGCGGACTGGTTGGCAATGGCACTATCTGGAGAGGATTGGGGCCTTGCCTCGATTTACACGGAGAGATGGCTGCATCAACCCAGCAAACTTGTAGACGGACACGCTCCATTTAGTGGAATTACCTCTTACGATTCGGGCAACCCCTTCTCCTACACCTTCCTTGGTGTAGAGCTAAGCCCAACGCTGCTTGCAATAGGTTGGTTCATGAAGTTCAGAGTCGCTTTACTAGTCAACCTTGGATCACTTGTCGCTTGGTTCTTCCTTGTTCCTCTGGTGGTCTATCAAGATGTCCCGATTTACGATCCCGCACTCGGCGAGTATGTGAGAATTACCGAGTATGGAGATACTAATTCACTACCGGTTTATCCGATTGTTCAGTGGAAAGCATTCAGCTACGTCAAGGTGATTGCAATTGGTGCTATTCTTGGCGGAGGGATATACGGTTTACTGAAAATGGCCCCAACGTTTGCCAACATCTTCGGAGATATCGCAAGCGCATTCACTGGAGATAAGGGGGATGAGTACATTGAGGAAAGAGGCTGGTATGAGTGGCCCCTGGATCATATCCCAATCTTCATGGGAATTGCCTTTGTAGCAATGATTGCAATCTTCGTCATTGGCGGGTTCCCAGTATTGCCTGCAGTATTGTTTGCTGTTGTTCTATTAGCCACCACTTTCCTTCTGGGTGCAATCGCTGTTCGAGTAATGGGAGAGACAGGTATAGAACCGGTTTCTGGCACTTCTTTCATCGTTCTCTTGATGCTGCTCTTAGTTTTCCTCAACTTACCTGTCGGTCTGAGCAAGGAGGAATCAGTGCTGATGGCACTAGTAGGGACGACCGTGTTCGGTTCTGCGATTTCTATGTCTGGAACAGTCGTAGGCGACTACAAGAACAGCCTATACATTGGTAATCGACCATATCATATCTCAAAAGGTAACATCATGGGAGTAGTTCCCGGTGCTATCCTAGGTGCCGGGGTCGCTATTTTCCTGTCCAAATTGCTAGCAGAGGGCGACATCGATCTATTGGCCCCGCAGGCTAATGCCTTTGCCACATTCACCATAATTCTAGCCGAGGGTCAAGGCGACTGGATTGCTCTGGGGCTAGGCTTCCTCTTGGGTGCTTTCATGGAATGGGCCACTGGGATGGGAACTTCATTTGGACTTGGGATGTATTTGCCGACCCCAGTAACATTCCCAATGCTTGCCGGTGGAGCCGCTCGTGATTGGTGGGAGGATCGACGACTTAATCCAAAGGTCGAGGAGATTCGTCTCTCCGAAGGCTCTGCTGCATCAGAGAAAAGCAGGGCTCTGATGCTCCTCTTCACCTTCATGATCGCTGCAGGAGCTCTGACCGGAGAGGCCTTCTTCGGTGTTGAGTCTGCAATCCTTGCTGTCTCGGACGAGCATAAGACCGAGCAGGAGTACCTGCCTGACTCGTGGACCGACACCTACCTAGACGAGATGCTCGGTGTTGAGGATGATGACTTCGGTCATGTTCTGGCCTACGCCACATCACGCATTGCTTCAGACACAGCCGATGGAAAAGAACTGTCTTGTGAGATATTGGCAAATTCTGTAGTATGTGAGGAGCCGATGAGCATCAAGTCATGGTGGCCACAGGCCAGATTCGCGGGATTCTTACTTGTCAATGTGGCATTGGCAGCCATAATCTTCGTTTTGTTCAGGGCGGCGGGAATTATCGGCGCCGAACCAGATTCCGAGGACGATTCAGAGATTATGGACGCTGAGATGGCGGATTGAGGATGTCGGAATCGTCAGATTCAGCCACGCCTCTGTTCGCTTGGGCACTGCTCGGTGTGGCGCTGTTGGCCGTTTCCAGCGCAGGTGTCGTGCTTCAGGCCATGAGCGAGGTACCACCTCTGCTTCGGGCGTCATGGAGGATGCAAGGCACCGCTCTAATTCTCTTGCCGGGCTTTGTCTACCAGTTCAGAGCGATGGGAAGCGGCGGAGTTAGCACGAGGGACTGGCAGATTATCCTAGCATCAAGCGTGTTCCTCGCTATCCACTTCGGCGCATGGGTCTGGTCGCTTGATCACACCAGTCTTGTCCACAGCTTGCTGTTCGTATCGATGCACCCCTTAGTCCTCGTATTGATTATGCCTGTGATAGGATCAGTGGTGCGCCGTGGCCACGTGACTGGTGTGATGGTCGGTATCGTCGGTGCGTTGCTGTCGTTGGGTGACGTGGAGGTCGGGGGCGAGGTCACTGTCTTGGGTGATGCAGCCGCGTTCCTCGGCGCTGTCACTGTGGTGGGCTACCTGCTCGCCGGTAGACATCTGAGGTCGGAGAGGAGGATGCCGATATTCGTATACGCCTTCCCAGTCACCTTCGCAGCCGGCATCTGGTTGGCTCTGGCTTCTATCTCACAGGAGGGTGCCAGCATGGTCGATGTTGTACCTGAGATATCTTTGCTAGGATGGGCAGACGCAGTGTGGCTACCTTGGATAGTGTACCTATCTCTGGGCCCGGGGTTATGCGGCCATACTGGAATAAACACTGTACTGCGGTGGATTACTCCTATTACAGTCTCCATTACACATTTGTTTGAACCGGTCGTTGGCGGAATCATCGGATGGCTCTGGACAGGAGAAACCACACTTGGAATATGGACCGTTCTAGGGGGCCCTCTGATGCTCGCCGGAGCAATCATGGTGATCCTTGAGGAGGGGCGGGGAGACAGAGATGGGAACGCGGTTTCATGAACCCCCTTCTGATGCCCCAATCATGGATCGCTCTGCAGTGTTCGTCACCAATGACGACGGAGTCGAGTCCGAGGGACTGCAAATCCTAGTGGCCGCACTCCACTCCCGAGGTCACCCTGTAGTCGTGCTGGCACCGGCCAGCGAGCAATCGTGCTCCGGCATGCGCCTGACACTGCGTCACGACCTGAAATTCCAAGAGAGATTAGACATCTCAGACTCACTCAGGATTGAAAATGGTCCCCCTCTACGCATCTTCTCTTTGGATGGTACACCGTGTGACTGCGCCATCGTAGCCATGGACGGCGGACTTAGGGCATGGGCGCCAGAGATTAATCCGGCACTGTGCATATCCGGAATCAATCAGGGCCCCAATCTTTCAGTTGACGTCCTGCACTCGGGTACCGTATCCGCTGCCCGAGAGTCGTCGCTTTACGGAATGCCAGCCATCGCCATCAGCCTAGCTACCTACGAGCATTCGGATTATTCTGAGACCCTCAAAGCATCCATGACAATCATCGAAGCGTGTCTGTCATCACTCCCTTCAGAGCCCGCTAACCTCGGACGGCCCAATGGCAGCCAAAGGAAAATATCAGATCTAGCCCCGATTCACGACAGGATAATCTCCGCTTTCTCTGACGGTGACATGATATTGAATATCAACGGGCCGGAACAGTGGGATGGCAGTTTCCAGACAGTCTCACTCGGATCTAGGTGGTACCACAACGCCATCGACATGAGGGATGTCGATAACATTGGCGTGACATTCGAAGTAGGGGCCGCAACCATCGAGGACGAGGACATACCTGGAACAGATTGCAACGCAATTAATTCAGGTTCGGTCTCAATCACTCCTCTATCTTCATGGCCTGTCAACCACCCCCTCGGACTCAGTGAGGCCTTACTTTCTCAAGCCACCAAACAATCTCTTTCGGGTTTGCCCGAGTGGCTTGACTAATCGTCCAATATGTGGTGTACGATAGCTATGCAGACGTGTCCCTGCAACCACTTGGAACCCAAAGAAAACTTTTGACAGCCCTCCAGTAAGTCCTTTTCCTCACCTGTGAATGGCAAATGATCTGACAGTATGAAACCCATCGAGTTTTCTCCTTCACTCCTTAGTCTGTCTCCTTCGACATCGAGAACACAGGAAACGACTCCTTTGCGACTCCACTCTATCAGTGTCTCTCTGACAGTGCCGCCTGAGTGCGAGACCCCTGTCGAAGCCTCCTGCCATATCCCGATAGGGGGGACGGGTCGCTTCATTATCGAACGGATGTGCCCTGATATTGAGCGTTCGTCGGGATGGATGCCTCGCAGGATATTTCCGTCGAATTTCACTCTCCTAGGGATGTCCCCGCCCATCAGATGAATGGTAATTGTCGAATCGTTCCTGATTCCATGTGAGATGAACAGCGCTGTATTCACAGCTCTGGCCAGAACATCCACTCTGCCAGAACCTCCGGCGAGATCGTTCAGATGTAATTTGCCAGTGCTTGGCGCATCATGACCAATTATGGCGAAGTGGCGTTGCAAAACCTCACCCCATGCCGAGGTCTATGTCATCAACATCCATCATGGACTTCATTTTTCTCCTGAAGCTACGATCACCCTTCATCCCTCGCATCATCTTGCGACTTCGATTCCACTGAGCTAGGAGCTCCTTGACGTCCTTCTCCTCAACGCCTGAACCGCGTGCTATTCTCCTTATCCTGCTCGATTTGAGGAGTATCGGCTCATCCTTCTCCTCCTGAGTCATCGAGTCCATGATTACCCTGTACTTCTCTAGATTGCTCTGCATCTGCCGCTTTTGGGCAGTACTCATGTTACCCATCCCTCCGAACATCGCATCAGGCAGATGCGACAGCATCTTTTCCACGCTACCGATTTTACTCATCATTTCCATCTGGCTGTACATGTCTGTCAGGGTAAATCTGCCTGACATCAGTCGTTGAGCTAGTCGGGTAGCCTCTTCTTGGTCGAGGTCACCGGGAGCAAGGTCGATTAGGCCCTTTATGTCGCCCAAACCGAGAAGCCTCGAGATGAATCGATCGGACTCGAATTTCTCTAGGTCCTGAACCTTCTCACCTTCTCCGATGAAGATAATCGGGGCGCCGGTAGTAGAGACCGCACTGAGCGCTCCGCCCCCTCGAGCGGTTCCGTCTAGTTTGGTCACTATTGTGCCCGTGACGCCGACAAGTTCGTGAAAGGTCTTGGCTACTGGGCCTGCTGCTTGTCCCACCTGCGCGTCAATAACTAGAAAGCGTTCGGTGGCATTGGCAATCTCTGCTATCTCAACCAGTTCTTTACGTAACGACTCATCTAGGCTGTCGCGCCCTGCCGTATCTATGATTACAACATCAGCGTTCCCAATCTCCTTAATCCCGTTTCTAACAATCCTAGTTGCATCCTGTTCTCCTGGCTCCCCGTAGACATCTACGTTTGTCCCCTCCAGCAGTTGCTGGAGCTGTTCAAAAGCGCCCGGCCTATGCACATCGGCTTCGATTACTGCCACTTTGACACCGTGCCTGCGCCTCCACCAATCTGCTAGCTTGGCGGTTGTCGTGGTTTTTCCTTGTCCATACAGCCCGACCATCAATATGGTCTGGTTATGGGGCAATATTTCCCTAGGAGGCCCTAGTAGCCGAACCAGTTCGGTGTAGATGAGATTCATTGCATGGGTCTCAAGTTTGACTCCCGGTCGAGGCTCTTCCTCGAGCATACGTCTCTCTATGCGTTCAGTGAGCTCTTTTGACTGTCTCACATTGAAGTCAGCTTCCAGCAAAGCCTTGCGAAGAGAGCGACTGAGATCCTTAACAATCTCCTCGTCGACCTTTCTCTTGCCCTTCAACAAACCCACGGAGCCTGTTATGCGCCGCTTGAGCCCGTCGAGTGCCATGACAACGGGTCCTGATTGTGTGGTTTGAACGTTATCTGAAGGCGAGGGCCTCAAAGCCGATGCGGCATGGCCAATCGTGGCAGTGGAGCTGTGGCAGACCCAACTGGCCTTTGCGATAGGTATCCTCGGAGTGTATGCAGGGTGGAAAGGGACAATTTCGAGGATGACGGGCTTCTATGACCTCGCCGGTGCCGTGAAATACCTCGTTTACGGATTGGTTTCAGGAATGCTTCTAGCGATATGCGTTGATAGGATAATCCTCTCATCCATCATCCTTGCATATCTCAACATCTTCACTGCGAGCATGTTCGCAGTCCTGATAGGGGCGGCGGAGGCGGCGTTCGTGTTGTTCGTGCTGGCGAGGCCCCGAGTAACCTCTCTGCGAGCCTCGCCCCCATTCGGCTGGGCTCTTGGGCTAGGTATAGGGTCGATGCAGGCCAGTTACCTCATCTACAGGCTATTCGACGAACAGCTCCAGTATTCGCAGTACTCTGGTACCAACGCAGTCAGTGTGACCCTGGCTTTCACCATAGCCCTGGTCTCCTGTCTAGGGCATGCCCTTCCTGCTTCTTGGCAAGGGGCGAGAATCCTCGAATCAAGCAGAGTGAGGCCATTCATCATTTCAGCAGCAGCACGAGGCACTTTGACAATGTGCCTCGTACTCTCGCTATTTATGCCATTAATGGTGCTTCTAGCAGCCCCAGTCATCGCATTGGCATGGGGGCCGGCCCAAGTCTCTTGGCTGCCCTCAGGCATGACTCCTGATGCCAAACAGGCGTTCCGACGCACTACGAGGCAATCCCATAGACACAGAATAGCCTCGGATGAGAGAATTCGCGGCCAAGTAATTGACAGCGAGGAATGAAAGCGGCTTCGCTCCGTTGAGCCTATTCGCTCCCTATCGGGCATGTCAATGGCGCAGTCTTATATCCGGCCCGCTGAGGCAGTCGCTTCGTATGCGGGTCATTATTGCAGGTGCCGGCGAAGTTGGACGCGGTGTCGCTGCGGCCCTCAGACAAGAGAAGAGGAGCGTTGCCCTTATCGATCCAGATCCCACTGCCATAAACGAGTCACAGAGCCTCGATTGCTTACTCGTGACAGGCAGCGCACTGTCTCGAGAATCCCTTCTGAGGGCAGGTATCAGCGATGCCGAGATTATGGTTCTGGCTACTAATGACGACGAGGCAAATTTGTTGGGTTGTGCATTTGCAAAAAAAGTCTACAGCGAGCAGGTTGGAAACCGAACCGCATCAGGCCTCACAACAATTGCCAAGATTCGCAATCCAACATTCCTAGATCCCTCACGAGGTGCGGGGCCATTAGAGAGTTGGTCCAAGGCTGACCATGTGGTCTGTTCTTCTGATGAGATTGTCGAGCAGCTCGCAGCAGGCCTGTTAGCGCCTTCTATCGATGAAATACTGCCTCTCGGCGACACCTCATGGATAGCCGTTTCAGAAGTCATGCCTGGCTCACCACTGATAGGCACCAAGACGGGGTATGTAGGGGAGATATTCGTAGGTATCCCATCTATTTACGCTCTTAAGAACGAAGGGGAAGGAGGTATGTTATCGACAGGTTCTGAGATAATTCAAGAGGGGCAGATACTCGTCTTTGTATCAAGATCAACCGACCAGTTTCACCAGATTACGAGGGCGGTGGGCAGGAAGGACGAGGACTTCCCCGATAACGCGCAGGTCGCAGTCTTCGGGGCCAGCCAATTCGGTTCCAAACTCGCCACTCATTACCTCTCGAGGGGTTACAATGTTGTTGTCATCGAACCCGATTTGGATGCAGCCAACGAACTGGTCGGCTCTCCAGTTGGCAGCAGCAAAAGGCTCGACGTCATTCACGGCGACCCTCAGGACGAAGAATTGCTACATGAATTAGGAATAGACCATCATGACATCGCTGTCGCAGCTCTGGATGATGACAACCTAAACATCGCCATCTCGATGCGGGCCAAAGATAAGGGCGTCCCCAGAACAGGGCTACTGCTCAAGGACAGAGCCTTGGTAGAAGCAGTTCACAGAATAGGACTGACCCGGCCTGTCAGTCGCAGACTGGTGACAGTGACTTCAATTTTGAAGTCAATTCACATGAACGTTCCCGGGGCCTATCAGGTCATTCCTCCGATACCGGCTATCATTTCAATCTCTGCTGAAGTTAATCATGACCATTCGTTCACAGGCAAGTCGGTGAAGGATTCAGAAAGGGCCCTAGGTGCTAGAATAGTAATGGTCGAGAGGCACGATGACACAGGTTCGACAGTAATGCTGAAACCACACACCTTGGAAAGCATCGAAGTTGGTGACAGGATTTACCTCTTCCTTGCCAGAGATGATCTCAAGAGAGTGGAGAATGCTTTGGAGAATTGAAGATGCGCTGGGACGTGGTTGGACTCGTACTGGGCTGGACGATTCGTCTAATCGCACTTCCTCTGTTGATAGTCTTCGCTTATAGTGCCTTAATCGATTCCGAGGGGATAGAGTATGCAGCCAAGACCTACTTGCCCTCCGCAGTTCTCTCTCTAATGCTAGGTCAGTCGCTGGTCTCTCTATCGAAGAACTACGACGCATCGTCCAGAGTGAGGGATAGGGAGGCATTCGCATCGGTTGCTCTTGGATGGATACCCGTAGTGGCTGTAGGGGCTCTCCCGTATTGGCTCGGAGGCATGTTCTATGGTCCATTCGAGATGTTGGCCGGTGACGCCTCAATCTGGGACGCGCTCAGGGGATTGCTGTACTCGTGGTTCGAGTCAATGTCTGGATTTACCACAACGGGGGCAACCGTGATTGACATCTCTACTAGTCCGGTGTGCTCTGCATTCACTGTGGCCGATGACTGCATTGGAAGCCAGAACAATAGTTTGATTCTATGGCGTTCGATTACCCAGTGGCTCGGCGGAATGGGCGTAATCATGCTCGGCCTACTGATTCTTTCCCGAGTGCTCGGTGGCGGGATGTCTCTTGCTAGGGCTGAGCTCACTGGCCCTACATTGTCTCGTCTCGGCCCTACATTACAGTGGACGGCTAGTCGTCTATGGTTGATTTATGTCGTATTGACTGTCCTCGAGTTCGGCATGCTCCATTTCCTAGGTGGATTGGGGATATTCGATGCTGTGAACTACTCCCTGACAACGTTGCCATCAGGTGGATTCGGTACCTCTGACGAGGGAATAATGGCCTTTGACTCAGCCCGGGTTGAAGTCATTTTGATAGTCTTCATGTTGCTTACCTGCATCAACTTTAGTCTGCTGCATCTAATGCTTGCAGGTCGCGCTAAGGAGGCTTGGAAAGACGAGGAGCTGAGGGCCTATCTACTGATTCTTTTCGTGGCGTGGCTGGCGATGGCCTTCAACCTCTATAGGTTCGGCACAGGTGAGGAGGATTTGGCCCCCATAGTTGCTCTGAGACATGCCCTGTTCCAGTCCATCTCGATATCCAGCACGGGGTACTCTAGTTCTGATTTCGCGACATGGCCGGTGTTCAGCCAGTTCGTTCTGTTACTGCTCATGATTGTGGGCGCTAGTGCCGGTTCGACTGGTGGCGGTCTCAAGGTCACGAGAATTAGGATCGCCTTCGAACTGGCCAAGAGAGAGGTCGCGAAAATCATCCAACCTCGCAGGGTCGTGGCGATACGGTTCAACCAGCAGATCATCGAGGAGAGAAAGATCTGGATAGTCCTCGGGATGCTCAGTTCGTGGATGGTCTTAGTGACAGCATCGATGCTCATACTGTCCTTCCTCGAACCAACACTGGAGATGACAGACATACTCTCGGTGTCGATATCTTTGCTCGGCAACACAGGGCCGGCGTTGGGGGCATTCGGGCCTACTGCGACATGGGCGTCTCTCAGTGAACCGTCGATGGTGATAGCCACCATGCTGATGTGGCTGGGACGTCTCGAGTTGCTGACAGTCCTAGTGCTCTTGCACCCCAGGACATGGTCAGGCACTGACTAATCAGAAAGAATCTAGAGAGAACTGAGTCCCACTTGATTCGTCCTCGTCAGAACTATCTTCTTCGATAACTTCCTCGATGATGGCTTCTTCAGGCTCACTCACTCTATTCGAATTGAAGTCTTTGAGTATTCTACGCGCCTCCCTCCTGCTCTTGGGAATTCCGTGTAGTGCGAGATGAGCCTCACCAGACAATCCTAGGTGGTTGGCGACGGTGAACACGCCGGGATCGCCGCCAAGTGTCGATTCGTGCACCGCCAATAGATTCGGCCACAGGTCCTCTCTAATCGAGGCCTTACTGGTGCCCAAATCCTCAGAGAGATGCTCTACCACAGTGCTAGACCTCCATGCTTCGCCGCCTCTCCGCAAGAAGTTAGGATATGCGAGGAACGGGTCCGATGCCCCTTCAATAGAAGGGTATGAAACAGCGGCCTGTGAAGACAGAGCAGATCCCCAGTACCACGATCTAAAGGCACGATTGGTGTATTTAGTGGCAAGCGATCGGTCGGCCATACACATTGCAGGACTGATTTCAGCTAGTACTTCGCAGTCGAAAACCGTCTGATTGTTCCAGACGAACCAAGCGAGCATCTCATCAGGGTCCTTGTCGGAGGCCACAAGAATCCTGTTTGCTTCCTTGCCCGAACCGCTCTGATATACTTCACGAAGGGCCCTGAAGACATCAATTTGCGAATCTCTTTCTGAGACCTCGGCCAAATCAAGCACCGCAGAGATGTCGATGTGACCCTTCCTGAGTGCACATACCGCTTGCAAATCTCTAACCAGAGCCCTCAGATCACCCGGGTTACCCTCTATGAGGGCCTCTAGGGCCTCTGGATCCATACTCCTGCCCTCAGCATCTAGGACTCGGTGCGCGACTCTTCTGAGGTGAAGTTTCCCAGCCCTGTTGAATTTCACTAGTTCGGCTTTCCTGAGCAACCTGTCCCGGTTCCTCCTCCAGTTCCTGTTCCTTCCCCACAGCCTCATCGGATCGTTACAGGTCATGATGACGGGCTGCCTTGTGACCTCAAGTAAATTTAGCAACTCAGCCTTGCCCCCCGAATCTCCTCTGAGTGTGGCGCCGTCCCCCTCGGGATCGATTGACTCCTCGATCCTGCCATCCGACACTTTGCCAAATCCTCCACTCAGGTGGTCTACTTCGTCGAGGAGTATCAAGGTCTTACCACTAGAAACGCCACCTCCTGAGAACTGGTCCAGGGAAACATGCTGAGATCCATGAGTCGCTGCTCTACGGATTGCAGCTGCGTTCCTCTCCTCGCTAGCGTTCAATTCGATCATAGTCCACCCCCTCTCCATAGCCGCTGCTCGTGCAAGCGTAGTCTTACCAACCCCGGGTGGCCCCGACAACAGAAGCCCGCGGCGTTCGAGTATTTTCCCTCCCCCCCATTGGTCCAGCCATTGCCTGATTCTACGAATCTGAGCCTCATTTCCTTCCATCAGACTGACGGACTCTGGACGATGCCTTTCGGTCCAGTCATCGTCGGAGGGTTCGGCCACGGACAGGTGTTCGAGAGGAACTCCATAAGATTCGCGTCAAAACAGCGTAGACACGGTGCCAGTGCCCAGACTCGACATGACCTCGTCAACTTGGGCTCTGACCTGTTTTTGGTCATCCCTGCGTCGAACCGTGACGCTCCCATCCTCAAGAGTCTGGTAATCTACAGTGATGGCCCATGGGACGCCGATTTCGTCTACCCGGGCATAGCGCCTACCGATCGATTTCGACGAGTCCATCTCGCCTCTCAGCCCCGGCATCGAGTTCACACTCGTGAGTATTTGCGTGGCGATTTCTCCCATCCCATCTTTGTCGAACAAGGGGAGGACAGCCACATCGAAAGGCGAAACCGAGGAGCTGAGTCTCATTATACTGTACTTTTCACCCTCTTTCTCTGTCTCGGCGTAACTGTGGTCTAGGATGTGCCATATGATTCGATCTATTCCGAATGCAGGTTCTATGACATGTGGAGTGAACCACTCTCCATGCACAGTTTCTTCCCCCGATCTCATAGTGACCATTTCGTCGGTGATTTGGACACTCGTGCCATCAGCCAGAGCAAGTTCGAAAGGTAACTTCTTGGGAATCTCGGTCAACTTCTGTAGAGCTTCTATCACATTGCCCGCTCGTCCCTTGAATGCCGGGCCTAGGAAAGCTCCGTTCGGCGATAATATATCTCTAACTTCGGTTCGGGGCTCGTCAAATTGCCTCCAAGCCTTGAGCAGTTTGGAGCCG
>JAAZXI010000028.1 GCA_014240285.1 Methanobacteriota archaeon
TGCTCGTTGGGGTTCCTAGGGAAGTCGTCATCGCTATCCAGTACACCATCGCCATCGTCATCGGAGTCGACTAGGTCACACTGACGGTCGCCGTCGAGGTCCGCTGGTACTGAGAACGGATCCATTGTATCCGTAGCGCAGTTTGGCTCCTCAGTGTCTAACCAGCCGTCGTTATCGTCATCCGTGTCTGACAGGTCACCAATTCCGTCGAAGTCGTTGTCTGAATGCTCTGTAGCGTCGAACGGGAATGCGTCAGATGCGTCGGGTACTCCGTCGCCATCGTTGTCGTCATCGACCTTGTCGCATATACCATCGCCGTCGTAATCATCGGGAACTGAGTCGACATCGAGACTGTCAGAGCCGCAGTCCTGCTCATCTGCATCGGTCCATGCGTCGCCGTCGTCGTTGAGATCAGAGTTGTCACCGACACCGTCTCCGTCTGTGTCTATCCACTCAGAGGAGTCGTATGGGAACGCGTCATCAGCATCGACGACGAGATCGTTGTCGTCATCGTTGTCGGTGTTGTCTCCAAACCCATCGCCGTCGAAATCTGACCACTCTGCAGGATCTTCTGGGAAGGCATCGTTGTCGTTCTCATATCCATCGCCATCCATATCGGTGTCCATCATGTCACAGATGCCATCCAAGTCCTGATCAACGGGGATGTCGCCGACATCTAGAGGATTGGACATACACTCCAACTCGGTGAGGTCATCGTAGCCGTCGTTGTCATCGTCCTCGTCGGCGTTGTCTCCCAACCCGTCTGAATCACTATCGGCCCATTCGTCTGAATCGTATGGGAAGACGTCAACGTCATCATCTACACCATCGCCATCATCATCTGGATCCAAGTAATCGCAGATTGTGTCGTTATCGAAGTCTAGAGGTACTGACACAGCGCTCATCGGATCTGTCATACACAGGGTTTCATCATCGTTGAGCCAACCGTCATCATCGAGGTCGGTATCGGTGTTGTCACCGGTCCCATCGCCATCATTGTCACTCCACTCATTGGGGTCAAGAGGGAAGGCGTCTTGCGAATCCACTATTCCGTCACCGTCGGTGTCTGAGTCGAGGAGGTCGCAGATGCCGTCCGCATCGGTGTCCTGTGGGAAGTCCGTACTGTTGTTGGGATCGGTGCCACAATTTATCTCCATGTCATTGTACCAACCGTCGCCATCACTGTCCATCGAGAAGAAAGTGACGTTGACAGAGTAGTCCTGCTCATAGTAAGAGGTCCTGAAGTAGACCCAGTTTCGAACACCTATGTGGTTCACATCGTCACCGAAGTAACCGTATGACGATGAGTTCCAGCAAATTGGATTTTGCAGGTAAGGGTTCGGAATGGAGCTGTACTGGCCGTTCGTTTGAATGTCCAACAGGAGCCAAGAGTTCCAGCCCGAGTTGTAGTACTGGATTCCGTTCCAATTCACGCAAACCTCGTATCCGTAGTCAGCTGGGACATCGAACGAGTAGCGGTCTGTAGTGTCGAAAATATTGTGGTTCCATCCAGTCCAGTTGAGCGTCTCGTTGATGCCGTCTCCGTCGGCGTCTGTTGCGACTACATCAGGATTTGTCGGATCTATGTGGACTGCCATGCCCTGGAATGGACCTGCATCAGCGCCAGACCCTCCATCGTCCTGACGACCGCCTGGCAATTCAGTGAGTGGCGGGTACGTGATTTCCAAATCATAATCCACCATTTCTGCAGAGACTGTCGATATCCTGAACATAGCCCAAGCGCCACCAACCGGCCAAAGGGCTGAGTTGATTGTTAGGTGCGTGCCACTCGTTGTCACACTGGCCGGAGTGCCACTAGCTTCCTGAGAAGCGAAGTAAGCTGGGTTGTGAGGGGCTCCGAAAGCTCCACCGTTGGAGTTGCACACGTACTGCGATAGAGGGCACATATGCAGGCGCATGCCCACTGTAGAGGTCTGCATGCCGCCGTTGAAAGTGAGGTTGATCATGAGGTACTTGTCTACTGGAACTAGGATGGCGAAGTAGTCAGACAAGTCCCAATCCTTCGAGAGCCATCCTCTGCATACACCACCTACATCATCAGCGTCACCATTCGCATCGAGTTGAGCTGAATCGTTCAACCAAGTGTTGGTGTGGGCAGGATTTACGGCGCCGTTGATGTAAGCATACGCAGATGTGCCTGCATCTTCACCCGACCCGCAGTCGTCTTGTGGATTGGGGTCGTTATCTTCTGTCATCATTACTATGTTCAGATTGTACGAACCTCCTCCAACGTTGTAGTAGACTACAATGAACTGGTCCTGACCGCCATTGGACATATGGCTGTAGAGTTCTTTGTCGGCACCGTAGCCAGTCTCGTAGACAATGTTAGTCATAGAAGTCGAAGTAGGGGCAGTTCTCTTCTTGATGTATAAATCGACGTCGTCGTGATCGGCGTGATCCAGAGAAACAATCAACCCGTAGTTGGTTGGGACGTAGATCTCGTACAAATCGTACCTGTCCTTCATATCGTGACCTTGTGAGATATAGGATGCGTTGACAGAATCCAATGGTAGAGCTCCCACGGTGGAATAACTGCTGTTGCCAGCGTCAATACCTGATCCTGCGTCGTCCCATTCATTCCAGTAATCTCCAGATTGGTTATGGAAATTGAATTCCACGGTATAATTGAATTGAGTATCGGGCGTTAGGGATCCAACGTAGATCTTTATCCATAACGTTCTCTCGTAGGGTAGGTTCAGAGCGGAGTTCCAAGTGTATGACTCATTTGTAGTCGCAACACCAAACTCTGGCAGTAAGGAACTGGTGGCCGCGGAAACATAGGAGCCATAGGTGGAACTTGGATTATCCATGTAGAGGTACATGTATATGTTGTCGTTGCCGGTACCAAGGTCCGTCCAGTTGAATTTGACCCATGCCCCATGGTGGGCTGGCACTGTAACAGAGTACCAGTCTTGGGAATCTATGGTCTGACAAAGCATGCCGGTGAATGAAGAGCCCTCTAGGGAAGTTACGTTCGTCGGATCAGAGGTAGGATAAGACGATGATCCATCTGCAGCATCGTCGCCGCTACCGGAGCCGTCGAGTATAGGAGTTCCATCCGCCCCATCATCCTGGAACCAGCATGGAGGGAATACAGTTGGCAAGAGGTTCAAGGTGAGTTTGTAGCCTGTGGCAGAGTCAGTGCTACCATAGGAATAATATGACACCTTGACATAAACGGTGGTGTCGGTAAGTGAACCAAAGTCGATATCCTCAGTCGGTGTTTGACTAGAAGCTAATGAGTAGCCAATCGAGCTCGTCATAGCAGCGTCGGAGTAAGCATAGAGGTCAAGATCTACAGCACCCTGCCAATCGAGAGATATGTTGGCAAATGCTTGGGCTGGGATTTCAACAGCCCAAAGATCTGAAAGATCAGTAGTACCCACTACTCCATAATTCGAGATAGTGGGATTCGAAGTATCAGTAGTGAGAATTCCGGTCACCGCTGGGGTCAGGCCCGCCCAGTATGCCTCGAAACCACCGTCGCCGAGAGTGTCGGTGGTGGTTGCGGTGCAAGAGTCTGGGCCAGTGAATGAAGCAGCGTAAATTCCGCCTCGGTCTGTGGATGGTACGGACGAGATGTAAAACGACGCGCCACTGGTACAAGACACAGAGAGTGTTGACTCTGAGTTAGCCCAGTTATCATGGTTGTAGAAAAGACCGTAGGACTCACCTAGACCGAGTGTCTTGGTCTTCTGATCGTTTCCGTTGTTAATGGATTGGCCAGCAACCATACAGTTAACGACACCAGCTGAGTTTCCGTACTGACCACACATTCCCATGTAGGTACTGCCGTCGTCCCAAGTGGATGGGCCCGTACCAAACTGTTGGGTCGAGTCACCGTAATTACCGGCGTCGGAAGGCCAGGTTGTGATATCCATCTGGTAGTCGCTGGTGTATCCAAAACTCGTCTTGCAGTAGTTGCTGTAGCAGTCTAGGTAAATGTCGAGCATAGTATTACTCACGGCAGTACCAAGCGAACTTAGGGTGAAGGATCCGCCAGAGGTACCAAGATAGCCAGAGTAGGCGTAGGCGCTACCTCCGGTACCGCTTGAGTAACCGGTCATACCGCCTGGGCCGATTCCTCCATACATCATCGTGTAAGTGTGATTCCAAGATATAGTCACATTGACACCGTAGCCCCACGGTACCCACAACTCATACACGTCATCGTCATCTAACCCGGAGGAAGCAGTTCCGTAGCCATCCATGTAGCCGTAGAATGTCGTGGTAGTTTCACTTGAACCGTATTCAACATACGAAGTCAGGTTAGCAACAGGACAAGTCCCGGTGCCTCCGGCACAAATCTCATTCCTCATATTATAACCTCCAGCATCAACACCTAAACAGGCATCGTAACCCAAACAAGGGCTCAAAGGAGCCTCTTCCTTGATCGGGATTTTCTCTAATTCAAGACCGGGCGGACCCGTTTGTAACAGAGGCAATGCAATTGCGGCAATCATCAATACAACTAGACAGACAGAGCGTGGGGCGTTCTCGTTCATGGGTGTCACTAGCGTGCATCAGACGATGTGAGTGATATAATCGTGTCGTAAGATGCTCCCCCCACCCCCTAAAGGGGTGGCTAACGAAAATAGCGCGCTATCTATCGTTTATCGCTATTATGGGGTGATGTTTTTCAGGTTGCACCGGAAATTACCATCTGAGGGGTGAATAACCTCTGGAATCCTGCTACTGAAGCTCCCAGCTGTCATCTGGCTGACGGACCCAAGTGCCGCATTCCTCGCCGATATACTGCATTGGAACGGTCTGGACATAATCACCTCCATCGGGTAGGTCCTCCCAGCTGGAGGCTGTGACTGGTCCGACTGGCTCCGGAGCCAGATCATCCAAACCGGGTGGCAGAGGGGGTTTTTCGAACCCAGGGGGAGGAGGGGGAGGAGGGTATTCCACATCTTCTTGGTCGGGCTCAGATGGCTCGACGTCAGAGGGTTTTGGGGGTCTTTCGGGTGGTTCCGGCGGTGACGGTGTGATGGGTGACGAGGGGAGAGGGGTTTCTTGGGGCAGATCCGCTTCAACTTCGCTGCTGTAGTTATGGTCGTCATCCCATGAAATCTCAGCCTGATTCTGCCTGCTGCGGCTAATTGAGAAGACCATTGTGCCCACTACGGCAGCAAATATGACCAAAACGATCAGTACGGTAAAAATCGGGTTGAGTTTTATGTGGTCAAGAACAGATAATGGGTTTGCATTGTCACCCAGTCCGTCGCCGTTACGATCCTCCCATTCACTGACGTCAAGTGGGAACGCGTCATTGGGGTCGCCCACACTGTCATTATCGTCATCAGCGTCTATCACATCGCACTGTCCGTCGCCATCAGTATCATCTGGCACGGAAGTGAGGGAAAGTGAATCTGTAAGGCACATAATCTCTACATTATCGGGCCAACCGTCTGCGTCATCGTCAGTGTCAGAATTGTCACCGGTGCCATCTGCATCGGTATCCTTAGTCTCACTTGGGTCAAACTGGAAGGCATCGTTGATATCGATGATTAGGTCGTTGTCGTCATCATTGTCCACGGGATCGCAAATCCTGTCGCCATCAAAATCGTCCGGAATCGAGTTAGCGTCCATCGGGTCGGTGCCGCAGTTGGGTTCATCGAGGTCAGACCAACCATCACCGTCGTCGTCTGCGTCAGCATTATCTCCGATGCCGTCGAAATCCAAGTCATCCCACTCTGATGCATCGAATTGGAACATATCGTATGCGTCCTCGATACCATCACCATCGTCGTCAAGGTCGACTCTGTCGCAGATGTGATCTGCGTCGAAATCAACAGGGGCATCGAAAAACGAGTAAGGATCAGTCTGACAGTCGGCCTCGTCGATGTCGGACCAACCGTCCTGGTCGTCATCGAGATCGGCGTTGTTACCTATGCCATCACCATCATTGTCCTCCCATTCCCCTGCATTCAATGGGAATGCGTCGGAGTTGTCAAGGATAGAGTCTCCATCGTCATCGTCGTCTCCGTTGTTTCCGAAGCCGTCTCCATCTGTGTCAATCCACTCACCTGCGTCGAGAGGAAAGGCATCGATAACATCGGCAAAACCGTCATTGTCGTCGTCACCGTCTTGGGCGTTGCAAGAACCGTCTTGGTCGGTGTCTGGAGGTAGAGAACTGGCATCTAGAGGGTCTGATCCACAAGTCGATTCTATGGAGTCGCTGAAGCCATCGCTGTCGTCGTCGATGTCGGCATTGTTCCCAATGCCGTCGTCGTCTGTATCCAACCACTCATCGGCATCAAGTGGGAAATCGTCATCGTTGTCAAGGTAGCCGTCTCCATCGTCATCGTCATCGACCAAATCGCAGGTGCTGTCTTGGTCGGTGTCAATCGGCTGGCTGTTGTAATCTGTGGGATTAGTGTTGCACTGGTACTCATCAACATCGCTCCAGCCGTCGTTGTCGTCGTCTTCGTCAGCATTATTCCCCACCCCATCGTTATCTGTGTCTAACCACTCGGTGTTGTCCAATGGGAAGGCATCTGTAGAATCGTTGTAGCCGTCACCGTCGTCATCGCTATCCATGATGTCGCAAAGTCCGTCGCCGTCGGTATCGGTGGGGACGCTATTGGGATCATCTGGGTCGGAGCCGCAAGCAGTCTCATTATCGTCCCAGTGGCCATCCCCGTCCGAGTCTAGGTCAAAAATCCAGACTGTGATGCTGTAAAACCCCTCGCCTGAATACGCGTAGACCTCGAACAGGACGGTTTCGCCTCCTACGTATGTCCCGTTAGAAGTAACAGTCTCTGGGCTGCTGAAGGTCGCTGAACTATCGATAATGTTGTTTGCGGGAGAGGGCATTAATGCCAGTGCCAATTCGTAGTTTACCATAGAAGGATCGAAATCGAGGCTGACAGCTATTCCGTAATTGGCCGGGACTGCCGTAGAGTATTCATCGACAGCATCATCATTACTAGAAACCCATCCAGTGAAGTTGTTCACTCCAATATTAGTGGTCAGCGAGGTTGGATTGTTGTAGTCATTAGAGGCATCGTCGCCTGTGCCCGCATCGTTCTGGTTGTTGACTGGACTAGAAGACAGGTTGTCGAAAGAGATATTGAGGTTGTAGTCGCCAGAACCTGAAAATGCGGTGACTCCAATGTTGTAGGTGGTACCTCCTGAGCCGTTGTTTGGCCCCAGAACCTCGGGCTTACTGAACCAACTGTAAGACACCCTTGTGCCGGCCGAGTCGTAGAGTTCTAAATCCAAGTCGGGGGACGTCGAAGTTCCGTTCCAATCCAGCGTCAAGGTGAAGCCGTACTGAGTTGGGATTGTTATCCTGTAGTAATCGTAGGAGTCTGTTGAGGAATGCACATCCCCCCAAATCGATTGGTTAACCGCTGATAGGGTCATCGCAGTCGAATAGGTGTCTCCAGCGTCAGTACCTGTACCGGCATCGTGGCCATTGTTGGTCGAGTTGTTGCCACTGCCTCCACCCCCTCCTCCTCCGGAGCCACCTGTTGAGAAGATGTTGATTATCAGTGCATACTGCCCATCACCGTCATAATGGTAAGCACGAATGTAGACGGTTGTACCACCTACCACTGTACCATTGGAAGACACATCGTCGTAGCCACTTGATAAGAGACTTGAGTCTAGTTGAGTACCGGCCGAGTCGTAGAGGTTCAAATCGAAGTCGCAAGTATAGAAGGGCCAGGATGCATTTGAACAAGTAGAACTGGAGTTTGTACCGTTTGATCCACTGTACCCTGGAGAGATCAACTCTACGTAGATGCCAGTGTTGTTAGGCATCGATACCGAATAGTAGTCATCCTCGTCTGAAGTATCGGTCAAGTTACCGAAGTAGGTCGCGTTGGTGGCACTCAGAGAATATGCTGTCGAGGTGGAGTTACCGGCATCGCCACCGCTTCCGGCATCGTTAGCCAGAACTAGTCCCGATAGGCAAGAGACCAGGATTAGTGTGGTGAGTGTCCTCGCAGCGCCACGGCTAGGCATGGCCTTAGGGCCATGCAAGGACGCTTGAACTTTGGCACTATCTGAAGTGCGAAAATTGCACCGCCCCTCTGCAGCGAATCATTTGTAGGAGTAGAATCCCTCACCGCTCTTTCTTCCTAGTTTGCCATCTTCAACCATGCTAATCAGCAGGGGTGCAGGAGAGTACTTGTCGTCTTGAAGCCCCTCATGCAGGACGTTCATGATGTGAAGTACTGTGTCGAGTCCGATTAAATCGGCTAAAGCGAGTGGACCAATCGGGTGATTCATCCCAAGTTTCATGATGCCGTCTATGGACTCGGCCTCGGCCACTCCTTCTTGCAAGGTGAGTATGGCCTCGTTGATCATCGGACACAGAATCCTGTTGCTAACAAAGCCCGGAGAGTCATTGCATGAAAGTGCCGTCTTACCCATCCTCTCTGCAGCTTTGACCACTGCAGCGTTGACGTCGTCCGAAGTCTGAGAGCCATTGATTATCTCAACCAGCTTCATTATCGGTACCGGGTTCATGAAGTGCATACCGATGACCCGGTCCGGCCTGGAGGTTGATGCTGCGATCTCGTCAATACTGATGCTGGAAGTGTTGCTAGCGAGTATAGCCTCAGGCTTGCAGATGCCGTCTAACTCAGAGAAAGTTGAGAACTTAAGCTCGGGAATCTCGGGGATTGCCTCGACCACCAAGTCACAATCCGAGGCCTCGCCCTTGTCAGTAGATATGCGCACGCGCGCGAGGGCGGCGGTGGCATCAGCCTTGCTCATCCTCTCTTTAGAGACAAGTTTTGACAGAGACGATTCGATTGAAGCCATACCACGGTCAACGAAGGACTGCTCGATGTCGATCATTGTGACCTCGTAGCCTGCGCATGCTGCAACTTGGGCGATGCCATTCCCCATCTGCCCGGCCCCCAGTATCGCTATGCGGCTAATCTCCATGCCCCGCCGGGCAGATGGAGGAGCATGAGTCTTACTAAGACAGCTCGTCTCCTTCTACTCGCTGTCGGAAAATACCGAGCCCTCAATTTCGGACATTATCTCATCTAGGTCCGGGCCTTGTCCCTCAATCCTGTCGATTCGAGTCCTACGTCTGCGAATCACTGCCCTAGTCACACTTACACCCATAATTAGCAGAAGCGCGGCTAAGGAGAACCACCAGAGCATGGGGCCGGAGTTTCTGGCGTCCTCCAAGGCCCAGTCTAACCACTCCAGCTTGAGAACCTCAATCGAATAGTTTCTCTGATTGTTTGCAGCGTCCACAGACAGACCCTCGATGATGTGTGTCCCGGGGGAAACGGGAATTTCTATGTGAATTTCGAATTCCCCACTAGAGTCACAAAGTAACTCCTTCGAGTCAATTTCAGTCCACAGCATTAGCATCGCGCCATTTTCACAAATTCCACTGACTACTCTAATTGTTTCAAGAGGGGTGGAATAATTTTCAACCTCAGCGAAGCTAAGTTCTGGGGCTATGGTGTCCTTCACTATGGTCAGAACGTACTCGTCCACATGATCTAGGGCGTTGATCTCGATTACAAACCGGTTTTCACCCTCTAGGAGATTGAAAGTCAGGATTACAATGTCAGCCCCCGGTCCTATCAGATTGCTGTCCGGCGAACCCGACCTGCTCCACCAGATCTCCTGATCGGGACCTCTCTGGAGTGTTGCTTGTACCTGGCCCGCCGAAACTAGTCCTCCATCCCAATTCGAGATGATTTGCGTCTGGTATATCGAAGGATCAAGTGTGATGTTTCTGCAATCTAGGAATCGATTGGAGTTTTCCTGTTGCTCAGTAGCGTCAATGGCTTCCAAGCAAACCTCGTGGGCCCCGGTATGGTTAAGCTCGAACAAAGCACCTCCCACTACTCCGATTCGCTCGCTAATCAGTACTCCGTCAACTGTAAACCGAATGTGTGCTTCCTCACTGGACAACCACGATAGCCCCTGTCTGTGATCGAAGAATGATGAATTCGTACCCGGGCTGATTTCCCAGTCGACAACTGGGGTTGTCCTGTCAAGGGCAAGAGGCCACTCTCCGATGAATGTGTTATTTGCCCAGTCCTCAAGCTCTAGGGAAATTACATACTCGCCGTCCGGGAGTTCTGTAGCGTTAATCGGGTACTGCAATGTGCTAGTGCTCAGACCAGGGGTGTCCTCGAGCACTACTGGAGGGATAAGTTGGCCATAATGGCACTGTTCTGTGAAGTGATTTGAGAATACAGAACTGACCTTCAAACACCAATCACGGACATCTACTGGAGTTGAGATATACAGGAAGCCTTCACTCATGTTCACAGGGTTAGTAATCTGCTCGGACGTGTAATGATAACCTGCTTGGTCAGCAATGTCAATCAAGTGTACTTCGGGCGAGTTAGGATCGTAAACTATGATGAATTTTCTAGTTATCGAATTTCCCGCATGGTCGCTTATCTCTAATTCGAATACACTACTTCCGTGGACGAAATAAAAGGGTGACGAAGGGTCACTTCTCACTTCTGCTGGCGTTAGTTGTACTGTCACCTCTGCGTGGCCGCTCTCATCCAATTCTATCGGGGTGCCGGAGTGTGTCACAGTGGCCGCTGGCTCAGTCTGAATGGTGAATGTCAAGTTCTCTTGGTTGGTTATCCAAGGGATGTTAGAGAGGACCAGAGGAGGAGCAGTGACGTCGTATGCGACCGACAGGAAGGACTCCGCAGAATTGTTTGAGATGTCCCTCAGAGTCGCAATGTAGTCGTGCCATTTTTCCACTTCTGGCAGCGTGGAGTTGACCCAGACCTCCCTGAAAGAAACATTCTGAGGCATAGCTGAGTGATTGGCACTGTTCCATATCGCAGTAAGGTTATGATGCAATCCAGAGGTGTCAATTGCCTCGACCAAGTCAGCCTCTGGAATGATGGTGCTCTCGCTGGCAGGATTCCAATTCAGGTCGTCGAGGTGGAATCCTATGCCTGTATCTAGAGCATGCAGTCTGATTGGCACCGATACGTTGGTCTGAGTGAGGTTGGACGGAACCACGAAACTCACCTCAGGGTCCAGTTCGACCAGTTCGTAAGTGTATGGCATCCTGAAACTGATTTGGCCTTCCAAGGTGATATCGATGAACCCGGACCAAAACCCTGCATATTCAGGTCTGTCAAATGATAGGTTGACTTGGAATGCTGAAGCGGGGACTAGGCCGGCCAGAGTTTCACTGCCGTTGGGCCAAATAGTATCAATCTCGAGACTGGTCAATGATTGCTGGTCAGTAATCACCAGTTCGTCGCCCCCTACGACTTCAATTTCAATCCAAAACTGGACCATATTCCCTGGAACAGAGTATCCATGCACTGCAATAGAGTAGTTGCCATCTTCCGGGTCCACGATTCGAATCTCTTCGGCCGAGGAGGATGACCACGAGCGGGCTATCTCCTCACCTGAGGAGAAGGAACCGTCACCGTTGGAGTCCCTAAAGAGGAATAGATCCAGATCGGCGTCATCATGGGCGTTCATCTCGATGTTCAACTCTGTCGAGTTCTGCACCGTGACATTGTGCCACCAGGATGAGGTCATCTTGTCGCTGGAAACATCTTGGTAAGCTGTCTCGTTATCGAAGTGAACGGGTTGACTCCATCCCTGAGCAGTGACTGAATCGACCGATAGGGGGACGGTTGATACTATGTGCACGGCGTCAACGCCGCTGCCTTGCGACCAGTCAGTAACCACGCGCTCGAAACCAGATTCCTCCGCAGCCACGTACCCTACTGAAATGTTCAGGGGGTTATCGTTTGTCTGAACTCCGTGCAGAGCAGTATGGAGTACGAATTGATGCATGCCTCTCTTCGCTGGCACTGCGAAGATCTCTTGTGAGGTCCCGGTGTATGTACCCCAATCATGTGATCCACCACCAGCGTAATTGTTGGTAGACCGAGATTCGATGTAGAATGTATTGTCACCATACGCCTCTGGGTCATCCTCGGAGTATCCATGGGGCATCTCCGAAAGCCACAAGAGATCTATGTCGGTGTATGGGTTGTCATCCCAATCAACATCCAGAACTACAGTTCCTCCGGTGTCCCATGCCTCGGGCCAATCAACTGACAGGAATCGCCAGTCGCCGCTCTCGGCCCTCCAGTCCCACCTAGTGGCACCACTTATCCAAGTCTCAGAATAGAGTGTTTGGTTAGACACGTTGCCGTCGAGAGGGAGTGGGTCAATTGAGAAGGGGCCTGACCACGGTACATTTGTCACCACTGGCAGAGTCCACTCCCTACTGGGCGAAGTGGTAGAGACGTTTCCGGATGAATCGAGTTCAAAGGACTTGATATTCAGTCCATGCTGATGTAGCCCCGGGTTAGCATCCGAAGGAACCGAAACTGTGAGCGAGGCCGAGTTGGAGTCATCTGCAGGGACTATGATACTAGCTGGAGTCGACAACCAGTTGTCATCTACACTACCGAACGAAGTCCAATCGATCTCGATTCTAACTGGGTCATCGGATAGGTGGCCATTGTAGTTCCATACGCCCAGCATAATCCCATCGGAGGCATCCTCGAAGGGATTGCCCAATCTAACTTCTGCGTTCGGACCATCGTCCCACCAGTATGTCACCTCATCCAATTCGCTACCCTCGGTCCAATCATCCGAATCGACCATAGAGTCGTTGTCGAAGTCCTCGACGTAGACGCCGTCCCCGTCCTCGTCAGTCCACCGATATATCTCGAGGAATACTCGCTCTTCCGAATTACGGTCTTGGTTCTCATCGAAGGCAGAGTAATCTATCGTTGCGCGTGCTCTAAATTGAACGGTTTCAGGAGGTAGACTGATGTTCGTATTGTTCGTTATGTGCAATGGTATCAGCAAATCTGGTATGCTGCTCTGATGGCCATCCCATGTGTCATTGAGCCCTTCTTCGGTCCCGTTACCTAGACTTTCCCAAATCTGTACAGAGTGCTCCAGAGGTGCGAATGTAGTAGGAGAATATGTCAGCAGAATATCTGTCTGACCGAAATTTTCGAACTCGATTTCAACGGTTTGGGTGTCTCCGGGATGCATGACGTTGATGTTTGCATCTCTGTGCCTCCCTTGGTAGGTGCCGCTGTTCCATTGCGCTGGACTAGCCCACCAAGTGCCATTGACACCGTCCAGAGTTGCAGTCGCTCTGGAAGCATTGAACCACCCTCCTCCTTGAATGAAGGGCTCGTACCCTCTGTCGTCGGATGTCGATAGGACGAAGTCTCTGAATTCCTGCGATGCAGGATAAGTTCCAAGGTTTGCCTGCCATGCTTGGGCAACAAGTGCCATCAGACCCGCAGCAATAGGTGTGGCTAGACTAGTCCCTCCCCAAGTACTCCATGCGGAATTTGCGTTGCTGCGAGAATTCAGAGGGATATCACCTGTTGCGGACCAGCCGACTGAAACTATGTCCGGGTCCATCCTTCCGACAACGTTGGGGCCGCGGTTTGACCACGGAGCACTCTGACCCCATGAATCACTTGACCGGCTGCTGAAGGCACCGACTGAGAATACGCCGTGTGACGCCCCCGGTACTTTGGCAGTACCGAATCCGTGACCGCCATTACCTACAGCCACGGAGTATGACGTGTTGACGTTGTATACTCTAGTCAGCCAATCCAGATACAGAGAATACCCGTCTGCTCCCGACTCGTCGACTGAAGAGTAACCGAAGGAGAATGAACCTATGTTTGGTTGGTCCCCGCTAGTTGAGGTCTTGCCGTCGTAACCCTCGGCGATGAACCGCCAGCCATCGAGGGCATGACCTCCTGAGTAGTGGTTTCCGATCGAAGAAATGGTTGCATTTGGGGCCATCCCTAGAACCTTGCCGCTGCTTACTACTCCCTGAGCGGCAACTGCACTGGCGCATAGAGTTCCATGACTTCCGGACTCTAGCATAAAGAGCGTTAGATTACCGGATTCGGGGATACGGTTGGAATACCCGTGGCGACTGGAGTAAGGTTTGGAGTAAGGGACACCGTTAACCCCATCAGAAACCCAGTAGACCAAACCTCCTGAGACATCCCAGAGACCATCACCGTCGTTATCCAAACCAGATGTTTCCTCCCCTGGCCTCATAGGAATGTCGTTGGAGAAATTCCCATCGCGATTAATGTCAGGGTATACTGTCTCATACAACCCTGAGACGCGGTCGTCGACGACGAGTATTGGTACATCTCCGCCCACTTTGTTCCTGAGAGTTGGATCGGGGTGCTCCCCAAGGTGATAAACTCCCGATAGCGAGGTGTTGACGCCTGAAATGTTGTAGCCAGACTCGTCAAGCATTCCATCGGTGTTGTTGTCGTAATCAATGAGAGAAGTGTTAGCGTACCAAGTACTTCTTTCAGGGTAGGCATCTCCGTACATCAACCAGTAGTACATGCTGTTGTGGTCGAACATCAGTGGCCAGCCCTCGTAAGGCGATTCGGTGCTGGTAACTCTGGCCTGAGTACCGTTGAGATCGGGGTGCGCGAAATCCACACCTGTATCTGCAATGGCCACTACCATCCCTTCTCCAGTATATCCGCGCTCCCATGCTTCGTTAGCACCATGGATCTCACCACTACGAACAGACTCAGGCTCGAGTCCAAGTGGTGTCTCGAAAGGTATCGTGTCATATGGCTCGGGGGTCTTCTCAGCATCCAACACCGCAATCACGCCTGGGACCCCAGTCAGCTTGTGGAGGATGTTCGCATCCATCCAGAAAGTCCTGTGGTCCACTTGCGCGTCGGTCGAATCGAAAGCCACCAAAGTCTCTCCGTTCTTGGCCGGCTCCTGTTCCTCCACAGCACCATTGTCGTGCTGCCACTGATTGAGGGTGGCCAAGGAGCGTGTGATGACGGTCACCCTGACTTTCTCGGCGGCCGCATCCAAGCGCCCCCACAGGCTTGAGTCGACCCAGGGGGAGCCGCTCTGGAAATTCTGTGCCGACTCAATATACTCACTGAAATCAGCATCTACGATGCTGGAATCGCGCGTGCGCGTGAGGTCAGCGGAAGCCATGCCAACCGATAGTGAAGACAGTAGTAGCAGTAGCACTAAGGCGGACGCTGTGCGCTGACGCATGTTCTAAGGGTACTCCGAGAACCTTTGATAGTGTCGGCTGGATGTCCCGTCAAATCAAAAGCAGGGACTCGTCAGCATCGGCTTGGAGTCCCGTGGTGTAGTGGTCCATCATACCGGGTTTTGGTCCCGGTGACGGAGGTTCGAATCCTCCCGGGACTACCACTATCCGTCTATTACTCCGGAGTCGTCAGCGAGGTCTCTAGCGATGTTTTTCTGATGTCCCTCAAGGGTGCCGCCCCCGATTTCAAGGAGCTTTGCGTCGCGCCATAGCCTCTCGACGGTGTACTCGCCAACATAGCCGTAACCCCCCATCACCTGGATAGCCCTGTCTGCGATATTCTTAGCGGCGGATGTTCCGAAAAGCTTGACTCCATCCGAGTCCAGCCTGTTTCCTGCCTTCGAGAGGTCTATCTTGCGGGCGGTGTCGTAGACATAGGCACGCATCGCCCTATACTCAGCCCAAGACTCACCGATGTGGCGTTGAATCTGACCGAACTCGCGAATCTGCTTGCCAAAGGCCTCTCTCTCGCTGGCGTACCTGTTCATCGCTGACAAGCAGCGCCTAGCTATCCCCACAGCCATCGCTGCGAGACCCAATCTCTCAAGCTCGAGGTTTCTCATCATGTGAATCATCGACTCGCCAGGCTTGCCCACGACATTTTGAGCCGGGACGACGCAATCGTCAAACACCAGCTCGGCGGTGTTGCTGGCCCTCATGCCTAGCTTGTCCTCGATCTTCTGACCCACCGAGTAGCCCGGCATGCCCCTTTCAACGATGAAGGTGGTTATCTCGGCCCGTCCCTTGGAGTCGGTTCCGGTGCGTGCGTATAGCCAGACCACATCGGCGGGTGTTCCTTCCTCGTCGATTGATCCGTTGGTAATCCACATCTTACGGCCGTTAATGAGCCACGAGCCATCCTCACGCTGCTCGGCACTGGTCTGCATGCCAAGTACGTCTGTTCCGTATCCTGGCTCGCTCATCGCCATGCAGCCAATCCACTCGCCGCTGCACAGTTTAGGCAGTATTCGCTGCTTCTGCTCGTCGCTGCCGTTGTGAGCGAGGTTGTTGGCGATTAGCTGATCGTGAGCGAGGTATGCTAGGCAGAATCCGGGGTCGGAGTAGGAGAGTTCCTCGTTGATGATGGCCACCGCAGTGGCATCCATCCCCCCACCGCCGCACTGCTGAGGGACGGAGATTCCGAGAATCCCTTGCTCGCCCAATCTGCGGAACAGGTCAGAGTTGAACTTCTCGTCGCGGTCGTGCTCGAGGGCCTGAGGTTCGACCTCGTCAGCGACGAAACTGCGCACCATCTCGCGTAGCATCGCGTGCTCCTCGGTGGGATTCGCGATGTCCAGCTCACGCCAGTCTCCTCCCATGGCATGGCTAAGCGCTGCCTTCGTATGAGTGATTCGTAGAAGCACGCCTACGGCGTGACCCTTCTGCTGTCTCTCGGGAATGGAATGACCTCGCGGATGTGGTCGGCTCCAGACAGCCACGCACAGACCCTATCGACACCGAGGCCGAAGCCACCATGAGGTACGCCCCCGTAGCGGCGAATGTCGATGTAGAACTCGTATGGCTCACGGGGAGTTCCCTCCTCGTCAATGCGCTCAAGAATCTCCTTCTCAGACCAAGTGCGCTCGCCTCCACCTACAATCTCGCCGTATCCCTCAGGGGCGAGTAAGTCGTGGCAGAGCACATATTTCTCGTCATCCGGGTCGGGGCGGTGGTAGAACGGCTTGGCTATCTTCGGGTAGTGCGTCAGGAAGTGAGGTACTTCGAAGTCAGAGGTTAGCACCTTCTCCTTAGAGTAATCAAGGTCTTGACCCCATTCGACAGCCACTCCTTTTCCTTGCAGGATCTCGATGGCCTCGTCGTACCGCATTCTGGGGTATTCGCTATCGGCATAGTTTGCAATTATATCGAGGTCCCTCCCCAATTCCGTCAACTCGTCCGACCTCTCGTCCAGCAGAGATCTAGCGATGTGCCTAACTACGCCCTCGCCGTACTCCATGATCTCAGCGTTACTCGCCCAAGCGACCTCCATCTCAGCGTGCCAGAACTCCGTAAGGTGTCGCCTAGTGCGACTCTTCTCTGCTCGGAAGGAGGGGGCCATGGTGTACAGGCGCTCAAGAGCGGGCATCGCCGCCTCGGCATAGAGCTGCCAAGATTGGGTGAGGTAGGCCTTGCGATCGAAGTAGGGCACCTCGAACAGGGTGCTGCCGCCCTCTACAGCCCCGGCTACGAAGTTCGGGGCTTGGTACTCGATGAAATCTCGGTCCCGGAAGTATGAGTGAATGGCTCCGAACACAGTTGAGCGCATCTTCAGCATCGTAGTCATCCGGCTGGTGCGCAGATACAAGTGTCGGTTATCCAGCAGGAACTCGGTCTGACCTCCGTCTGCATCAGCCATGGCGGACTCAGTTATCGGGAAGGGTCGTTCGGGATTCACCGCACCAACGATCTCCCCGGAGCTGACCAGCACCTCATGACCATGCTCCCT
>JAAZXI010000029.1 GCA_014240285.1 Methanobacteriota archaeon
CCCTATTTTCGAACATCGGCCATACATTCACGCATTTGGTGACGATTCTGTTCGCCACGGCGGTACTGCATTTCGAAACCACAACCGCAGCCGATGGCAACGAAACCACTGCGACTTCGGGCACGGTTTCTGAGATAATCATCACGAATGGCGGGACAGGGTATCTATTTGGAGATCTAGAAAGTATCTCAGTTGTTTTCGGTGACGTATCCGGGGCCGGTGCTTCAGCGACAGTAACAGGGATAGGAACATTCGAACCCGTCGAATTCATCCTAGATGTGGGGTATCTCGGTCACGAACCATTCGACTCTTTCACCACCTCAGGATATGTAGCCGGCACAGACTCATCCAATTGGCAGGTAGAGTTCCATAATGGATCTGGAGATTGGACCTCTGGAACTACATTCGATATGGGGTTGGATAATGTTCTAAATTTCAGCAATCTGCATGTTCGGGTCACACCAGCCAACCAGAATATCGCACATTCGTTTGAAGGTGGACACACCGTTTCAATCACTATTGCAACTTCTGACGGTTATGTAATGGATTACGAGGTTACAGTCAGAGTTCCGCAGATTCACGGCTTTGGGCTCACTGAACCGATGTCCGAGACGTACGGAATCCAACCAGGAGAGACAATCAATATCCCAATATTGTTCACTAACACAGGTAATGGCGACGAGCGATTTGAGTTTGATTTCGACATCTCGGAACTTCCCGATGGATGGGCTAAGACTGGGGCCACATCGCACACTACGGGCGGTTTCATTTCTTCGACTCACAGCGTCACAGTTTCCGCACCGGCTAACGCCAGTGATGAGGACTTCATCATCTACGTGTCAGTCAGGGATAAGGCGAACAACACCTATCCAGACATCGAGATACATGTACAAACATCTGGGCCCCAACTTAGCATTGTCTCGCATGAGTTGTACAACGGAGGCGTGGACGCGGTATCGGGAGAGCTCACTTTATTCTCCGTGGTCGTCAAAAACGATGGTCTGATTGACGCTCATATGGTACAGCTCAACGGTACTCTGTGTAATGACCTGAATTGCAATGATCCGACAAGCGTCAATGGCACTGACATCCGAGAGGTACCAGCGAATTCGGAGATTATGTTTGAGATTCTTCTCGATTTGACAGAAACAGACCCTGACACATACTACGTCCAGTTCGATCTCAACCAAACGGGCTTCGATTCGGTGGAGGCGTACGACTCTGATCAAATCAAGGTCCGCTCCCCTCCGGTGGATAACCCCACAGACTGGATCGGCTGGCTACTAGGGGCACTGCTGCTGGTCGTACTATTGCTCCTAACCAGAGGCGGCAGTAGGCGCAGGTCGGCTGCACCGTTCTGATGACCCCCTGTACCACCTATAGGGCTATGACTCTCCTTCTGCGCGTGCAGGCCGAGGTATAGCATGAGTCGCAAGGACAACCTCGAACTGCTGCCCGAGCCCGAAGAGCCGAGGATGTTGACTACAATCGACTCAGATGCCCCCGGCTACCCAGGAGATGCTTATGGCATCTCTGATGAGGAGGCGAGGGAACTGCGTTGGCCGGCCTCTCCTCTGAAAGAGATTCTGTGGCCATGGGGCGCCATCACCTTCGCATTGGGGGCGGCTTTCATGCTGCTGGTATGGCCTCACATCAATGGCTATTTGTCACCCGTTCTCCCAGAGACCGAATGGGCATACGAGTCAACGGGAATCAGGGCTCTGCAGGACTCCGGCCTTGATGGGTCAGGAGTCCACATTTGCATGGTTGACACGGGTATCGACATCGCCCACCCAGACTTCTCCAATCTGACGCTGGCGGGATTCAGAGACTTCTACAAGGGCGAACACAATCTTGTTAGAGATGTCGGTGAAGACTCTCACGGAACTATGATGGCTGGACTCCTCGTGGCCAACGGCAAGTTCTACGGAGCGGCCCCAGGGGTCGATTTATCGGTAGCCCTCGCACTCGGTCCATCTGGCACCTCGGGGCAGGAGGATAGAGTAGCTCAGGCCATCAGGTGGTGTAGAATCACACAGAAGGCCGACATAGTCAGTCTCAGCCTGGGTAGTGACCCGGGGGACGGCATGGGAATCCAGTCCGAGACTGTTCTGGCCGTACAAGAGGCCCTCGATGCCGGCATATTCGTGGTAGCCGCTGCCGGGAACACCGGCTACGATACCAGCATCTCAGACGTCTCAGTACCAGCCAATCTGCGAGGCGTAATCGCCGTAGGCGCCTCTACTTATGGTGGCAGTGTCTGGTCAAATTCAGCCAACGGCTCCCTGCTCGATCCGTACAGCCAGGAGAACAGGAGTTATCCGAATCAGAAACCAGAGGTTTCAGCACCCGGAATCTTGTTGTTCTCAACAACCTCAACACAGATCGAGCCTCCTTACGCCTATTCCACCGGGACCAGCGATTCGACCGTCTTAGTATCCGGCGCCCTGGCTCTCATCCTAGAACTGCATGGCACCGCGCTAGCAGGTGATGACGGAGTGATTGATTCGGAGGAGATGGAGATTGTCAAGAGGACGCTTGCGAGCTCCTGTAGTAAGACGGCCATTAGTGGCAGTCCGCATGATGAGAAAGGCGGTTACGGTATACTCGACGCGGCCCAGTGGGCGTCTGACATTGCATTCGAGTTGAATATTGCTGATTAGCACGCCAACATATTAGCAATGTATCATTCGAGCCTACGGCTCGCCACTACCCTATGATTAAATCCGTGTCCGATTCCCCGCAATGCATGGCTCACACGAAGCGCATGCGGAGTCACTTCCTCGTCATGCTGATGTTAACCAGTCTATTCGTTGCCATAGTAGGTCCGGCAGCACCTGTTTCTGCCAACAACGAGACCACCTCAGGAACCATCTCGGGAACCGAGACTTGGTCGGGCACTCACTCACTCTCTGGAGACGTAATCATAGCTTCCGGGGCGAAACTGATTATCCAGCCAGGAACTACTGTCATATTTCCGAATGGAACTCACTTGGACGTTCGTGGAAATCTGTGTGCCGGTGTCTTCGACTGCGGCGCCAATGGCAACTCCAACAGCGCTCAGAAAATCACCTTCACCTGGACCGATCCATCCAATGCAAGTGCCACTGGTGAGTGCTACGGGTTGAAATACGCCAACCAGCAGATTTGGGTAAAAGATCCATCATGCCACGAGGGTGTGCTAATCCGCAACACCATAGATCTCTCGCAGACCGGTCTTAGACACATAACCATTGATGGTGCTTGGGGCATCCCGTACTACATCCCGACTGTGTTCCAGTGGAGGTACGGAGCGATGGTCATAGACGGAGCCAGCCCCACCCTCAGGGAAATCGAATTCATCGATATCAACACCACCAGTCTCCTGACGACGAATCTCGCCCAGCCTACTCTCATAGGAGGAGAGTACACCGTGGGAAACGACGAGGAGAGTGACGTGCGCGGCTCGGCGGTGCAAATTTACAGCTCGGGCACACCTGTAACGCCCTTGACTCTCGACTCCCCCACATTCTCTGGAACCAATGTAGGTTGCAGCAGACAGGCCCCCAGTCGCCCCGTGCTCTGGGCCGAGGACACCTTCATTGACATCAACAGCGCAACCATCGAGGTAGGGGACTATGGTTTCAGTTTGCAGCACTCAGCAGGAACAATCACCAATTCAGAGCTGACAGTGAACTGCAATGGCATCGACATAAACAGCAGGAAATCCGTCTCCAACGTCGACTATCCGATTGAGATTATCTCTAACGAGATTACGACCGGTGACGGCGCTCCGATAACAGTATTCGCTGGCGGGCTCGCAACAATCTCAGGCAACGAACTTGAGGGTGCTGCGGAATCTTCGGGAATAGCAATCGAATCCAGTGATGTGCTGATTACCAACAACGACATTGGCCCGGTGGGTGGTTGGAACGGACTCTGGTTGCTCGGCTCGTTCGACGTAATCGCAGAGAACAACAACATCCATGACATCGCTAGAGAGCCGATACGTGCTGGAGAGTACGGTAGCAACGCCCCTGTCCCTTCTGCATCGAGAATATATCTAGCCAACAACACCATCTCCACCGACGGCACGGGCACTTGCTCGCAAACTAAGTACGACTCCTGGGGGGGTGACTTCACCTGCCCGGCAATACATGCCTACAGGGCTAGTGTATCGATGTTTGACAATACCATCAACGCTGCAGGGGGTGCTGACGGCATCCGCGCAGTGGGGGCACTGCTGGACATACAGAGGAACACCTTCAACGTCCCGGGAACCGGTGCAATCGTGACTAACTACGACGATGGCTATGCAGGCTCGCAACAGTATGGTACCCTCGGCTTTTTCTCTCAGAACACTTGGTCTGGAGTGAGTACAACCTACAATGTAACCAAGAGCTCCATAACCGTGCAGTCAGAATATATCCCCAGTCCCCCTCAGGGTGTTTACCCCGTTCAACTGATATGGTCTGATCAAGAGGCATGGCCGGATAACCAGTTCCAGACCGCTATCGTGCCAACCCAGGTCAAGGAGTGCACTAACTGCGCCAATATGACTCCCTCTGGATTCCCCCTGGCTATCAACATGGACAACAACTCGACCACCTTCACCTTTGCAAATCTGTCCAATCTAGATCGCTCGAAGATACACATCGAGACCCAACCAACGCCTTACGCAGTTCAGGTACGCAGGGCCGAGATGGTCCGCTTCCAGACGCAGGTCAATGGCGAACGTGTCGGTGAGACCAACGTACTAATCGAGGACGCTCTAGGAAACGATCTATATTCTCTATACACCCATAACAACGGCTACACTCCTTGGTTCGCCCTCCCGTCAGACTTCCACCTTGACATCAGGGGATTGGGAGATGGTAACAATCCCGACGGCTTTGCCGATGACGAATACGAGGACTCTTGCTTCGATGGAATCGACAACGACGGTGATTTGACAACTGACAACGACGATGAGGACTGCGACCATCTAGCCGGCACTAGGGAACTGTCCCGATACTATTACACGGCCTACAAGTTCGGCTCGGGATTCGCCAGCGGTGAATTCACGTTGACAGACACAACGCTGCAAGATACCATCAACCTCGAGAACCAGGCGCCCACGGTTTCCGTCACACAGTCAGACGGACATTCCTACCGCAGAGTGATTAACCTCACCGGCAGCGCTCATGATGGCCAGTTGGCCGGAATCTACGCTAGTGATGAGTTGGCGCAGTGGGATCAGGGAGGCTACGTCCACGAGGTCCAGATCAAGGACCCGTTCACCAGCGAATGGAGTGCTGCTGGACTAGCCGTCGACACCAGTGGGATGGCCGAGGGTCAGGTGACCAAGATTAACCGTCCATTCAGCTCTTGGTACTATCAGATTGACATGAGCAACAGAGAAGAAGGCGATTACGAATTCGAGTTCAGGGCCTTCGACGGCATTGACTACAGCCCGATTATCTATCGCACAATAAAGCTCAATGTCCAACCGCCGACAATCTCGGTGTCATCACCGAGCTCGTTCTCGACCCATTCGGAGGACACTGTGACCTTTGAGGGAACAGCCTTCGACCACTACGGCTGCCCGATTCAGTGCAGCTCCGATGTCCAAGACATCTACTTCCACATACAAGGCCCCAACTTCGATGTAACGACTCCCGCTGAAGGAGGTCCGGAATGGAGTTGGACTTGGGATTTCAGTGGGTTGCCCCGAGAGGTTGCAACGTATACTTTCACGGTATGGGCGTCGGACACCGACTTCTGCCAGGGGTTAGTGGACGAGTGCGAACCGGAGGTACTGACCCTAACGATAGACAACTCGAACAGCCACCCGTTCATCAGTGTCATCACCCCGTATGACGCCCAGAGGCTGTCTGTCTCCGAAGAGACAATCTTTGAAGGAGTTGCTCGCGACAACGACGGTTCTGTCTCACGAGTCGACCTCGAAATCAAGGATGTCGCCAACAACTACCTGTTGGTGCATACAGACTCAATCACCGACTTCGCCCCTAACGGAGTTTGGTCACTAGAATGGGATTCGACAAACCTAATGCACGACATGCAGTATCTCATCAGGTTCCGCTCGTACGACGGTTACGACTACAGCGACTGGGCTGAAATCCTCATCGTCGCAGACAATCCTCCTGACGCAGACAACAATCAGCCGACCTTCGACTCCACAGACTGGCCCGAGGTCATTACCCTCTATTGCGAGACCAACTCGCAGTCTTCGGACCGCTGCACTAAGGCCGAGATTGACCTACTGGATTACTTCGACGACATCGATCCCGGACAGGAACTCATCCTGTCGGTGTATGACGATGAGTCGCGCTCCAGTGACGACAACTTCGGCATCGTCATCAGCGTCGGCATGGACGGAATGGCGATTTACAACCCGATTTCGATGTTCTTCTATGATGCCGACATGGCCACTTGGACACTGGAGAATGTAGTCTTCGTGGCAACTGACATACATGGCTCGAAGATTAACTCCAATCCAATCACCTTCACCGTGATGGGCCTTGAGTTCCTGATAACGCCGCCTGAGGACACTAACATCCCCCCGGGCGGCAGTGCAGTCTTCACCGGCATCGGCCTACCTGGCAAGACCGTCAGTGTCACTATCGCGAGCAATACTGTGAACAACACGGTGGTTGGCGAGGACTCGATCTGGTCCCTAGGTATTCCCGCATCTAGGATAGATGGAACGGTAACTCCCGTGTTCAAGTATGGGGGAGGTGAATTCGAGGGCACCAGCATCACGGCCTCTGACTCCGATGGAGGGGGCATGGGAACGGGTTCGATAATCGCCATAGTCCTTAGTCTCCTCGCGGTTATCGGAGCACTAGTCTTCTTCGTCTTCGAGTTCGAGGAGGAAGAGGACGAGCAGTTGGACAGTACTTCTGAGGCCAAACAGGATATCGATGAGGAAGATGATACCTACGCTTGGGCCAAGCAGGCCGGAATCACGGATGAACCCGAACCCGAACCGGAATCGAGGTTACAGAGACACGACGATCAGCCCGGATGGCTGTGGGACCCAGATAATGAGGAATGGGTCCCCGACCCCGCCCATTCTGACGCGTGAATCAACCCCGCTCGCCACTCGCCAACATTATTGAGTGGATGATTACGCTCAGCGAATGTGACCACTATGGCAGTGCCTCGTCCGGGGGTTCAAGAGCGCATTCTTTTGCATCTGAGAGACTATGTCGACCATGCTGACAAGGTCGAAGTTCCCTTCGCCCTCTCGCAGATGGGAATTGCAAACGCCGTCGCCATCGCCCGCTCCAACGTACCGCGTGCGATAGCGGGAATGAGGGAGCAGGGACATCTGATAGAGAGGCAGGCCCACGTCACAGGGGTTTCGCGTAAGAGGAAAGCGTACTTCTTGACCGAGGAGGGAGCCAACATAGCAGATGGCATTTGGTCCAAAGTCAGCACTCAGCCAGTTCGACTCATCCACCCTGACGGGCGCTCAGAGACCCTCGAGCTTGCTCAGGCTCTGGAGTCGACCGATCTTCCTCTGAGGCACGTCGATTTCCTCAGGTATCTAGACGATTCCGGAACAGTCGACCTCTCTACGCTCTCAGCCGAACTGATAGAGAGAGATTTGTCAAAGCATATTGAAAAGCAGCTAGTTACATCTCTCAACGATCTGCCGATAATTCGCCGCTTCTTCGGCCGCGAGGCAGAGTTAGACAGTATGGTCGATTTATTGGAAGATCACTCCAGTTCAATCCTAGTGCCCGGCATAGCTGGCATAGGGAAGACTGCTCTGGCAGGGAAGTTACTAGAGCGCTTCACCCATAGAAGAAATCTACTGTATCACCGATGTCAGGACTGGGAAGGGTCGCGAGCTTTCTTCGAAGCAATCTCAGAGTGGCTATCAGCACTGGGGTACAATGACTTGTCAGATTACCTCGCAGTCACTCCAGTGCCTCAGGCTTCCATGACGGTGAACTTGATTGCAGAGGGGCTGAAGGACTCTCCGACTCTTATCGTCATCGATGATCTGCACAAGGTCGGTGATGAGACTCTAATGTCTGCTTTGAGGGCTCTAGCCCTCAAGATACCAGATCTCTATAGAGTCGGACTCGTGATGTTTTCTCGCTCATTCAGGATGGTGGTTCCCGAGGAGGACTCATCCGGCAAGATAGTAACACTCATTATGCCTCTAGAGGGACTCGACCAGGAGTCAAGTCGCCAGATACTTACTACGATGCCCAATATTGAGATGCCTCAGTTCCTCCACATCTACACCCTGTCCAGGGGGCATCCTCTGGTCCTAGAACTCATCAATCGAGGAAGCGTTGGTGAGACCTTTCACGCGACTCTAGAGGCCTTCGTGGAACAGGAAATATTCAGCCGTCTGTCAGGCCCTGAGAAGCGCCTCCTAGGTGCAATAGCCGTGTTCCGCGAGCCGATGCCCCTTGATGCAATCAGTGGCATCGATACGCAGACCGATCTGCTTGACGGCTTGGTCGAGAAGGGACTCGCCCGTCAGGCCGACAGTGCGAACTATGACGTTCACGACCTAGTCCGAGAATTCCTGACCAGGTCGATGGATGAGTCTCTGCGCCAAGAACTACACTCTAATGCGAAGGCGTGGTACCGCACCCGCCACGGAATAGCAGCAGAGCGAATAGAGTACATACATCACCTCAATGAGTCGGGCGATATTGAGGGTCTCGCCGAGGTACTCTCCACTGAGGGTCACGACCTAGTCAGTTCCGGACACACTGAGTTGCTGGGAATCCTAAGGTCCCTTGAAGGCCAGAGCTTCGATCCCGGAAGTTGGTGTATCATCAGGGAGTTGCGAGGCGACATTCTGTCGATTCAAGGGCGCTGGGACGATGCCGAGGCTGAGTACGAGGCGGCGATTCCACTGGCCCGCAAGCACAAAATGGCACAGGAACTATCTCGACTACTATCTGCTAGAGCGGACATCGCTGTGAAGCGCGGAGCTATGGAAGACGCCTTGGAGATGCACCGCAAGTCCCTTGAGATTCAGATTTCAATGAGGGACGCTGTGGGCGCCGCCCGATCTTACAACAACATGGGCTACATATACAGACGTAGGAAGGACAACCGCCGCGCCTTAGAGGTCTATGGCAATGTCGAGGAACTACTCAACGCAGAGAATAACCCTGATTTATGCGACGCTAGGATTCGATTGGCTTCATCCTTCCTTGAGATGGGCGAGATGGACCGCGCTAGAGACCACGCCATCACCGCCTTCGAGGAGACTGAGGGACAGATGGACATAGTCCACGCCCGAGCGAGGGCGGTATTGGGGAGGTATTACGCCTGTGCCAAGGAAAACGAACTCGCCATGCAGTACTATTCGGGAGCTCTTGACATATTGTCCAATCAGGCCGATCCTCACAGCGCTGTCGAGGTCGCAATGCTACTCGGGCAGGTCGTGAGCGACGCCGGACGCAAGGATGAGGCGGCTGAACATTACATCTATGCCCTAGTACTGGCAGAGGCTAACGACTTCAGGATGCTGCAGGGTGAGCTGTTGGCGCGCCTGGGTGAGGTCGAGAGCGACCGCTCGCAGAAGATGGATTACCTGCAGCGCTCACTATCGGTGTTCAAGGAACTCGGCGCAGTTGACCGGATGCAAGAGGTACAGACCTCTGTGCACAGGGCAGTGATGGGCCACTAGGTCAGACTGCTGACCTTCTCCGGATCGGTTTGGCCGAGCCAGTTGCTGAACTCTGGACCTTCCTGCTTGGAGATTGAGAGGCTCCCTGAATAGTACTCGCCGATGTGCATCAACACTTCACTCTCAGCGAGGTGCGGGGCATTGTTCTTTTCCGATAGGTGACATAGAACGATACTGGTCACCTCGTCGGTGAGAACCTCAGAGAGAACTTCTCCTGTCTGCGTGTTCGACAAGTGTCCTCCTCTGCCCGAGATTCTCCTCTTGAGAGGCTCTGGATACGGGCCTCCTATCAGGCGCTTATGATCGTAGTTCGCCTCGATTGAGATGTGACTGCATCCCGAGAGATGCTTCTTCAGTTCGACTGTCGGCTCTCCGAGGTCAGTGACGATTGCGGCCCTCCGCCCGTCACCGTTGGTTGCGATGACTGCGACGTTGTCGGCATCATCGTGCGGCACTGGTATAGGCAGTAGGCTGAGATCCTCAGAGATGCCGATTCTGTCTAGGTGTCCGAAGGTTCGGCACTCCGATATTGGTTGCCACCCCATCTTGGCAGCAGTACCAAGATTGGCGTGCAGCCCAGCCTCCCACTTCTCCGAGGCGTTCTTGGCAGACCTTGAGTGGTCGGAATGGTGATGGGTCACTAGAATCGCGTCTATCGACTGCGGCTCGACACCAGCAAGCAGCAACCTGCTCTCCATCTGCCGTAGTGAGAACCCACAATCCACCAGAACTCGGGTCCCACCTGAACTGAGCAGCGTCGAATTACCTCTGCTGCCCGAACCGAGGTGAGTAATCTCCATGCCCATTGCAATCAGAGGCAGTCGGTTCAGCACCCCCCTTGAAGGAATCCATAGGACCTGAGGCAATTGACTGATTTTGTCCGACCGACGGCTACGCCGTCGCTAATGATGCACCCCGGCGCGTCCGAACGACGCTCCATCATCATCATAAGTCAACGAACGACGCTGAAAATAGCATAGAGAGGTTGTACCGTGCGTCGCAAACAGACAGCGCTACTGATTACGCTACTTCTTCTAAGCAGTTTGGCCTTCGTCTCACAGACCCGCCCCCAGTCTTCGGTCTCTTCGACTGACCCCATCACAGCTGACAGAGGAGGGCCTCCTGTCACTGACGAGGATGGCGACCGTATCCCCGACTTGCATGAGTCGATATTCGGTGATGTCAGGCTGATTGAGAGCAGCACAGGAGTTGTCTCGATCAATGGCCTCAATCCAATGAATGCCACCGATAACATGTCCGATCACGACAACGACGGGGCCAGTGCGTTACTCGAGTTTTGCTGGCCCTACACCCTCGACACTTGCTTTGATAGACTCTCGCTGACAGGCAAGCCCCCTCAGTTCACAGAATCTGGGTTGAGGGAGTATCTCGACCCTAGGGTGGCAGATACTGATGGGGACGGCCTTCCTGACGGGTACGAGATATACATGTGCACCGAGGGCGGACTTGGCTATCAGAACGCCACGAACGCGTGGCAGTGCCTCTGGTTTGACCCACTGGATCCCTCTGACTCAATAGAAGATATCGACAAGTGTGAGGACTTCAGCTTTGGCTGCGGTGACGGCTTCGACGTCAACAGGGACGGTTACATCGACATCGGTGAGCGTTACACTAACTCTGAGGAGTACCTGTATGGGACGCCCGGAGATTGGCTCACTGAGCGGGATGGCTTGTGGTGCGCAGGAGAAATCCCGGGACTGACCGGTGACTCTTGCCAGACCGAGATGACGAGAGCCACTGATGACAGCGGCTGGCTCGGCACCGATCCTACAGAGCCCGACTCAGATTACTACACCTGGTCAGAGGTGATTGCGATAGGGCTGGCAGTTCAGGGTGATGGTATCCCTGACGGTTGGGAGGTTCACTACGGCTTGGATCCGCGTAATTCCAGCGATGCCATCGAAGACACTGATTTGGACGGGTGGGACCTAGACCGGGACGGTTTCATCATACCTGACATTTCAACCTCCACAGCACATTGGGGCGAGGCGTTCAGTAATTATGAGGAGTACCTGATACACCACGACGACGGAGCATGGGTGACCCCAGGGCTCAGAGGTACTTCTCCCTCCGAGAGTGACTCGGTAGTTACCTCCTTTGATCAGAGCACCAGTCCTGGACTTGTCGATGGGGCAGTCCATACAGTGTTGGCCGACTCTGCAAGGGATCGGTTGCTGGTTGGCTCGAGGTACGGCATCTCTGTAATCGATCCGTTCCAAGGCACTTCGACTCTCTATGAAATTCCGTCGGGGATGGAGATGTACACGATGATTAGATGGTCTCCTGGAGATTCCGACTTCCTCGTAATAGGGACCAATGTGGGTATGCACTCAATCACCCTAGAAAGCGGACTCCCCTTGATGGATTCGATGTCTGAATCGGACATTGGATTGGTCGATGGTATTTACACCTTGGATACAGGGAGTGGTGACCTCGACCTCATATTGTTCGGCAAAGAATCCGCTTGGACCGCCACGATTGGCAATCAGGGAGACGGAGCTGAAGCAACCGTTAGCGAACCGGTGTTGAACGAAGCTATGACCGATATCTTGACTTCGTCCAAGGCAGAAGTCCACACTGCACTGCATGTCCCGATGTTCGGTAGGGGACCTCTTTTACTGGTTGGCACCGATGCTGGACTGGTTGCGTGGAACACTACCGACGGCTCCACTTCAGTGGGAGATCCATGGTGGGTCTTCGACCGCGTGAATGCCGAGAACTTCGTAAAGAGAGCCGATTTGTTGAACGTATCTAAGTCGGCAGTAGTCAACGCCTTGGTCACAGCCGGACCTCTCGATTCTCTAGGTGGGGTCGAGGAGGTCACAGGGGTTTGGGTGGGAACAGCAGGCGGACTGCATTTGCTCAATCTTCAGTTATTGGTACAGATGCCTCTTATTGCATTTGATTCAGAGAGGATGTACAATATTGACAGGTGGGCCGAAGGTGCAAATGACATTCGCGCTATTCTGCCTATGGATGGCAAGGTGGTAATAGGGTCTCGTGACGGCACTTGGTGCCTAGAGGGCGACCACTCCGGGATCTTGGGAATCTATCTCAATCAGACAAGGATTCCAGGACTTGCCACATCTTTGACCACTCTAGAGCACGGCAGCAGTCTATGGGTCTTCGCTGGTATATCTCCCGGACGCTACATGAACATCATGCCAATCGATCCGACCTCGGATGACTCCGACCTAGATGGCATGTCCGACGGCTGGGAGTTCATCTACGGACTTGACCCCACTGACCCGTATGACAGATACCGGGATGCCGACTCTGACGGAGTACACTTCTCTACCTCCGACGACTTCACTTTCAATCGCGACTGGACAAATCTTGACGAGTATAGGTTCGTTTCCTCCACCGAGGGTGGATCCAACGGCACCGATCCGCGCGACATGGATACCGACGACGACGGGCTGACCGACGGCGAGGAGTACTGGGGCTGGTTCGCCAAATCCACTCACTTTGAGTGCCACTATCTCAACGAAGAGTATCTCTGCGATGAGCAGACCGGAGCGCTGGCAGAGCAGGTTCATCTGGAGGGTTGGCTCGGCTCGGGGGCCGGAGGGGGGACAGATGGGCCGACGGATCCTACTAACCCCGATACGGATGGCGACGGGATGCCGGATGGCTGGGAAATGGAGCACCGCAGGTGGATTGGTGACGCTTACAACGGCGGCAACCTTTGGACTTTGGACCCACGTGATCCCACCGACAAGGACGATGACGCCGACGGCGATGGTCTGAGTAATCTCTGCGAATACATGTGGGGTAACCTGCTGGAGACAGTCCTGCGCGAGGGCCTCGCGAGCCACGGAGAGACTTCTGAGGCGGCTGCCAACTGGACAAAGACTGATCCCAATAATATCGACTCAGATGGAGATACGCTACCAGATGGATGGGAGGCTCGCTACGCTTGCTCTTGGAAGAAGGACAATGCTGGAATAAACCCATTGAACGGCTCCGACCAGTTGAACAATCCCGACGGAGATGGCTACGACATCAACCACGACGGAGTACTGGATCCCGAGGAGAGTTTGGTCAACTGGCTCGAGTACCATCTCAAGTCGGAAATTCTGTATGGTGACCAGTCTGCTTCAGGTATGGAATACCCAGAGAACTTCACCACCCTGCTGTGGAACGAAACGTGGCTAGACTTTGCCGACGATTCCTTCGGGCATTTCACCAGCACTGCTTACAAGAGTCAGATTAACGGGACCGCTCCTATGGATGTGGGTTCCTCAAATCCATTGTCATCCGACTCAGATAGAGATGGGATGCCAGATGGTTGGGAGTTCTACTTTGCCAGATGGAGCCTGTTCGACGGGCAATGGACACTCAACCCGGTCGACGAAGGTGACAGGACAGGTGACCCAGACGGCGACGGGATGAACAATTGGGAGGAGTACAACGTCATTGATGGCAACTTCAGTGAGGCCGACGAACTCATCACAGTGCCTCAGTTCTACCTATTGAGCGTCGGTGGAGAGTTGCTGGCATCACCCTGGCTGTCCGCGGAGTCCGCCGCTTCGTTCGGTACCTTCCTCACCGCCGAACAGATCAACAAGAGTGGCCGGACAGCCGATCCCAATGACCCTGATACCGACGACGACGGACTGCTCGACGGCATCGAGTTAATCTTCACTCGGTGGAACTCCACCGACGAGGTCTGGACTCTGAATCCACTGGTTTCTGGTGATGGTAACTACGACTCCGACCGCGATGGCATCACCGACCTTGTCGAGCTTAATCTCACTTTCAACAATCCTGCGAACGGCGGACTCTCTCCTCCGGATGCACCAAGGATGTGGGAAGAGGCCGAGCTGCTGGACCCCGATGAGGCGGTCAACCGGGTCTATAGGATACTGTTCAACAAGGAGGGCAGGGCAGAACTGGCAATAGCTCAATTCCAGTCGTGGCAGGATGGTTCTGCACCTCAGCCGGTAGTTTCGGCTCTGCTAGGTGCTTCCGACCCTAACGCGGAAGACACCGACCGAGACGGCATGAGCGACGGGTACGAGTACTGGTTCACCGAGTGGGACCTTGAGGAGAACACCTGGGAGATGAACCTCCTGACAGACAGTGATATCCACACCGACTCTGATGACGACTCGTTCGACTGCAACGGTGATGGGTACATCTCGGACTCGGAGTCATTCGACAACCTCGCTGAGTACGACGCAAGGGTGTACGGTAAGCGCTCGGCAATTGACACCATCCCAAATGGGACCGGTCTTGTCTCCTACGGCGCTGACGCGGTGACCGCACAGATTGAGGAGAACGGTATGACATACGAGGTGGCATTCGCTCAGCTCTACGTCATGTTCTCGACCAAGAGCCTAGTGTCCGCCGAGCGCGCCGGATTAATCAACGGCGTCGACCCAGATAATTTCAACTACAGCATCGCCGGAGTCAGCGACCCCACTGACCCTGACTCCGACAGAGACGGGATGCCCGATGGCTGGGAGTTCTGCTACTCCATCTACGGAGAATTCCTGCCGGTGAACTCGTACAGGTGGTCGATGAACCCGATCAACCCACTGGACGTCGATTACGATCCGGATGCCGACGGTTGGAATGACAGGTCGTGGAGTGATATCCCAGCCCCTCAAGGCACATGGGAGGGCCGGCAGTTCACGCCCGCACCAATCGAACAGCAAATCGAGCAGGGATTCCTCAGTCTTTACTTCAGCAACCTTATGGAATATGAAAATGGCACTCATCCTCTCGATTCTGACTCCGATGACGACTCAATGGTGATGAAGCCAATCATGCAGAACGGTGTCGTTATCGACTACGTGCAGGACACCAATCTCTCTGACGGAAGAGAGGTTTTCAAGTACGGGACCAACCCTCTTGACAACGATACCGACGGCGATATGATGCCTGACTTCTACGAGTACTACCGTGGCTGGAACGAGGCCAATGATAACTGGTCGTCGTACCTGAAGATTTCAGTCGCCTGGCAGCAAATCTCTGCAACCAACTGGAAGCCTGTCAAAATCACCGGGACGAGCATCGCGAGACCCGATCTTGAGTGGACGTGGTTTACACATGACGCCACCGATCCTTCCGACGCGGGGCAGGACGCTGATAACGACGGTGGCTGGGACTGCTCCAGCGGCAGTTGCCTGTACGTCCCATACAATAACTTCCAGGAATATTACGGACTGGTCAACGCCTCCCTAGCCTCCCCCACTCTCGTTAGGCAGGCCGGGCTGTACGACTGCTCCGGCAGCATCGTACAGGAGTGGTGGCAGCTACGCGAGTCCCTTCTGGGGACCTGCTCCGGCAGCTCCGCACTCAGTTCGAACTACTTCCGTATGTATCGAATCAACAACGCTGACCTACTGTTTGCTCTCATTATCGATGACAACGACGCCGACTACGAAGACATCGATACCAGCAACGACGAGATCTACGTCAACGGTGCTTGGGCCGACGAGTACCAGAGGTTCGCAGGAGACCAGTACCACCTGCCCAACATAGGTTTGGACGAGTACGTCTACGGTTGGTGGCTGATTGACATCGACGGTGATCAAATCGCTGACGGCACCGATCCTACGAACTGGGACACCGATGGTGACTGGCTAAACGACTTCTTCGAGATTGAGGACGATATGTTAGATGGGGTGAGGGGCAATAGCGGCTCACCCATCAGGTACGATGACCGCACCACTAGTTGATTTCTTGAGCAACCCCCCTCACGCTCCGATATGGACGAAGATGCGAGGGTGCCCGCACCCGAAGCACCAGTCGAGGAGAGACTGCTCTTCCTACAGGAGAACATGGTGAGCTTCGTCAATCAGTTCAACATGCCAGTCATCGAGGTGGCAATGGTCCTTTCGAAGTACATCCGTATCTTGCTTGATTCACTGCAGAATGTCGCACAGAATAATGGTGAAGTATTGCCACTGAGGTTGACAGAGCCGTGGCACATCGAAGCCCAGGACGAGGTGCCTAGAATCGACTCATTCCCTC
>JAAZXI010000002.1 GCA_014240285.1 Methanobacteriota archaeon
GGGGGGGTGCCAACCACCTGCAGGGCAACTGCTACCCTCCGCAGGATCATGTCCACAGTGGGGAGTACATCCTTGAGGGGCGCGTAGTGACTATGGTCTCCGAGAGCGACGTCATCGAAGATGGGCGAGTACTGGTTCGTGGCGGCATGATTGAAGCGGTTTGGAGTGCTGCGGAAGGTGCGCCGGCAACTGCAGCGGGTGTCATTTCAATTCAAACCAGTGGCACAATATACCCTGGATTCATTGACCCTCACAACCACGCGAAATACAACCTAATTCCGCTCTGGGATCACGGGACGGATGGATGGGATAACAGATACCAATGGCAGGCCTACTCGGGCTATAGTGATGCAAAGGACATTGGGTGCTCGCTATATGACTCGTCCGCGATGCGATTTGCTGAACTGCGAGCGGTCGCCGGTGGCAACACCGCGCTGCAAGGCAGTTCGACATCCCACACCGACACTTTCGAAACTATGCTCGCGCGCAACATTGAACTCTACAATTTCGGCAAAGACTACATCCACACAAAGGTGACTGAACTGGAGTCTGACTACTCCGGTCAGCACATCAAGGACGGTAACTCCTCGGGTAATCTCGATGCTTGGTTCTTACACCTTGCTGAGGGCGTCGATGAGTCGAGTCGCGCTGAGTTTGACATCCTCGTCTCCAACGACCTACTCGTCGGCGAGGTTGTCATTATCCATGGCACCGCTCTGACACAGCCCGAGCTCTCTGCGCTTGGAGATGTAGGAGGGAGTCTTGCTTGGTCACCGACCTCAAATCTGCTGCTCTATGGCGATACCACAGACATCGCGACTGCGAAGGCAGAGGGTGTGAATATCATGATTGGTCCGGACTGGGCGCCATCGGGCTCCAAGAGTTCAATGCACGAGTTGAAGACCGCTGATTGGTGGGATGACAACGTCCTCGGAGATGTGTTCACCGATTACGAACTGGTTCAAGCAATCACCACCAACATCGTCGACGCCATTGGCTGGTCTGAGCATACGGGTCGCATCCAAGAGGGTTTGGCCGCCGACCTAGTCGTACTCGATACCTTCCGCTCTGATCCGTACCGCAACGTCGTCGACGCAATCGATCCAGACGTTCGCCTAGTCATCGTGGGTGGACTGGCAATCTACGGCGACGTCGACATCATGCAAGCAATGGACGACGAAATAGAGATAATCCAGGGTGTGGGCTTCACCAAAGCCGCCGATATCACCTACGACGGCGTGCCGGAAGCGCAGCAGACCTATGCCGAAATGCTCACTGCGCTTCAAGAATGCAACCAAGGCGCTGGAGTACCAATCGAATACCTGTTCACGCTCGGTGATGAGCGTTACTTCGATGTCTTGAACAACTCCCTGACATTCCAGAGTGGGAGGACCATCGACCTGTGGGGAGACTACTACGACGTAGAGCTGAACGAGGACGGGCATCGTGTCGACGGGACTGTCGCCGGAGCCGGTCCAATTGACACCACTCCTCCTAGTAACGGTGGATCGGAGGATACCGAGACTGCTTGTAGCGATGGCGTGGATAACGACGGTGACCCATATGTGGACTGTGATGACTACGACTGCAGCGGCACTACTGTGTGCGGGGGCGAACCCGAACCGGAACCCGAACCTGAACCCGAGTTACCGGTTCTGTGGACTACCTACGGGCCGCGCGGAGGCACCATTCCGCACCTCACCACTATCGATGAAGGGATACACCTCGAGGTGTGCGAATCCACCGAAACGACTCTTTTCGAGGCCAATGTACCTACGACGCCGGCCAGCAAGATCCTGCTGTGCGGTTCCATCATAATAGTGATGCAGCCAACCGACGAATGCATCGAGGCCGGCGGCTCATTCTGCAATCTTGAGGTGGAAGAGGCAATCGCCGTGCCAGCTCGCCTGTGCTCTGATGCGGGCAGTTACCCCGAGGAGGTGACCTGTCGGGCGGCGTGGTCGTTCATCGATGCCGAGGACGAGGGGTCGGCTCCTGAGCCGGAGCCTGAGCCAGAGGATGAGTCCTGGATGGATGGTCCCCTCTACTGGGTGGCCATCTTTATCGCTCTGGCCGTGATTGTGGGCTCGGTTGGGATGGTCAACTCCAACCTGCGCAGTCGTGTGAACAGCGAGCCTTCTGTCCTCGTATCCGAAGAAGAGTAATCAGTCCAAGCGCCAAGTCGGCCCGTCCGGACCGTCCTCGACGACGACACCTATCGAAACGAGTTCGTCACGAATCTCATCAGCACGTCCCCAATCACTCGATTTACGGGCTACCTCACGCTCGGCCAGCAGCGCCTCGACCCGTTCGGCGACCTCGGCTCTAGCAGAATCAGCCTGAGCCAGTCCTGCCATGACCTCGTCAGATGAAGGGAGGAGTCCGAGAGCGTCTCCGGCATGCTGCTCCAGCCAGTCAGCCACATCGGAGCCGGCTGCGGAGGCCACCACTCCTTGGACCTCAATCATTGCCGCTCGGGTGTTGAAGTCATCATCCATCGCTGCAGTGAATCGCTCGCTCGCACCCGACAAATCTGCGCCGGACTCTGTGTCCGAACTGAGTGAGTTCCCGTACGCCTCGACGAGCCTGTCGAAATGGGTAGCAGCGTCCTCAATGAATTCGGGAGTCAGGTCAATTGGGTTGCGGTAAGGCACACTAAGCAAGGCATAGCGCAGCGCAAGAGGGGCGTGGTGCCCGAAGGCATCTCGAATGGTCCAAAAATTTCCTAGGCTCTTACTCATCTTCTCGCCGTCCACATTGACGAAGCCGTTGTGCATCCAGTAGGCAACCACCGGCTCACTCCCAGTACAACACTCAGACTGGAAGATTTCTGCCTCATGGTGAGGGAAACGCAGGTCGTGGCCACCGCCGTGGATGTCAAATTGCTCGCCAAAGTGCTTGAGAGACATCGCTGAGCACTCGATGTGCCAACCCGGTCTGCCAGCGCCCCACGGACTGTCCCATGAGGGTTCGCCGGGTTTGGTCAGCTTCCAGAGCGCGAAGTCGCGGTGGTCGCGTTTGCCCGAGCCGGTATCTTCGACTCGTCCACCTGCACCGGCTCGTACCATCTCTAGGGTCTGGCCAGTCAGCTGACCGAACTTCTCTGGGGCTGTGTCAATCTCGAAGTAGACTCCGTCATCTCCAACATAGGCGTGGCCCTTGTCCACTAAAGTGGAGATCATGTCGGTAATCTCAAGTATTGTCTCAGTGACTCTAGGATAGTGATCGGCCCTCAGGACGTTCATCGCGTCCATGACCTCTAGGTACTCGTCGATATTCCTGTTAGCGACCACCGAGTAGTCGACGCCTTCCGAGTCCGAGATGTCTAGGATCTTGTCGTCGATATCGGTGAAGTTCTGAACGTAGTCGACGTCGTACCCACTGGCCTCCAGCCAGCGGTGCACCACATCGAACGCGAGGTAGCAACGAGCATGCCCTAGATGGCTGGGGGAGTACGGCGTGATGCCGCAGACGTACATCCTCACCTTGCCATCCTCAAGAGTAGACAGCTCACACTTCTCGCGCGAGCGCGTGTCGTAGACTCTGAGTGTCATTCTGTCCGGACTGCGCGGCTTATCGGTCATCAACCCCGCGCCGCTTCCACCAGTGCTGAGTACAGTACGTCATGCCCGGCGCGCTCGGGGTGCCACTGCACGCCGAGGCAGAATCTCAAGTCTTGGCGCTCAACCGCCTCGATTAGTCCGTCATGCTCGGCTATCGCAGTGACTGTCAAATCACCTGCATCGGCGACACCCTGGTGGTGCGTCGAATTGACTGTAATCGAGGTGCCCATAAGACTCTCCAACAAGGACCCTTCTTTCGCTGTGACTCCGTGCTCGGTTTCGACCCCGTCGAACCCTCCGTGGCCCTCGTGGCCAGGGGTCGTGTCTAGGTGTTGGTGCAAACTTCCGCCATGCATCACGCTGAGAATCTGCATGCCCCTGCAAACACCGAAGAAGGGCATGTCTCTGGCCATGGCCTCTCGAATTAGGCTCATCTCAGTGGCATCCTGATCGGGATAGAACTCTACGGTCATCGACTCGGGCTCTTCGCCGTAGTTGTCAGGGCACAGATCTGGGCCACCTGAGACGACCAAACCGTCGATGCTGTCGAGAATCTTGGTCATGTCACCTGCTGGCGGGATGATGAGCGGCGTGCCTCCGACCCTGTCAATGACTGAGACATATGCCGAGGGAAGGATGGCTGCGTGCCTGTGCCAGTTCCCGTAAACGGTTTCACGCATGAAGCAGGTGATTCCGATTACTGGCCTCACTCAATCACCGGTTGCTTCCCTCTGTAGCCTAGCGTGCCTAAATGATTTGACACCGACTATAATGAAGGAAATACCAACCTGAAGAAGTAGGAGATGCGAAATTATAGCCAGAGTAGACATATCTGAATAACCTGTTACAATCCTTGCTCCACCGATTGTCATGACTAGTGCCAAAGCCATTGAAGCGTGCATGTAATGATGCCTGTTCTTGGCATTCTTCTCAGACAACATCCCTAGGGTAAGCATTGGAAAACCCATGAATGCTGGGATAAGAGCGGTAATTGACGGAGGGTCTGCACTTTGCATGAAGTAGGATATTGCCCCCCATGCCGTAAGAATAGCGCCATTTAGTATTGCGATTCTTGGAATAGTCATCCCGAATGCGGTGAATTCGTCGCTCATGTTATCACGTCATTGACCTTACTTTTGATGGTCGCTGCTCGCCAGGCTCTTCAGTGGCCTAGAAGCCAGTTCCTGGATTTCCTCATCCCTAGCTACTATCTGCTCCCAGAGCAACTCGGCCACATCCATCACTTCCATCTCGGCGCCTACGGCATCCAAGCCGTCTTTGACCATGACAGAGCAGAACGGGCAACCCACTGCGACTGTGTCACAGCCGGTCTCAGCCAACTCTGCGGCTCGAATCACGTTGACTCGCTTGTCGGCATCCTCCTCCATCCACATCTGAGCCCCTCCTGCTCCACAGCAGAACGAGTCCTGTCCGTGCCTCTCGGGCTCAACGTCTACGCCGCCAATGACGTCTCTAGGCTCATCGATTACCCCACCTATGCGCCCTAGATAGCAAGGATCGTGGAAGGTCACACTGCGGTCGTTCTTCTCGACCTGCGGCAGTTTGCCCTCCTCTTGCAGTTTAGCTAGAATTTCCGTGTGGTGGAAAACCTCTAGTTCTTCGCCACCGTAATCGCCATACTCTTTGCCAAGAGTGTGGAAACAATGAGGGCAAGAGGCTACTATTCTCTTTACTCCTAACTCTTGGAAAGTCATCATGTTGGTCTCGGCCAGCATCTGGAACAGGTACTCGTTTCCGGCCCTGCGAGCGGGGTCTCCAGAGCATCCTTCCTGCATACCGAGTATGCCGACATCGAGTCCTGCCTCTTTGAGCAGCGATATCGTCGTACGGGCTACCTTCTGGTTACGCTCGTCGAAGCTCGCAGCGCAGCCTACGAAATAGATGTACTCGGCGGGCTCTCCGACCTTGACGTCGAGATCGGCTGCCCAGTCGGCGCGCTCATGCGCGCCGAAACCGTAGGGATTTGATGCTGACTCGATATTGCCCATTGCCGTGTTCAGCTCTTCAGGATACTCCATCGTCTCCATCATCGCGTTTCGACGCAGGTCGGTGAGCTTGGGGACGTGTTCGATGTAGAGAGGGCAGACATCGACACAGGCGTTGCAGGTAGTGCAGGCCCAGACCGCCTCGTCGGTGATGCGATGCATCATCGTCTCCTCGGGCTGTTCACCCGCCAGCAGCAGCGGAGCGTGCTCGTTGGCATAGTTGCGAACATCGTGGATGACCTCCATCGGATTGAGTCCCTTGCCCGAGGCGTGTGCGGGACAGACGTCCTGACAGCGAGCGCACGAGGTGCAAGACCAGCCGTCAATCAGCTGCCTCCACGTATACTGTGTGTAAGTGCTGACTCCGAAAGAATCGATGTCTAAATCCTCCAACGGCACTGCCTTACCGTAGTCATCGACCGCGAGTGGCCGCATCTTTCCCGGTGGATCGACATCATGAAAGAAAACATTTGGCACTGCCATCACCAGATGCATGTGCTTAGAGAGCGGAATCAGCACGAAGAATACGCAGATAGAAAGCATGTGGATCCAATAAGCGGCTACAACAGTTCCATCGGCAATGCCCATGCCATAGACCCAGTATCCAATTGGCTCCCAAGTGCTGGACGGGCTGTGAAAGGACTCGACCACGAACGATGTGACCGTGATGGAGAAGATTAGGAATAGGATGATGTTGCCCTCTAACTGAGATTTGCCCCTCAGCTTCTCAGGGGTGAATACGACTCTGCGAATTAAAGCGGCGACGCATCCAATCAGAGCCATCGTGTATCCCAGTTCGACCATCCCATTCCAAGGCCCATTTAGCAACCCAGGGAGAACGTGGTCCGAGAACGCGTTCGCGGTAGCGAGATCGAGCATATCGGAAGCCAGCATCAGGAAACCCCAGAACATCAAGACGTGCATGCTGCCAGCAACGCGGTCCCTCAGGACTCTCTTTTGGCCCAGCCAGCCGATGGTGAACTCACTGATTCTGGTGAACCACGAGTCGAAGCGGTTGTCTTTCGCCCCTATCATAACCAATCGAGTGGCCTTTTGCACCTGGTAGACGAAAAAGCCGATGGAGAGTCCACCGATTAAGAGCAGTATGTGCCAACCATCCAGAGGGCCGTATGACTGTAGGAGAGGATGCTCCATCTTGATTCTCCTGTCAGGCTACGCCTGACATATCCCATGGGGTGGCGCTATGTCCTTGAAACAACCGCCTACCGAGGCCAACACTCATGGCCCAATGACCCAGCCTAGAGCCATGGCGAGGGCGTTCGCACCGGGCAAGTGCATCCTGTTCGGAGAGCATGCCGTGGTTTACGGCCACCCTGCTGTGGCAGTTGCCATAGACAGCGGGGTTGAGGTTAGTATTGAGGAGTCAGACAGGTGGACCCTTGAGGGGCTCCCATTTGACTCAGCAAGGCATCCTCACATCTCGCACATCCTAGATGAGGTGTTCAGGTACGACGGACCTTCGCTGCGGATGGAGGTTAACAGCGGACTGTTCTCGTCCGCCGGACTCGGTTCCTCCGCTGCTCTGTCAAATGCAATAGGGGCCGCACTGTACTCACATACAAAGCCAGGCGAGCCTATTGACCCAGTCGAACTGGCCCGCATGAGTCACTCTGCAGAAGCCCGGGCTCAGCAGGGTCGCGCCAGTCCGACTGACACAGCCACCAGCGCGCTTGGCGGCTGTGTGGTGGTTTCAGGTCAGCGTGTCGAAGGCACCAGGCACGTCTTCGATGCGACCCTGACCACGCCTGAGGGGGATAGAGAGTGGTCAATCAACGTGGTCGACCTGCCTCCGCACATGGAAGAGGCATGGTTAGTGATCGGCTTCACCGGAGAGGCGTCGCCGACTGGCAAGATAGTGGCTGGAGTAGCCCAGCGCCTCAAGGAGGAGCCGATGTTGGAGAAAGAGATGGATGCCATCGCGAAGATAACCCACGCCGGGCTCACAGCGTTGTCGGCTGGCAACCTAGAGGCAGTAGGGATGGCAATGGATGCATGCCACCAGAAGCTCCGTCTCCTAGGGGTCAGCAGTCCCTCGCTCGAAGCCTTAGTTGAAGCGGCTAGACCGCACGCTCTTGGAGCCAAGCTGACAGGTGCTGGCGGAGGAGGGTGCATGGTTGCTCTGGCGCGTGAGCCACAAAGGGTCGCAGAGGCCATTGAGGTGGCCGGAGGGAGGCCTTTAATCTCAAGACTCGGGGCATCTGGCGTCCATTTGCTGTGAAAAACGGCCGAAAACGGCTTATTGAATCGGAATTACGTGTTAATTATAAGCAACTATTCTTTATAAGTAGAATATAAGTGCGCGGCCCATGCTTAGTGATGAAGAGCGTCTAACTGTCGTAAACGTGGTAGCCTCCACCAGAGTGGCGGAGGAACTTGACCTACCTGACATAGCCATCCAACTGAACTGCGAGTACGAGCCTGAGCAATTCCCTGGCGTCGTCTACAGGGTCGTGGATCCGAAACTCGCTATCCTGATGTTCCGCTCCGGCCGCGCGGTCTGCACCGGCGGCAAGAACCAGAACAACATCGAGGTCGGCATCGAGAGGATGACGAATGACCTGCGTGCTGCAGGGATAGACACATGGGATCTCAAGGATGTCGAGATTGAGGTCCAGAACATGGTCGCAACCTACTCTCTATTCTACCCTGAGGACTATGCCGGAATGGCCCGGATGGACGACAACAACACCCGCGTGATTGACACTTCCGATGGCATCCGTGCGGCCACCGACGAGGAGGTCAAAGAGGAGGATTCACGAATCCGTGGCATCCGTGAAGGTGAGCCACTGGCTGCGCTGCCGCGCAAACTGAATCTGAACAACCTCACCTTCCACCTGCCGTTCGACAAGGTAGAGTACGAGCCCGAGCAATTCCCAGGACTGATCTACAGACTTGACTACCCCAAGGTCGTCTGCCTGATATTCGGCAGCGGCAAGATGGTGATTACCGGCGCCCGCGCCAAATCAGAGATTCTCGAGGCGGTCCAGTTCATACAGGACGAATTGGCGGATCTGCTGTAGATTTGAGTCCTACATGGGTGATATTGATGCGTTCCTCGCCGTCCCGGCGAGGCATGCGCTCATACGCGAGGCTGTCTGTCGGGCTCGCTCTACTGATGATGATGTCAGCTCAGTCCGGCATTTTCATGGACATGAAAGGCCCTTCTGAGGAGCTTTCGGACTTTCGGATAATGGAATCTTCTGTGAGAACGTCGAATCTGGTAGACGTTCCGGCATGGAGGGTCAACGACGTTTGGTATTACGACGGATACCTAGACGTCGGCGAGTTCGTGGCTAGCTCGGGAGTCAGTACGAATGTCCAATATCTCGACGGGACTCTTACCGAGAGGGTCACGGACATCTACACGATGGTGGTCGATGGTGATGCCACCTTAGTCTACAAAGTAGAATCGGACGGTTACTACGAGGCCAATAACATAAATCTCGACGGAAACAGTGGCGACCTAATAGTCGAGATGGATAATGAAGAAATCTTTCGTGCTTCCGATCTAGCATCTATTCAATACACTGCTACTTTTGACATCGACTTTGTCGTCCAGATACTGTGGTGGACTCAAACTGTCGATATTGCCGACATGGTCGTTGATACCAGTTACTCGCCCCCTCTAGAGGGGTATGACTTCCCAATCAGCGTCGGAGAAGAGTGGGAAACCGACTACACTCAAGTTAACGACTTCAGTGGCTCAAGCGACTACGTAACCATCCCCTCGGATAGCACTAGCAGCAACACCACGAGTTGGGAGGTCGTCAGTCAGGGATATCCTGGGATATCCTACAGCGGTTGCTCGCAGTCATACAATATCACGAATTACGACGACTCCGGAGAAGAGACGGGTTACAAATGGTTCTGCCCCGCCATCCGAGGCGAAATTCGCTCCTCTACGGCCATCGCGGGAGTTGGGATTTACGCTGACCACGAACTCACATCGTATCAGGCCGCTGGGAGGTCCAAACAGGTCTCAGTAGAGGTAAAACACCCACTCAGCCCATTGGACTTTGAGTTGTCGGTATGGGTAAATGTCACCGAAAACTGGGGTCAGCCCGTTCAAAACCAGGCACTAGAGGTGAGATATGAGATTCAAGGTGATATCCAGAGCGTGACGACGTCTGCTAATGGCTCTGCATACTTCACGATAGACACGGGGCACTCCGCTGATGATACGCTCGGCGACAACGAGTTAGGTAGTCACGGGATCGTCGCTTGGATTCCCAGCCAGAAACTGCTTGGTGCCGCAACAGTGACCATCGACCCCGATGTTCACGAGGTCGACCTCATCTCACGCTCCGAAGGCGTTACTGTAGAGCGGACCAGAGGCACTAGGACAGTGACACTTGACAACAGTATAGGCTTCAATGCGGTTCCTGGGGATCAGTTGATTTTCAGTGTGCCTGTCCTCAATAGGGGAATCTCGAACTCCCCTGCTACTACCCTGATGGTTGAGACCCCAGACGGCTCGGCATCATCGACGCCCGTCCCTAGCCTCTCAAGCCTTGAGGAAATGCGAGTTGATGTCAGTTGGACCGTTCCGGAGAATCATGCATTCGGAGATATCAGCCTGACTTTCACTGCCGATCCTGACGAGGAAATTATTGCTGATGGTAATCGCTCCAATAACCAGGGCTCATTCACCCTCTTCATCGGCAGACTGCCAACAGCATACCTGTCAATCGCACCTGAGTCTCTAACGCTGACTGAAGTCAGCTTCAACGGATTGTCATCTTATGATCCAGACGGCGGGGCGATGACTTGCGAGTTCGTTGTCGAGAAGTTGAATGGCGACAACTGGTCCTCGACCCAAGAAGACTGTGTGCACGAGTACACTTGGGACGATGATGGTACGTTCCTTGTATCCATGACTATCACGGATGACGAGAATGATAGGGACTACGCCGAGGCGGTCATAACAATCCTGAACAGACCGCCCGAGGTCGAGATCGGTGTAGATCAGGAGTCAGTCCCAGTGCTTTCACCTGTGACCTTTGATGTTCAGGAAAGCGGGGACCTCGACACACAGAACCCCGACGCGCCTATCGACATACAGTGGCATACTCCCTGCGACCAAGGACAAGTGGGAGTGCGGTGTACGGTCACCCCTGAGGTCGAAGGTCCGTACACAATAGAAGTCACTGTGATGGACGATGACGGAGCTACCACCGAAGACACGTTAACAATCGATGTCACTAACATCGCCCCAACTAATCCGCAGGCCGAAGTGTGGTTCGGACCTAACAGGCTCGTTCCACAGATGCTTGGAGATAACGCTAGGTACACTGTCAATGAAGGCGATTCTCTGATTATCAAAGGATGGGCTGATGACTCTACGAATGACTTGGGCGGTCTCCAGCACCACTGGTCCCCAGATGCTGAACTGCAGCCGGAACTAATTATCAGCAGCACCGGATACCAGAGTCAATTCGAACATATCTATGACATCTCTGGACAGCATCTCGCTACTCTGCAGATAGTTGATGACGACGGGGCCAGCACCGAAACGCTGATTCTACAGTTCATCGTAAGCAACGTAGCGCCGTCGATCTCTCCGGTGACGCCGCTGCTACCGGTGGCCGAGGATGAATTAGTACAACTATCGGTCGAGGTGAGCGATACCTTTGGCGATCTGCCCAACCTAGTAACCTGCTACGATCTCGACCCGTATGCCAACTCCGATTCCGAGGGCAACTCCAGTGACGACTGTGACGTGGAGTCACTGCATCTCGCTCACGCCTGGTCCGACGCTACCACCGCTCCAGATCACATCATCTTCCATGTCACAGACGATGATGGTGAGGGTGCGAGCATCACCATCTCAATAGATGTCAACAATGTCGACCCTGATGCTAGGGCCTCAACCAGCAATTACAACCCCATGGAGGGTGAAGTCATCGTACTGTCGGCGAATGGCACCACAGATTCGCAGTTCGACATGGAGAACATGGTCTACATCTGGGATTTGGACATTGACAAGGACAGTGACGGCGACGGAGATCCCTCCAACGATGTTGATGAGGAAGGGAGATGGATTGAGGTGGCCTTCTCTAGCGAAGGCACTCGGACCATCCAGATGACAGCCTTTGACGAGGGCCATGGTTCTTCCATCACACTGGTCATCCAAGTCAAGAAGGAGCCTTTCAGCTTCGGTGTAATAATGGCTGACTATGGCATATACATAGGTCTGCTCGGACTGATTGTCATTCTAGTCGCGGTGCTGATTCAGAGGATGCGTTCGCCCGAAGTTGTCATCGAGGCCACGGTGACAGAAAACGTCCGTCGACGCAGGGGCAGACGAGTCTCAATGGACGATGCCTTCGATGACCCTGACTACGATCCCTTCGATTCCGAAAAGAGGAAGCGGGGGCCTAGGAAGGGCAAAGGCGAGTCAGCGGTAGAGAAGGCACCCGGGGCACCTAGAGTACCAGAGCCACTGCCACCAGAGGAGCCTGAAATGGTGGATGGTGAACTCACGGATGCATTCAAGGAACTGGCTGGAGAGTCGTTGGAGAAAGAAGATGTCGAAGAGGCGCCTCCGGAGGCCGTCGCGGCGTCCGTAGATGAGGCTCTGGACAACGAGGACATCGAAGCCCTCTTTGATGATTAGACTCGCCCGAGACCGTGGTCAACCTGTACAGACTCCTCGGATTGCCCGATCCGTCCAAGGTGCAGCAGCAGCCTGCGAAGCCCAAGAGGATGTCCGTCGACCCCGGTCCGCAGGCCGATGACCGGTTCCACGACATGGGGGAGGGCGTTTGGTCTGAGAGAACCAGTAGGATCACCCTTCGGCCCAATCGTAGAGTTGCCTACTTGAGACCGGATGACTTGCATCGACTACCTCTACAAGGTATGGAGCAGGACCTAATGGAGGGCAACATGATGCTGGTCGATCTCGGATCGCTCACCCACATGCCCAGCCAGCAGGACGTCTGCAAGAGAAGAGTGCAGGAGATGGGCGATAGGATAGGCTACCCGGTATTCTCTCTGAACGAGTCAGATACCTTACTGATGGTTGCAGGTGCGAGGATGAGGGTGGATACCATCAGACACAAGCTCGGAATGGCAATCTGGAATCAACTACCGGAGTCCGAGGTCTGAGACTCGTCCTCAAGCCACGTGTCGAGATCCCCCGAGGCGACCTCTTCGGCCGCGTGCTCGGTGAAATCGCGGTAGGCCTGCCACTGGGCGAGGGCCTCCTCGTCCCCACCCCGTTGCTTCTTCCGCTCAATCGACGCATCGGCGTAGGTGACGCATCGGCGGAGGAACGCCTCTACCAGCCTACGGCGCTCGTCGACGTCCATCAGACAACCTCCAACTCCGATAACAACTCATCGACGTGGCCCTTTGGGCTGACCTTGTAGCGAACCCATCGCAGAGTCCCATTTGAATCGATGACGAATGTCGAGCGCAGGGTTCCCATGTACGTCTTGCCGTACATGCTCTTCTCCCTCCAAGTGCCATATGCCTCATGCAAAGAGGAGTTCTCATCGACTACGAGCTCAAACGGCAGGGAGTTCTTGTCAATGAACTTCTGATGGCTCTGGGCGGAATCAGTGGAGACTCCAATGACCCTCCATCCCGAGTCCATGAACCGTCCGAAGCTGTCGCGGAAGTCGCAGGCCTGTACTGTGCATCCCGAAGTGTTGTCACGCGGGTAAAAGTAGAGTATTACGCCATCACCCAAGCTCAGCATCTCAGACAATCTGATGCTCGATCCGTCGGTCACAGTCGCTTTGAATTCGGGAGCCGGATCACCCACACTGAGTTCCACTGTATTCCCCACGGTGCTGCGAGTCCATCAACGGCTACAAAACCGACGGTGAATCAGCCCCGCATCTCCTCTCGTATACGCTTCTTGGTCGACGTCCATGAGCAAATGGGGCACTGAGTGAGGTCGTGGCGTAGAGCAGGGCAATGCTCCCTTCCAAAGTAGATGATTTGTAGGTGCCTGCGAATCCACGTATCCTCTGGAAAGACCTTCTTGAGGTCGCGCTCGGTCCTGACAACGTTGCTGCCGTTGGAGAGTCCCCAACGCGCTGCTAACCTGTGGATGTGGGTGTCTACCGGGAATGCGGGCACTCCGAAAGCCTGCGCCATAACCACACTGGCAGTCTTGTGACCCACTCCTGCGAGGGATTCGAGGAAGTCCCAATCAGGCCTCACCCCTCCTCCGTCCTCTACTATCTGCTCTGCCATTCGCTTGAGATTTCGGGACTTGGTTGGAGCAAGTCCAATCTCTCGAATGATAGTGTGAATCTGTTCGACCTCTAGCAAAGCCATGCGCTCAGGCGAGTTCGCAGACTTGAACAGCGTCGGAGTCACCTCGTTCACCTTCTTGTCCGTGGTCTGTGCCGACAACATGACAGCGACCAGCAAGGTGTATGGGTCACTGTGAGCGAGAGGGATTGGTTGCTCCGGGTAGATCTCATCCAACATGCGGCCAATCTGACGCGCCTTCTCAGCCCGTCGCATGCTAATCCTCTCGGTCTTCCCTCAGCCCTAGAATGAAGGCGCCGAGGACGCAGAGTCCGGGAACTCCATAGCAGGGGCCGTACATCCAAGTCTCCCACTCGGTCGACTCGGCGGGACCACCGAGAAGCAGGTAGGCGAACAGTGCGAGCAGCAGACCTGGGAAGATTGCGATCACAGCGAAGACGATAGCTCGCATCAGTCGCATAGTACGTCCTCGTGCTCTCGCATGATAAGGTTCGTCAAAGGCCGAGCAGGCTCTCCATCTGTGCACCGCTGCGAGTGTTCAAAACGTCCGCGGCGCTGAGCCATCCCTTACGGGCGACCTGTACGCCGAACCAGAAGTCCCTCAGGCCAGCGGTGTCGTGGGCATCAGGGTTGATGCACACCGGGACACCTTGTTCCTTGGCATACTTGCATAGTCGCCAGTCGAGATCCAGTCTGTACGGGGACGCATTAATTTCCACCGCCTTCAACTCGCCCTCGGCGTTAATCTCGCCCATTCTTCTTAGAACGGCGTGCATGTCGACAGGGAAGCCTTCTCTGCCCTGCAGTATGCGCCCTGTAGGGTGCCCTAGAATGGTGAAAGTCGGGTTCTCGACCGCTCGGATAAGAGCCTCGGTGTTGGCTATCTCATCGCGACCCCTCCAACTGCCAAGCGCATGCACGCTCCCTACCACGTGAGAGAGTGAGTTACGAACCTCGTCGGGGTAATCGAGGCTGCCGTCGACTAGGATGTCGCACTCACTACCGTGCAGCAGACGGAAGTCGGTACCCGAGTCTCGCCACTGCTCGTTCAGTGCTCTAATTGACTCCGCTTGACCGGGTACATCGGTCGCAGATACACCGATTTGCCTGCCACCGATGTTCAGTACCTCTGAGTGGTCGGCTATTCCTAGATATTCCCAACCCAGATTCATCGCCGCTTCTGCCATCTCTTCGAGTGTAGCGGTACCATCTGAGGCTACGGTGTGGTTGTGCAGTGCTCCCTTGATGTCAGAAGGTTCGACTAGCGTCGGAAGGCCTGCGCCGCCCTCTGCTGCAGCCTCTATCTCGCCCATGTCCTCTCGCATCTCAGGCGGCACCCAAGACATTCCGAGATGCCCGTAGATATCAGCCTCATCAGCGCATTCGAGGGTGTGCTTGGCGGCCTCCATGCCAATGGCGTCTCCAGCGGCCTCTTCTGGAAACAACCCGAACTCGTTGAGGCGGAGGTCACGGTCCATGGCAGATTGCCGCATCCTGATGTTGTGCTCCTTGGAACCGGTGAAGTAAGCCAAAGTGAAGGGGAATGTCGCAGGGGCTACTATCCTGACCTGAGCGTCGATGGTTGCATCACTGCTGCGCTCCCTAAGCGTCTCGGCCAACTGCACATCGACGCTGCCTCGGTCTCCGGTTCCTCCGAGCATGTCAGCTTCGAGAATGAGGCTGACCTTCGACTCGCCGTGTCCCTTGACCTCAGCGATCCCAGGGAAGGCGAGTATGGCCTCGATGACCGAGTCGTGATTGCCTGGTTCCGCCCCGACCACTATGTCGAGGTCACCGATGGTCTCTCTGCGCCTGCGGGCACTTCCGGCGAGCTCGGCTCTGATGACCCCTGGGATGGCGGATACTCTCTCTTCGAGGGCTTGGCCGTACAACAGCCCTACATCCATCCTACTGCGCCCCTGATAGCGGCGCAGCAACTCGATTCCATCGAGATACTTCTGCTGGCTCTTATCGCCGAACCCCGACAGTGGTGCGATATGGCCCATCTCGCAAGCTGCCTTCAGAGATTCGACTGAATCCACTCCAATCTCTTCGTACAGAGTGCGCGCTCGCTTCGGCCCTAACCCGGGAATGCCGACAATCTCCATCAATCCAGGTGGAACTCGTTCGTAGAGTGAGGACAGGCCCCCCCAGGAACCTTCCAATACTGCCTCGGTAATCAGTGCACCCAAACCCTTGCCTATTCCCTTCACCTCAGTGATGCGCCCCTCACTTACTACTACCAGTAGGTCTTCCTCGAGTGAGGCTAGTGCGCGACTCGCGTTCTGGTAGGCGATGACTCGGAATCGATTGGCGCCGTCTAGCTCGAGTAGTACCCCGGCCTGTTCGAGGACCGTAACAATCTGCGACTTGGTGATGAAGGGTGGGCCCTCGGACCTCGCCTTCGGCAGACTCCATCCAGACGACTTGACCACGCTCCCAACCAGTGGCCATTCGACTTGACTCTGTCCCTTGACAGTAGGAAGGTCCACCCCCAACATACTCAAGCGGCCCCGCGCACGGCTCGGCGTGGATGCTGTTGCATTGGCTGAGACGGGTTCAGTGGGCCTGTGCAGTGTCGCTGTTCTTCTCTGGATGTCGATAGGTACCTTCTCTCGGACTGAGGCCGGTGAGATGCTTGCTCAGCGAGTGATAGCCGTGCTGTGCCTCGTATCTGCTGTTCTGCTGTTCGCTCTTCACTACATGGGAGGGGAACTCTGGGGATCCAGGAACGTTGCGAGACCGATGGCCGTGGTGGCTGTGATAGTAGCGCTGGCCGGAGTGATGAACATCAAGGGCAAGGACGTCCAAGGTGAGACCAATCCACACAAGATAGCGAAGATGCGCGCTGAGGAAGAGTAGTCACTCCCCCGAGAGCTTGTCATCGATGAACGCACGCATGTAGGCAGGCAGTTCGCCATTGACGAATACGACGTCCTGCACCTCAGCGAGCTTCATCAGTGAGTAGTAGATTTGCATCGCCGTCATCGGAGTAGCGCTGCAACCGGTGCATCCGCCCTCCAGAGAGATCATGATTACACCGTCAGTGGTGTCCATCACATTGACCACCCCGTCGTGCGCATCGAGCACGGCCTGAACCGGCCCAACAGAGTCGAGAATCATCTGCTTGTCCACCATATGGGGCATTCCTCCGGCAATGCAGTCAGGGGGGTGGCCTTTCAACCAATTGCCCCTCGGAGGCGATATGAGCGCGCACACGAAGGTGATGCTACTCGATCTGCTGGTCGAACGTTCTCAGTTCGGCCACGGGGGTAATCAGGAGATGATTAGGCCTCTAGCCGAGGCCGGAAGCGTGGAGGTACTGCTGCTCACCCCTCAGATGCAGTCCCGAGAAATCGGTGACAGAGCGCAGATAGAGGGCGAGATTGTACTGACAGATGACGACGTACCTCACTGGGACGATGAATACGGATTCTGGCAGGAGCGCGTTGTCGATATCTCCGGTAATCCGGTGCGATTCCGCCGGATTGCCATGCCGCTGCACGGCGACGACGATTTGACCTCTGAATGGTTCTCTAACTTTGACGTGGATGCCGTGTACTGCAGCGGTTCGCGACGCAATGTCTCAATTTGGGAGGACTGGATGGATGGCGGAGCGTCGCTCCTACGGGTCTCGGCAAGGTCGCGAACTCCAACACTCGGCATCTGCTTCGGGCATCAACTTCTGTGCAAGGCGTTGGGGGCGAAGGTTACCAGGGAAGATGCTCTGTTCAACGGAGTCTCTGATCTCCAACTTACCAACGAGGGCAGGGGCGACTCACTGTTCAGCTCAAGGAGATCGGGGGCCGGGGACACCCCAGTTGTGCTGTTCACTCACCGGGACCATGTCGTGACAGTTCCTGATTGCTGTTCTCTGCTCGGCCATACAAATCACAACCTCGTAACCGCGGTTAGGGTCCTCGACGAGGACGGTGAGTGCCTCCCTGCTTGGGGAGTACAGTTCCACCCAGAAGCCGCGAAGGCCCGCATCGAACGCGCCTTCGAATGGGGTCACATCAGTCAAGAGGAGTTGGATTCGTTCCAAAGAGAACACGACGGTGCCGGCATCCTGAGTTCTTTCGCTTCCACCGTCCTAAATGCCTGATTCGTCCGCCCCTACGGGGCGGAGGCGCGGGATTTGAATTATAAGCGAGTCTTGGGTCGGCGGGGCGACAGGTGAACAGTATGATTGAGATAGAGAACATCCAAGAAATAGGAGCAGGGACAGCGATAGTAGGGCTACTGATTGCTTTCATGCTGTACAAAAAAATCAACAAAATGGAGATTAGTAATCCAATTGTCGCAGATATTACTCAGCAGATTCAGAATGGCGCCATGGCCTTCTTGAATGCAGAATACAGGTATCTCGCCATATTCATCGCAGTGGTTGCTGCGTTGTTGTATGTCTTCCTAGATACCGGATGGGAGACAGCAGTAGCGTTCCTTGCTGGTGCCGCGGCAAGCGTCGTCGCTGGTTTCAGTGGTATGCGTGCAGCTACCAGCGCCAATGGGCGCACGGCTATGGCCGCAGCTGAGGGTGGACAGTCTGCAGCGCTTGCTGTTTCGTACAATGGCGGGGCCGTGATGGGGCTGTCCGTAGGAGGGCTGGGTCTTCTCGGCATCTCAGTAATGGCCATGTGGCTAGGCACCGGTGAGGCCGTACAGAACATCGCTGGCTTCGGAATGGGTGCTTCGTCAATAGCGCTCTTCGCGCGCGTGGGTGGTGGAATCTACACCAAGGCCGCCGATGTCGGAGCTGACCTTGTCGGAAAGGTCGAGGCCGGAATTCCCGAGGACGATCCTCGAAACCCAGGCGTCATCGCTGACAACGTCGGCGATAACGTTGGAGATGTGGCAGGAATGGGAGCAGATATCTTCGAGTCATTCGTAGGATCAATTATCGCTGCTATGGTCATAGCCCAAGCATCTCCTGATATGGGAGATCACTATGTCATACTCCCTCTCTTCCTTGCTTTCGTCGGATACGCGGCGAGCATCGTAGGTATATTCAGTATGGAACTGATGAAGGGAGGAGATGCTGCTGCTGCACTGCGAAATACCACTTTCATCGGCGCTATCCTATTCTGGATAGGCGGTTGGTTCGGAATCGGCTACCTCGGACTAGATACAGGTACCAACCCGATGATCGCAGTAATCATCGGTAGCATAGTTGGAATTGCAATCGGACTCGTCACCGAGTACTACACTGGGATTGAGGATGTCTTCGGAATATCTCCTAAGGCAATTCCTCACATCGGAGAGATGTCCAAAACCGGCCCTGCTACCAACGCCATCGCTGGTCTCTCAGTCGGGATGCAGTCGACATTCCTGCCCATTATTCTCATCGCAGGCGGCATCTACGGCGCTAACCACTACATGGGTGGTGGCGATCTAGGCTTGTACGGAATCGCGATGGCCGCCATGGGCATGCTTGCTACCGTCGGCGTCACGATGACCGTCGATGCATACGGCCCGGTGGCAGACAATGCTGGCGGGATTTCAGAGATGAGTAAACTCGGTCCAGATGTTCGTGAAATTACTGATGGGCTCGACAGTATCGGCAACACCACTGCTGCTATCGGCAAGGGATTCGCCATTGGCTCAGCGGCTCTGACCGCTCTGGCTCTGTTTGCCGCATTCAAGACCTCCGTCCCTGAAATGGTAGCAGAGGATCTCAGTCTCACTGAGCCTATGGTCGTCATCGGACTGTTGATTGGTGGTGCGCTACCGTTCGTCATCGCCTCGATGACGATGACCAGTGTCGGCAAGGCAGCAGGCGATATGGTCACCGAGATTCGTCGCCAGTTCCGCGAGATCGACGGTCTGCTGGAGGGCAGAGAGGGTGTCAAGCCCGACAGTGCTCGATGCGTCGAGATTTCAACCCAGGCCGCTCTGCGCGAGATGGTGGCTCCGGGACTGACGGCAATCGCAGCTCCTGTGATTGTCGGAACTGTACTTGGCGCGGCTGCCCTGGGCGGGCTTCTAGCTGGAGCACTTGTGACCGGTGTGCTGATGGCGCTATTCATGGCCAACGCCGGTGGTGCTTGGGACAACGCGAAGAAAGCCATTGAGCAAGGCCACATCGAAGGTGCGGTGAAGGGTGATGCCTCCCATGATGCAGCAATCATCGGCGACACCATCGGTGACCCATTCAAGGACACCAGCGGACCTTCGCTGAACATCCTCATCAAGCTGATGTCGATTGTGGCAGTCGTTATCGCTCCCGGTCTAACTTTGACTGGAATGCTCTGAGACGGTGATTCCTGACTGCGTCAGTCTCATGACTGACGGCTAGCACGGCCCCTCATGCGCAGAGCGCTGAGCCTAGCCGTCACAACGCTTCTGCTGGCCACTGCTCTATCCGGCTGCTCGGGAATAAGCAGCATTGTAGGCGGCTCAGAATCAGTCGAAGTACCGACTTGGGAGGTCGGTGATTGGTGGCTCTACACATTCTCCACTCCTGACTACACTGATGACACGGCTCGACTGGTAGTCGCATCGGTTAGCGAGGAGGGGGGGACAGCGAATATGCTGGGGATTTCCAGTCTTACTGAGGCACGCAGGCACGCGGTGCTCAACCACAACCCGTTCCTCGGACGGATGACACATGAGGATCTAGCAGCATTTGAGAATGGCGTTGCTCAGGCTGTAATGGACTTCCCGCTCGAAGAGGGCAACACCTGGAGTTTTACACTATTCTCCATAGAATGGAGTGCTGATGTCCGAGGGATATCGGGCAACTATGTCACAATGGGTGCTTCTTCTGCTGACGGCTCGAAGCTTGATTACGTATACGACACGGATGCCCAGTTCTTCTCCTCATTCATCTGGACCGACGACTCGGATGTCGAACAGATGAGGATGATGCTGGCCACCAGCGGAGTTGGGCACTCCGGCGATGTTTACTTCGTGCGTGGTGGCGACCTGTATTCCGACATCTGGGAAGACACTGGGCCTGATATCGAAATCCGCGACACTTTCTTCGTCAGCGACCACCCTAATGACGGAGAGTGGGACGAGATGATTTACTTCCTCGATGCGAATTGTGGTTCGGGTTCTTCGAGCATTACACTAACTCTGAGAGATCACGGTTCCATCTCGGCCCTAGAGAGGGTCTGGGGACCAGGCGCTAGTGAGAGCGGTACCCTAGGTACGATACCTTACCCATCAGAAGAGTATACTTTGACAGCAAGTTTCACCGGCGACACTTACCTGCGACTGATTATTGCAGGAGGCATTACCAGCTCTTGGAGCCTTTAGAGGTACTCAAGAAGGTGGTCCGAGCCGCCGACGAACACAGGCTCATCACCCCTCAAATCAAAAACGACCGGTACGGTCCTGTGCCTTGTCTCGGCCACAACATCCTCCCTCAGTCCCTCGTGGTGGTCGAGGTTGACCTCGGTGTAGGTGAATCCGTGCGCATCCAGAGTTCTCTCGGCACGTGTGCAGTAGGGGCAGATGGTCTGACTGAACAACAGGAAGTCCGTCTCCGCGGACTCTAGTTGCTCCCTAACTTGTGACAACGGCCTCATCCTCCTCATACCACGCCTCTGGCCTCTCTCCGAGATCCCCGTCGAACTCATCTTCACCATCACCAAAGCGTCCCTCGAGAGTCCTATCGACCTCATCGGGGTCGATGAACCATAGTAGTACTACAGTGAACAGTGTTAGCGCGCCCCCGATATAGAGGCAAGTGACGTAGTCGAATCTCTGAGTCATATTGCCTGTGAATAGATACGCCATCACTGCTGAGAGGTTGAACATCGACATGTAGGCGGTGAACTGCGAGCCACCTGCCTTACTGAAGGTCAGCCTCATTGCCACGGCGATGACGCAAATCCACGCTACCCCGTTGATTACCGCCCTCACGCACAGGTAGCCGACCATCAGATTCGTGTTGGTCCAGTAGTCGCTCATCAGAGCAAGAGATGCGTTTGATAGGGCAAGCAACGAGAAACCAATCATTGAGACTTCTCTGACTCCGAACCTGTCTCCGAGCATTCCTCCGACGATCTGCCCGAACATCATGAAGGCGATGACGACGCCACCGACGATTGCGTTGTACTTGGTCTGGGACCAACCTGCCTCGTTGATGAATATGTCAACAACGATTGGGTCTGTGAACAGATACAACTCGGAAAGCAGGCACAGGAATATCAGAATGAAGGAAGAGCGAGTGGAGAATCCCTTCACAATGTTGTAAGCAGTCTCTGAAGCAAGGGCGGAAGCCGGCATAGGATTCCGAATATCCGGGATGGATGCTCCAAGCCATCCAGCCAGCATTAGCAAGACTGAGGTCAGCAGACCCCACTTACCAATCGACTTCATCGGTGCGGCGATGTCTCCGAATGTCAACGCCCAATCTCCAGTATATGTGCTGGTAAGCTGGTGCAGGATGGCGAACAGCCCCCATATCAGAAGTGAGCCAATGCTGAGCCAGAGGATTAGTGCGGCTGGAGACATTCGGCTCTCGTAGAGATTAGTAGCTACCCAGCGGGCTTGCGTGAACTCCTCCGGGTGATCTGCCTCCCAGGGTAGTGCTTCTTCCGCCTCAATCGCCTCTTCAGCCTCAGCATACCAGACTTCTTCCTGCTCTTCCTTCTTGCTCCATGGGAACAGGCTGTTACTTGGCCTCTCACGCAAGAAGAGAGGTACCATCATAATCAGCACCAATAGTGGCAGTTGAACCATGATTGCTGATTTGATTCCGTAGGGAACAACTAGCATTCCAAGGACGGCTCCGCCGAAGATGATTCCACCTCTCTTAGAGGCGAACATCAGTCCGTTTACAGTGGCGACTTCATCCGGCTCGAGGATATCAACAGCCAGAGCATCGACGCTGACATCTTGCAGAGAGGAGAATAGATTGTGGATGAATAGCAGTATAGTCACCAGTTCGATTGAAGCGACAAGGTCTGGGACCATCAGCAAGGTAGCAAGGGAGATAATCATGCCCGTCTCTGCGAACAGGACCCAAGGTCGTCTAATTCCGTATTGAGGGAAAGTCACCATGTCGATGACTGGGCCCCAGATGAACTTGAATGTCCAAGGCAGATAGACGGTAGCGAATAGCAAGGCAATCTGCTCTACTGCGATTCCATTGGTTACCAGGAAAGCGACGAAGGCGACGTTGGCGAAGCCGGAGGGCAGGCCCTGGGCGACATAGAGGATGCACAGGGAGATGGTTCGAGACGCCTTGTTCTCGGTCAATGCCTCGCCATTTCTGAGGCCTCTGTAGAATTCACGGAATGAGAGAATAAACGCTAGGATAGCCCTTCTGAATCTTCTTCGTCTCTCTCGTTCTGCGGGGGTGCCGGGATTGTCAAAGTCGGCTATTGACCCAGCGGCATCGACAAAACGTTCAGCATCGGACGATATCTTGGGCTTCAGCTTGGGCTTCAGCGCCGACAAGAACTTCCTGTCCCATCGCTCGGTGGTCATGATGAAACCCAGTAGGGCCATCACCAATGCGAAGGGGACGAAGAACACGTACGAGCCAATAGAGATCAAGTCCTCTGCCGCTCCTGAGGCCAACTCACCATCAATGAGTATAACTCGGCGGGCATCGATTGGAGAGATACTGTCTTCGGAAACTTTCAGTCTCGCGTAGATCGTCGAGTTGCCTGATTCAAGGTGGGGGTCGAGTTTGACTCTCCAAGTAGCCCAGTCACCATTCTTCGACAGATCGGCCGCACCCTTCCACTCTCCGCCACCGACCTTTACTTCGACCAGCCCCAATCCCGGAGCGCCACCTGATGAGGTTCCGGCGATGTAGCTCTCATTGCCAATTTCCTGCAGGGTCAAGACATCCATTGAGACGTTCAGAGAGCGGTCGATGCTGCCTGCAGCCTCGACAAAGGCAACTGGGTCTGCCTGCCCATAGCCAAACTCGTTGTCAGGGCGGGTCTCCAGCAGACTACAGTCGTTGAACCCTGGATCATCGAGAATTGCAATTTCCCGCTCTATCGAGTAGGCCCCTATGATGTCCTTGAACTCGGTAGGGGTGATATCTGGATTGGCTTGTACCATTAACGCGGCTATCCCTGCCATCAGCGGTGTGGCCATGCTGGTGCCGGACTTGCTGGTGTAACCATCCTTGGTTAGAGCATCTGGTGCCATTATGCTAGATCCAATTGCGGCAACATCGGGCTTGATTCTCAAATCTGAGGTGTAGCCACGACTACTGTAGATAGCCAGACCCAAGTCCTTGTCGAGGGACGCAACAGTGACGGGGAGTCTCGCATCTCCTGGGCTGTCTATTGTATTACAGCCGGCGAATGTAGCGCCGCCGAACTCGTTACCTGCAGATAGAGTGGTGATGATACCGGCCTCTACGACCATGTCCATCTGGCGGCTCCAAGCCGAGTTGCCATCATTGTCGACGTGAATCTCAAACTGTTGCTCCCCCAACGATGAGGTCACGATATCAATCCCGTGCTTGTCCTTGTTGTCAATCGCCCACTGAGCCCCTTGCATTACATCCTCAATGTCGCCGTCGCAGCAGGCTAGGATGGTAACTAGGTAGGCGCCGGGGGCTGCACCGACGTAACGCAGGCCGGTGCTTGGGTCTGACTGCCCTCCGCCGCTACCAGCTGCGATACCAGCTACGTGACTGCCATGTGTCCCAGAGTCATAGGATTCGGACGGATCATGTTCCTCGTCTGTGAACACAGCGTCGAAGAATGCGATTATCTTCGGATCGCAATCGGCGGGAATGGGTTCCGGATTGGGATCGAGTGGATCGGGCGGGTCGTCAATGCAAGTGAAAGGGTCATCGTCCATGTCGTTGAGGCCCTCGTGGTCCCCCCGAACCCCAGTGTCGAGTATTGCAATAACAGATCCAGTTCCGTCTAGACCGAGGTCGTTCCAGACATCATCCACGCCCATGTTCGGGACAGCCTCATGCATGTTTGGCTCAGCGAGGCCGAGGTCCTCGACCATGACCACGCCAGGCAGTGAACGTATTCCCTCTGAATCTAGAATTGCTTCAAACGGAGCGGTGGCAGAGACTGTGTCTAGGTAGGTGAAACGGAAAGTCACCTCAACTCCGAGGCCCTCTAGAGCAGAAACATCGGCGTCGGTCGGATGATGATTGTAGTCTACGAACACCCTAGCGCTTCCCGGAGGAGCTCTTCTCCACCAGTCCTGCTGTAATTCGGCGGGCTGTTCGAGCAGCCACTCAAGCCTGTCATCCAGTTCGTTCGCATCCTTGTCGCGACTCCAGTGCAGCCACCAGTAGGGGTGGACATCGTGCTCGACCGAGGCACTCCAGTTGCCCTCAGCGTCGAATCCTCCTGCCTCCTGAGTCGCCACGATGGTCGATGAGGCTAGAGGAAGGAGGAAGAGCAGAACTATTGCCGCGGCCAGCGCTCCAGAGCGTCCTACCATTGGTAGGACGAAAGTGAGGTGGTGTTTGAGACTTAGGTAGTCGGCAGTCGTCAATTGACCTGCATACCCTGATTGTCATAGTCCCATTCGATGACTTCCCAACCAGCCTGTTCTATTGCAGAAACCGCTGCACTGACGCCCATTGGTGAGCAGAGCACCCCGACTGAACCACCGCCGCCTGCGCCTAGGGCCTTCCAAGCGACGACTGAACCAGCCTCCTGAAGCGGCGAGATTACGGTCCTGAACGGGTCGTGAATGGCAGGATCGAGCATATCTACGCCCTCGCAGACGTCCTTCAGGGCCTTCACAACGAGTTCTCGGCGGTCCCTCTGTAGTCCGTCTGCCATCGTCCTCGCGGCTCCTCTGATTAAATGCAGCCCAGAGAGCACAGACTGGTCGCCCTGATCATAGCGCTCCCAGACTCCTGAATGGATGTCACCGGACTTGTGCTCTATCCCGGTGTAGGCGATAACGAAGTGCTTGCGCAACCAGTTCCTAGCTGACTTCATCGGCTCGAACGGCATTTCCTCGACCTCGTCGCCGAGGAACAGGAGATGATTGAATCCGCCGCGCGCTGCAGCCCACTGGTCCTGCCTACCACCTCGATTCTCAAGCAGTGCCTCGAATTGAAAGGCCATCTCCGCTATGTCCTCCGGACTCTTACCCCCTCCTGCTATAGTGGCAATTAATCCGACATTCATCGCACCGCTGGTGCCGAGACCTGAGCCAGTCGGAATGTCGCTGCTGTACTCAACCCTGATGCGGCCATCGGAGTCCTTCTCCATCACACTGCGGATGTACTGATTGATGGCGAAATTTACGACCTCGCCGCCGAAATCTCCTGTGTAGGGTTGCACATCGGTCCAGCCCCCTGCGAGGTCGACTCTTACGGGTACTGACACTTCGATTCGCTCCGCCATGGTCGAGGCAGATATCCGGCCCATGAGAAGGATTCGGTCTGCAACCGAAAATAACGGGTAGGTGAGGCCCCTCCGCTACTCATGGCATCGGGCGTCGAGCAAGCCATCGCGGCGTTCGCTGCGGGCGACCCTGTGATGGTCTTCGACTCTGCATTTAGGGAGCGTGAGACTGATCTTCTGTGGCCTGCCGATGCTGCCACACCCGAAGTGATGCGGACACTGCGCAATGACTGCGGTGGGCTGCTCTTCCTCGCCATCGGCAACGAGGTTGGCGAACTGTTCGGCCTGCCGTGGCTGCAGGACATACACACTAATCCCGCACTAGTTGAGGAGAATCCGGTACTCGGGCTACTCATAACCGACGACCTACAGTATGATACTCGCTCAGCATTCACTGTCTCACTAAACCACAGGGACACCTACACGGGAATCACTGACAGGGACCGATCCCTGACTACGCGGAGATTCGGTGAGTTGGCAGGGGAGTTGCTTGCAAGCGGTGCCGACGGTGAGACCGCGCGCGCCGCCCTCGGTGAGGAGTTTCGCACCCCTGGGCACATCCCAGTTTGCAGAGAGTCGCCGCAGGGCCTCAAATCCCGACAGGGGCACACCGAGTTGGCCGTGTCGATAGCCCGGCTCTCTGGGCACTCGCCTTGCACCATAGGTGCCGAGATGTTGCAGCCTGACGGTGACGGTGCTCTTTCGGTCGATGACGCGCGCGAATACGCTAGCAAACGTGGAATACCGATGATTACAGGCGATGATATACTCAAGGCACTGGAGATTGGCGAATGAGCGAAGCATTGAGGCAGGTCCGCGCGTTGGGGAGTTGAGAGCATGGTTCGGGTGATGGCAGTTGGAGTGTTCGACCTCCTGCATGCAGGGCATCTGCACTACGTAGAGCAAGCCAAGTCTCTCGGAGATGAACTCGTCGTCGTCGTGGCTCATGATGACACGGTTCGCAAACAGAAGCATGAGCCAATTACAACGCACGAGTTGCGCAGGCGAATGGTGGCCGGACTGAAGCCGGTCGATGAGGCGATAATTGGCAACCCACCGTCAGTCCCGATATTCGACATCCTCGATGTCGTGAATCCGGATGTGGTGGCTCTTGGGTACGACCAAAAGCACTCGATCGATGCCATCCGAGCAGGAATGGAGAGTCAGGGGCACGGGCATATCGAGGTCGTCAGGGTCGAGGGACTTTCCGACGACTTAGATGGAACTAGGAAAATCATCTCTCGCATTCTCAACATATGGCCTGGTACGCAAGGCGGTCCATACGAGGAGGACTAGGATGTACACCGGAATCGTCTCCGGGATGTGCCAAGTTCTCGCAATTGAGGGCGGCGAGGAGATACGCAGCTTCGTCATCGAACTCGCTAGGCACGGAGATGACCTAGAGATTGGCGCTAGCGTCGCTCTCGACGGCGTTTGTATGACAGTGGTTGCGATTGATGGCTCACAGATTCGCTTCGATGCGATTCCAGAAACTCTCGGGCGCACGACTTTTGGCAGTCTGGAAGAAGGCGATTGGGTAAATGTCGAGCGTTCGCTGAAAATGGGTGATGAGCTTGGCGGTCACATCCTATCGGGCCACGTGATGATGACCGCGCGGATTCTTGGAAAGACCGAGCGCGGAGAAGGCATTGACTTGATTATCGAGAATCCGGAAGAGGCTCGTCCATACATTCTCGAAAAGGGCTTCATCGCCGTCGATGGCATGTCCCTGACCATCGGTGAGGTATCTGACGAGAGTTTTACCCTCCACATCATCCCCGAAACTCTGAGGATTACAACCATCGGAGATAAGGGAGTAGGGGGCAGCGTGAACATTGAGATTGATTCGCGTACCCAAGCGGTCGTTGAGACCGTGATGAGGAATCTGGGGGATAACGCGTGAACCTCGGGATAGTGTGCGGCGCTTTCCATCGCGAGTACGTCGAAAAGATGCTGGAATACGCCCGCGACGAAGCCGCGACGAAGAACTGGGAGGTTGCCGAAGTGGCCTGGGTACCCGGCTCTATGGAAGCGCCATTAGCGCTTGACAGGATGCTTCAAAATGAGGATGTGCACGGCGCTGTGGTACTCGGCATAATTGAGCGGGGGCAGACTGATCACGGGCTGGTTATGGGGCAATCCGTGACCAAGGCAATCATTGAGTTGCAGATATCGCACAACAAGCCGATTGGCCTCGGGATAATCGGCCCGGGGGCTGAACCTGAACACATCGAACCTCGGTTGGAATCGCATGCCCGCGCCGCTGTCGGAGCAGTCGCAGCGATGGTCGGTTAGTCACAGCCGCGTTGCTTTCAGAGTGAATGACAGAGGGATCGGAACATTGCCTTTCTTGAGTCGCCAGTAGTTGGGACGGGAAGAATCGAAGAACTCTGGCCACGGGGTAAAGAAGAGTTCATCGCGCTCGTTCAGGAACTCTATCTGGAAACCTCCTTCTATCAACGCGTTGATGATGGTGTCGTAGCGGTATTCCCAGCAGTGCGTAACTCCTCTACCTGGCCATTCGGGATCTGCATAACTGCCCTCGCCAATCTCTGATATTGGACCTTTGTTGAATAAATCGTATTTCGGAACTAAGCGCGAGCCGTTCGACCCCTCTTCTGGGTCTAGGATGTTTACCATCGGAGTACTCTCTTCAAAATACAGAGTACCGCCCTGCTTGAGTAGGGCTGCGCACACCCGTGCCCACTCCTCCAGATCTGGCAACCAGCAGAGTGCGCCCCTTCCGGTGTAGATGATGTCAAACTTCTCGCCCTCGAGTACCTCGGCAGCTTCGGAGACCCTGCTCACCACGAATCTAGCATTGTCGAATCCGAGGATGTCTGCGAATCGCGCGGCCTCTGCTATCGCGTTCGGTGAAAAATCGAGACCAGTTACCTGCGCGCCCTCGCGTGCCCACGACAACGTGTCGGTGCCGATGTGGCACTGCATGTGGAGCAACGATTTACCTTCGACTGGGCCCATCTCTTCGATTTCCCAAGGAGCCAGTTTCGACTCACCGGCCAGCCACTGCTCGATTCGGTAGAACTCCGCGCCACTCCCTTGAGCATGCATGTGGGCTATAGCATCCCACGACTCGAGATTGTCACGGATGCCTTCCTCGTCATCCGCAGGGGACGGTGCCGGCCTCCATGCCATGTGCTCTGGTTGGGCGGTTACGGTGAAATCTTATCGGAAGCGGTTCGCTATTCCTCGATCTTGATGCCCTGTGCTATCATCATCTCGGACTCTAGGACCGTCTGGCGAACCGCCATCGCGGTGTCGGGAGTGACAGATATGGAGGTGATACCGCAGTCCACTAGGAACGGCGGGAACTCACTCGGGTGATCACTGGGGGCCTGGCCACAGATTCCTATCTCGAGGCCCCTCGAGGTGAATGCTTCGATGGCCGTGCGAATCATCGACTTCACTGCAGGAGCGCGGGCATCGACTTGATGTTGGTAGCCCTCGAGATCGTCCCTAGAAACCGCGTACACCGTCTGTACGAGGTCGTTGGTTCCGATTGAGCCGCCGGAAAGTTCCATCTTGTCGATGAAGGCATCTGCATCGATGACGTTTGATGGCAGTTCAACCATTACGAATAGTGGGATTCCATTGCTGGGCCCTATCGCGTGCTCCTCGAGCAGGTCTTTGACCGCCTCGCCCTCTTCGGGTGAGCGGCAGAACGGGATCATTAGCTGCAGGTTGTTTAGGCCGAAGTCGTGGAACACCGAGGCCATAGCCTCGCACTCCATTTCGAAGGCGGGCTTGAAAATCGGGTCGAGGTATCGTGAGGCACCTCGCCAAGCGATCATCGGGTTCTCCTCCAGCGGCTCAAAGATGCTGCCGCCGAGCAGGTCTCGGTACTCGTTGGACTTGAAGTCGGATAGGCGGACAAGAACTGGCCTAGGATAGAATGCTGCACATATCAGCCCGACTCCTTCCCTCAATTTATCGATGAACAGTCCCCTTGGATGGTCGTAGTTCCAGCACCTCCTCTCAATTGCATCTATGGTTTCGCGTATGTTCTCTTCAGGCTCCTCGGCGAGGTTTCTCGCAAACGGCTCAATCTCAGATGGAACTTCGCCGCTGTCTAGGTACTTCTTGAGAGAGCGGTAGTGGATGAAAGCGAGCGGGTGGATGCCGATTTCGCCAGAGAGCACGAACTCGATACGGGCCAACCCGACACCCTCGACAGGTAGTTGTGAGTCGACCAGCGACTTGGTCGGGAAGCCAACGTTGAGCTTGAGTTTGGTCTTCAGAGGGGTCGAGATGTCGACCTTATGCTCGACTATCTTGAAGGGGTGCTCACCATCGAAGACGTATCCCGTATCGCCCTCAGAGCAGGAGCCAGTGACTATTCTCTGGTTATCGAGTTTGAGTGCCCCGGCACAACCGACGATGGCGGGAATCCCAAACTCCCTCGCTATGATCGCCGCGTGACTGGTTCGACCTCCTTTGCGAGTGACGATGAGCGAGGCCTGTTTCATCATCGGCTCCCAGTCAGGAGTGGTCATCTCGGTTACCAGCACGTCCCCATTCTCGAAGACCAGTTCGTCCCAAGGTATCTCCTCGACCCTCTCTCCGCCGGCCAGCCTCTTCTGTAGGGCGCGTCGTCGCTCGAGCACCTCTTTGTACGAGCCGTAGGTCCTGATTGGCCCCGAGCCGATTCTCTTGCCGACGGCCTGACCGGTGGCGAGCACGGAGTCCTTCTTGAGTCGATCAACCAGTGCGCGATCCATCTCGTAACGAATCAAGCCATGTGAGGTCTTGGCATGCACCGTCTCGGGCCGGGCCTGTACTATGAATAGACGTCCTTCGACGCCATCCTTGGCCCACTCGATGTCCATTGGCATCCCGTAGTGATGCTCGATTCGGAGAGCCATATTCGCTAGACGCTTGCACTCCTCGGAGCCCAGAGCCCAGTCGCGACGTTCGGAGAATGGAACTTCCTCGACAATAGTCGCCCGCACTCCGTCGCTCGCGTACACCATTCTCTGGTCCTTGCTACCCAGATGTCTGTGAACGATGGCGAACTTGTCCTTCAGAAGCCCCTCTTTCCAGACCGTGTAAGTGTCCGGAGAAACCGTTCCTTGGACAATCAATTCGCCGAGTCCGTAGGATGCTGCGATGTGGACGACTCCGTCATGACCTGAGTCGGGATCGATGGTGAACATCACCCCTGAGGAAGCCTGATCGGAACGGACCATTTTCATCACGACCACGCACAGGGGACTCGCCAGAGGGTCCATGCCCCTGTCGAGCTGGTAGCAGATGGCTCTCTCGGTGAACTGGCTGGCGACGCACTTGCGCCAGTGCAGGACCACGCTGTTCTCGCCGTGGATGTTGAGGAATGACTCGTACTGACCTGCAAATGAGGCGTCCTCGGAGTCTTCCGTGGTGGCAGATGAGCGCACCGCCACATCTGTTCCCTTGCCGTACTGCTCGCAGAGCTGCCGGTATGCAAGGCAAATTGAATTTGATATCACCTCAGGAACCGGAGTCTCAATGACTAGGGAACGAGCCAGTTCGGCCCGTCCATGCATCTCTAGGGAGTCGTTCTGATCGGCGCCTTCGATACATGCCCGCAGAGCCTCGGATAGAGTCCGCTGAATGATTGCGAGAGCCCGGATGCCCTCTAAGCCGTCGACTTCAGGGACTTGTTCCCAAGTCCCCGGGGGAACTTCAGTTCCAACGAACTCTCTGTAGCTGTCAGAAGTTGTGCAATATCCATTCGGGATATCTACACCACTGCCTCTGAGGTTTCGGTACATCTCCCCCAGAGAGGCCCCTTTTCCACCGACTGCAAGTGCATCGTCGCGCCCTACCTCGTCAAACCAGAGAACGTGTGATGCTTGCCCCATGAATCCCCAGTTCCCCATTGGACCCCTATGCCCAGTCCGCAGTTACACTCGGCGACAAATAATAGTTGAGTTTTCACTGGGGCATGGAAATCTAATGAAATACCCGGAGCAGGGTTGAAGGAGGTCCCGCCGTTGGCGAACCCGTGGGCGACGATGTACACAATGTGATAATCATCGGTTCAGGTCCAGCTGGTTACACGGCTGGTCTGTACGCTGCGCGCGCTATGCTGGATCCGCTGATGTTCGCCGGTTATATGTCCGGAGGGCAACTGATGCTGACCTCGGACGTCGAGAACTTTCCCGGATATCCCTCTGGAATCGGCGGGCCCGATATGATGGTCCACATGCGCGAACAGGCTGAGCGCTTCGGACTCGAGGTACAGGACAAGAACGTCGAGAAAGTTGACTTTTCAGAGCGACCCTTCGGCGTATGGGTCGAGGGCGAGGAGTATCGTGCCGAGTCCGTAATCATCTGTACCGGCGCAGAGGCCATCTGGCTCGGTGTAGAGGGAGAGGATGCACAGAAGGGCAGAGGGATATCGACTTGCGCGACTTGTGATGGCGCCTTCTTCCGAGACCAGGAGGTCATTGTAGTGGGGGGAGGTGACTCCGCGATGGAGGAGGCGACCTTCTTGACCAGATTCGCTAGTAAGGTCACCATAATTCACCGACGCGAAGGATTCAGGGCCTCGAAGGTGATGTACGAGCGTGCTGTGAATCATCCAAAGATCGAGATTATGACTCATAGGCAAATCAAGAGGTGGCTCTCCGATGAGAACGGACTCAGCGGGGCGGTCCTCGAGGACCCTCGGGACGGAGGTGAGGAGGAGATCTCCTGCACCGGAGCGTTCATCGCCATCGGCCACAAACCGATGACCGGATTCCTAGATGGCAAAGTCGAGATGGATGACTCGGGCTACATCCTTCACTCCGAGCACACGATGACAAGTGTTCCCGGGGTGTTCGCAGCTGGAGATGTGGTGGACAAGCGCTACCGACAGGCCATCACCGCCGCAGGCATGGGGTGCCAAGCGGCGATGGATGCCGAGAAGTGGCTGGAAGACCAGCATTGAGGTGCTGACTTGGGGCCCACGAACGAGACGGGTTGGCTGAACAACAGGATTGCTGACTTCTTCTACCTCCTGCATGTCGCTATCACCTTCTTCTGCGCCTTCGCTTGGCTGGGGCCGTATGAGTGGATGTGGTGGGGCGTGTTCGTCCTGTATGGAGCCACCGAAATCCTCTGGCTGCTGAGGGATGGTTACTGCATTATCACCGACATCGAGAGGTACTTCAGAGGAGTGCCGCGGCCCGAGTCTCACCTGGATCAGAACTTCATTCGCAGATTGGTACGAACCATCGTGAGACGTGACATTCAACCAGAAAGTGCGCGAAAACTGACTCGGATTTGGGGCCGTGTCGGGTGGCTGGTAGCCACAGTCCGCCTGTTCGTGCTCTGATGTCAATGGGAGTCTTGAGCCGAAGAGGCCATGTTGGGTCGGCCCTCTCGTGGAGCTGTGTCTGGTGAGCAGGGTGAGCGTTACGCGAGGCATCTGACCCTCCCAGAGGTTGGTCCCGTAGGGCAGAGGCTCCTCACTGATGCCTCGATACTAGTAGTAGGGGCCGGCGGACTAGGCTCACCGGCTCTGCTGTACTTAGCAGCGGCTGGAATAGGCAGGATAGGAATCATCGACGACGACTCTGTCAGCCTCTCGAACCTGCAGAGACAGGTTCTGCACGGCACCGCCGCTATCGGCGAGGCGAAGGTGGTTTCTGCCGCTCGGCGACTCGGCGACCTCAATCCCGAAGTCACAGTCGAAGCACACGAGAAAAGACTCGGGGTTGGTAACGCCCTTGAGTTGATTGGTAGTTATGACCTCGTCATCGACGGCTCTGACAACTTCGCAACGAGATATCTCATAGGTGACGCCTGCGAGATACTGGGCAAACCGTGGGTTTTCGGCAGCATACACAGATTCGAGGGGCAGGTCGCCACCTTCAATCTCGACGGAGGGCCCAACTACCGTGATCTGTTTCCCAAGACGCCCCCAGCAGAGCTGGCACCAAATTGTGCTGAGGCGGGCGTACTAGGAGTCCTCCCGGGAATTGTCGGATCGATACAGGCCACCGAAGCGATCAAGATTATTCTAGGAGTTGGCGAGCCGCTCAGCGGCAGACTGCTGGTCATAGACACCCTCGGCATGGGGATGCGTTCGCTCTCATACTCACACGACCCGTCCCGAGCGACGGTGACTGACCTCTCCGATTATGAGATAGAGTGCTCAAACCCAGAAGATGTCGTCGAAGAACCTCAGCGCGAGATGTTTGAAATCAATCCGGCTGATTATGTCCAGAGGGTTAACCGAGGATGGTCTCCTTTCCTGCTAGATGTCAGGAGGATGGATGAGGAGAGAATCGTCTCGCTAGAGGGTACTTCGTTGCGCATCCAGCACAACTCAGTACCACAGCAAGTGGACGAGATTCCCTCTGACCGTGACGTGGTGATCTACTGTAGAACCGGGGGCAGGTCGGCTGCTGTGGCACGTTTCCTAGTAGCTTCGAGAAGCTCTGAGGGGCGTGTGTACAACTTGGCTGGCGGGATTCATGAGTGGTCGGACACGGTCGACTCCAGAATACCAAAATACTAATTGTGGTAATAATTATTTGAAACTAACATTTTTTTGTGGTATTTTGTATCATTAAACTGTTGATATTTACCGAATTACTCAATTTTTGGGAATTTGTGGTTGCTAACCTTGCAGCACATCGAAGATTTGTTGTATTAGTTCCCTCTCGGCGCATTATGGCCATCATTCGCCAGGGGGTCTGGAAATGCCCGTCGTGTGAGCATCACCAGATATGGAGAGTACGGCAAGAGACAGCGCGTCTGGACAGGAGATGCCAACACTGTGGGGGCAGAGTCAGGGCCACTCTGAATCGCTCTTCTAGCGGCCAAGGGAGGCGACGCAACGTGCAGATCTGGGAGAGAGAAGCCTCTCTCGACCCCGAAGAGCTGAGAATCGAAGCTGGACGCAGGAACGATGGGGCCGAGAAGACGGAAAGGGGTCTTGACTCCGTCGTCTCGTCCTCTCCCGGCGAAGCGTCTCAGAGTGACCTCCCAGTAATCTGGGGGGCGGGATGGGGGCCGGCCCGAGCCATGGAGTTCTCCAAGCCCCTTCGCTCCTCCGCTGCGAGGGCGGAACTGCTCAGGTTCTTCGCTGAGAGGCACGATGGACATCTGGCCATTGCCGCGGCCTGCTGGGATGGAATAGGCGTCCCGGACTCGTTCGACGGGGAGTCTTTTCACGAGTTCTCTAAGGAATATGTAGAAGCGTTCGGAGAATCTCTCCGAGACCGTTTGCTCTCCCCTGATCTGAGCTCGGTTCACTCTGTCGAGGTAATTCCGAGGAGAACCGCAGATACCCATCTGGAACGGCGTACTGCTAGACTGTTGACAGACACAGCACTGTGCCTCAGAAGGATTGCTCACTACTCGTCCATCACCCTCGAACAGCGCATTGATTGGCAGAGAATGATGACTCGGACGAGGGTCGTTGACGAGCATCTCAAGGACCTGTTCGCAAATGGTATCGAGACTCCCGATGGAGGAAGTTTTGGAGGCAAGGGCTTCCGCTCGACCTGGCAGGAAGGGATAGTTGCCTGCGCCAGCGCCATGCGCAGGGCCGTCGATTTATCCGCCGACGAGAGGTACCGTGCTGACATAGTCGCGCCAATGATTCGAGATGTCGGCCTAGCTCTTGCCATGGGGCAGACTGCACTCGAGGTCTTCTCCTCGCAGATAGGTAAGTCTGGATCTTACATGGACGGCGGACACGAGGGTGCCGGAGGGAGGGATCTCCACATTGGCAACTGGGAGAAAGGGATTCTCCCTCCCACCGCTCCTCTGCCAATCGCCAGTGCCACTACAACAGGAGTGGCTCTGGCTGCCTCTAGGCTCTCAGTAGATCGTTTTCATCTTGCCCCAGTAGGCGAGGGATGCAGTAGCAACGGCGAGTTCTGGGAGGCTATGAACCTCGCTGGAGCTAGAGGTCTGCCGATATCGTTCATGATTCAGAACAATCAGATTGCACTCGACACATTCGTCACCGGCCAATCAGGAGTGGAGACCTTTGGTGACAAGGGCCATGCCATGGGGATTCCGGCATGGACCATTGACGGCTCTGACCCCGGACTGTTCTACGCATCGACAGCGGTAGCTAGGGAGTTCGCCCTCGACGGCTGTGGCTCCACCCTAATCCACGTCGAGACGATGCGCGGCTGCGGACATGCTCACCACCATGATGACCTGTACCTTGGAGCTACCTCGGGCAACCCCCCTGGGTACGTCGACAGGGGGCTGCTGACGTACTGGGCCGAGAAGGACCCTGTGCCGAACCATAGGGAGCTGCTGGTCCAATCGGGTTGCGACGAGCAGACACTGGATGCAATGGAGTCTGAGGAGCAGGCCTCGGCGGATGCGGCTCGTGAGGAGATGGAAGGCATGCCCTGGCCCGAGGGCTACACAGTGACAAAGGGGATCACGGGTCTGCATGACGCCCCCAGCCACACCGAGCAGTATGAGAGATTTGGACGCGAGGTCGGCCTCACTGAGTGTCCGCTAGAGTCCGGAGAGGAGGCTCTGGAGTTCTCTGACGCGTCCAACGCCCGAACCTACAGCAGAGCCATTCAGGATGCTATGGCTTCGATAGCGGACAAACACGGCGATAGGGTCGTCTTCATGGGAGAAGACATGGAGATTGCTGGCGCCTTCGGACTGAATCTACCCCTGAAGGCAAGGGGTCACTCGGACAAGCTTCTCGATATGCCCCTGTCCGAAGCGGCCATAGTACACTCAGCCACCGGTGCAGCGCTTGGTGGGCTGCGTCCGGTGGCTGAGATTCAATTCGGCGGCTTCGCGGCGCTAGCAATGAACGCGCTGGTCAACAACGCAGCTCAGTTGCGTTGGCGGTGGGGCGCTGAAGTCCCTGTCACGGTGCGCATTCCACTGGGAGGAAAGACCCGCAGTGGGCCGTTCCACGCCAATATAATCGAGTCGTGGTTCATCAACGACCCTGGACTGGTCATCGTATTCCCGAGCACACCTCAAGACGCCTATGACCTCCTCATCGAATCGCACGAACTGGATGACCCGGTAATTTTCCTAGAGCACATAGGGCTCTACGGGCTCAGGGGTGGTCTGACGGGGTGGGGGGAATCAATCAGCCAATTGGTGGACAAGCATGCTGTTTACGAGCGTCTCGCTACAGGCGAGAGCTCGCTTGGGAAGGCGCGCGTGTTGAGGGGGGGCAGGGACATGACCATCGTGACTTGGGGCGCGATGGTGCACGTTGCCATGAAAGCAGCCTCTGAGGCCTCCAATCGCGGCATTGAGGTTGAGGTAGTGGATCTGAGAACCATCTCTCCCTTCGATGCTCAGACCTGCGTGGAATCAGTCAGGAGGACTGGGCGATTGCTGGTCCTGCAGGAGGCCCAATGGACTGGAGGGTTTGGGAACACAGTCAGCAGCCGAATAATGGAAGAAGCGTTCTGGTGCCTAGAGAGCCCTCCAGTGGTAATCGGAGCGCTCGACACACCGGTGCCGTTCTCACCGCCTCTGGAAGATCACACGATGCCGACTGCCGAACTTGTCTCTAGGCACATCGATAGGATGTGTTCGTGAATCCTCCTAACTGCCCTACCAAACGGTCATGAGCGAAGTAATACCCGGCGTGTCAAATGACTACTCTGGCTATGGCCGATGGTCCCCTAGTATTGCTGGGATTCGTGCTACTGATGCTTGGAGGGGAGCTTGTCGTCCAAGGAGCCGTCACGATTGCTGGCAGACTGCGGGTGCCGCCTCTCTTGGTCGGATTCACCATCGTCGCCATCGGGACCTCGTTGCCCGAACTGGCTGTAGTCCTTGAAGCGGTCAACGAGGGAACTCACGAAATCGCCGTTGGGGGAGTGCTGGGCTCAAACGTGGCCAATGTGATGCTGGTGTTAGGAACAGCGTCCCTGCTCGGAGCCGCGTCGGACCCGGGGCAAGGAATACGCCGTGACGCTACAGCGGTGGCAGTAGCTACGGTAATACTGCTTGCTGCAGTTCTGATTGGTGAAATCGCATGGCAGTTCGGCGTCCTCATGCTGCTCGGTCTCGCTGCTTACTACTCCTATTCTTACCGCGCCTCCAAGGCAGAAGGTACCGATATCGAGGACAGTGACACATGGCTCCCCGACTACATCCTGCTCGCCGTTCCAGTGACGGTTTTTGGTGGATATATGATATGGACAGGGGCTGAGATGCTAGTAGAGGGTGCCACTGGACTAGCAGGTAGTTATGGCATTTCTGAGTCCGTCATCGGGCTATCTGTCGTAGCCCTGGGGACTTCTCTCCCGGAGCTAGCTGTTACCATTGTCGCTGGCCTCCGTGGTCAGGGTGGTGTCGCTGTGGGCAACGTACTCGGTTCCAACGTCATCAACATCCTAGGCATACTAGGTGTCGCTGCAACCTACTCTGGCGGCCTCATAATCGCCCCCGAGTTCGCCGCGAGAGACATCTGGGTGGTCGTTCTTACCTCCGGCTTCATCGTGGCCATGCTGCTCGATGAGCGCCACATAGGAAAGCGCGTCGGAGCCGCGATGGTAGGCGGCTATCTGGCTTACATGGCGATGTTGTACCTGTAGGCGAACCGCTAAGGCCGGGACCCCGGTCCTAGGGTCGTGGTAGACTTCGGCCTGTCAGAGGAGCAGACTATGCTCCAAGAGATGGCGCATGAATTCGCTGCAGCAGAGGTGCAGCCGAACGCAGCGAAGTGGGATCGTGACAGCAACTTCCCGCGCGAAGCCATCCGAAAGGCACACGAACTCGGGCTACTCACGGTCAAGATACCCGAGGAGTACGGCGGCTACGGGATGGGTTCGTTCGAGGAAGTTCTCATCTGCGAGGAGATTGGCTGGGGTGACCCAGGTTTCGCCACCGCATCGGGCAGCACGATGTTGGCCTCGTACCCCTTGATTACGGGAGGTACCGAGGACCAAAAGCAGCGCTATCTGTCAAAAGTAGCGGACGGCTGTATCGCATCATATTGCGTCACCGAACCAAACGCAGGAAGCGATGTCCAGTCAATCTCCACCCAAGCGGTTCGTGATGGTGATGACTACGTCATCAACGGCAGTAAGATGTGGATTACAGGTGCCGGGCAAGCTGACTGGTTCTTTGTGCTGGCATATACCGACAAGAAAGCAGGATACAAGGGGATGAGTGGCTTCATCATCGACGCTGACAGCTCTGGAATAGTACTTGGAAAGAAGGAGGAGAATATGGGGCAGCGCTGCTCGGACACTAGGTCGGTTGACTTCAACGATGTCCGGGTGCCTGCGGAGAACCTCATCGGAGGGGAGGAGAACGGAGGATGGATGAATGCAATGAAGGCGTTTGATCTGTCTAGACCTACGATATCCGCGCATGCCGTTGGTAATGCCCGCGGAGCCATGGAGGAGGCGTTACAGTACGCCAACGAACGGAGCACCTTCGGCAAGCCAATCTACCGTCACCAAGCGATTTCGTTCATGATTGCAGACATGGCTACTAAAGTCGAGGCTGCGAGGTTACTTACCTGGAGGGCGGCGAAGAAAGCAGACTCAGGAGAGCGTAACACCCTCGAGGCTGCTCACGCCAAGCGCTTCTCTGCCGACATGGCGATGGAGGTCACCACCGAGGCTGTACAGGTCTTCGGCGGGTACGGTTACTCGGAGGAGTATCCAGTGGCTAGAAGGATGCGCGGAGCGAAGGTAGTCCAGATCTTCGAGGGTTCCAGTCAGATTCAACGCCTCATCATCAGCCGAGAGATGCTGAGAGATTCTTGAAGGTGGTCGCATGGCCGGTGACATCGGCTGCGTAGTCCTAGCAGCCGGATCGAGTGAGCGACTTGGTAGGCCTAAGGCTCTGATTAGAGTCGGAGAGGGGAATCTAATCGGATGGCTGGTAAGCAGATTACAGGCTAAGGGCCTCGAGCCGCTGGTGGTCACGAACGGAGGCATAATCGAAGAAGTGACGGATTCAGTAGATTGTAGAGTAATCGTCAACCCTGAGCCTGGGGCGGGCAGGACAGGGACTTTGCAGGTTGGAATCAGTCACTTGGAATCGAACATCAGACAGAGAATCCTGGTCGTGCCCGTAGATCGACCAGGATTCTCAGATTCGACCCTAGAATCACTGATTTCCTCTGTGGTCACGAGTTGCCCCGTTGAGGGAGGCAGAGGAGGACATCCCATACTGCTCTCAGTTGAGGATGCTGTCAGAATCACCGAATCTCCGCCGTCAACACCCCTGAGAGACCTGATAGACCCCAATCGCATTGAGGTTACTGATTCATACCTACACCTGAACGTAGACCGGCCAGAGAATCTGGGTGCTCTCGCAGATGCTTTCGTAGACCTGTGAAACAACTTATCAACGCGCCTGATTACGGGCGGTTAGATGGTCAGTTTCGAGTTCCTCGAGGGCTTCGGTCCGGTGCAACAGGCCCTGTTAGCTGGACTCTTTACCTGGTTCATGACTGCGGCTGGTGCTGGAGTGGTTTTCTTCTTCTCTGAGATAAACCGCAAGGTGCTTGATGGGATGCTCGGCTTTGCTGCAGGTGTCATGATTGCGGCCAGTTGCTTCGGACTACTAGGCCCTGCCATAGAACAAACGTCCGGAGAGGGACTTGAGAAGGTCCTTCCTGCAGCCTTCGGTTTCGTCCTAGGGGGAATCGGGATGCGAGTAATCGATGCTTATCTTCCACACCTCCATCCGGGGGCCCCTCCCGAGGAGGTAGAGGGGGTCAAGACCACTTGGCACAGAAGCAAGTTACTGATTTCAGCCATCACCCTGCATAACATCCCAGAGGGTTTGGCAGTAGGAGTTGCATTTGGAGCCGCAGCCTCTGGCGATGGCATAGGGGCTGCAATCGCGCTTACTATTGGGATAGGGATCCAGAACTTCCCTGAGGGTGCCGCAGTTTCTGTTCCACTCAGGCGCGAAGGATTATCCAGAAAGGAGAGTTTCTGGTGGGGCCAGTTGTCTGCTCTAGTCGAACCTATCTCAGCAGTGATTGGGGCTGCAGCGATAATCTACATGACGCCAATTCTACCATATGCCCTAGCCTTCGCCGCTGGCGCGATGATTTTCGTAGTTGCTGAAGAGTTGGTCCCTGAAGCACACAGAGGAAAGAATGGAGACATTGCAACCATGGGACTTATGCTTGGATTTACCATAATGATGGTGCTTGATGTAGCCCTTGGGTGAGCGTAACTCCAAAGGCTCGGTAGCCGCTCCCGGAATCGTGACAAAGGCCGTCCTGACTTGGGTTCTCGAGAGGCTGGAGCGTGGCGAGAGCGTAGCAATGGCATCTGTAATCGAAGCCAGCGGCAGCGTACCAGGAAAGCCGGGAGCTAGGCTGGCGCTGACGCCGAGTGGGGCCAGATTCGGCACAATCGGCGGTGCTGGCCTAGAGCTGAAGGTCGAGAACGCACTGAAGGGGATGCTTAACGGAGGTCGTCAGGAGGTTCGCGAGAGGGGCGGCAAGGTAGAGACATTTGTCCTCTACAAGGATGCGAAGGGAGAAGAGGCGACGCCGCTTGACAGCCTATGCGGGGGCCGCGTCACAGTCGCGATGGAAGTAATGGATCCAATGCCACACATACTCATCGCAGGCGGCGGTCACGTGGGTCGCGCGGTTGCCATCGTCTGCGACACCCTAGGTTGGTCACACAGTGTCTTCGATGTGCGCGCCGAGTTTGCTGAAGCGGACCGCTACCCATTTGCAAGCGAGTTACACAGCGGTTCGGTGGCTGAGTTCCTCGGGAGCGAGGACTCAGACTCCATGGTCAGATTCTCGGATATCCTCCTACTCGGGCACGATTGGGCGGTTGACCAAGAGATGCTACTCAGCTTACTGGATAGACTCGAGACCGGCTCGCGACCTAGGATTGGCGCCATAGGATCAACTGTGAAGTGGAATTCCTTCAGAGATTCTGCCATAGCTGCAGGAGTCCCAAAGGAGTTGGTGGACTCAGTAAGATGTCCGATTGGGCTTGATATCGGAGCCGACTCGCCTGAGGAAATCGCTGTTGCCGTCTGTGCCGAGATTATGGCCCTCGAGAAGAAATCGGCGTCACTCGACTAATTCTGTCTCGTCGTCATCACTGGCAGAAATCCTTGGCTCTATTTCGACAATATTGGAATCGTAACTTTCCGTAACATGTACGACTTCAGGCTGTCTCTCTAGACTTGGGATGAAAGTTGCAATAGAAATCCAAATTAATATTATGACCAATACTAAGGTAAATGAGTCCTGCACTGTTTTTGACAATTCCTCATTCTCTAATGTGACTGCAAACCAACTCCATAGAAGTGCGACTGCGAATGTAATCGCCAGATAAATCGAACCAACTATCGCAAGTCCTACGCGTACAGGCATCTTACGGAAGGCACCGAAAACGAAATTGATAATTTGAGAAATATTCCTCGTCGCGAACCTGAATATTTTCGAGGCGGTTTTTCTGAGGATGAAACCCACTTAGTCACCTTCTAACAATGTCATTGCAAATGCATACATGAATGTGCCTGCAATAATGCTGCAAACACGCCGAAGGCTGAAATCTTCCAAGCGTCGCGGTAGGGTGTGCACAAACTCGCATTGATGCTCTCACTCCTTGTTTTGGCCGCCCCATTGAGCGGTTGCCTGTTATGGGGGGATGAAGAAGAACTAGGGGCAATACCCGAGGAAGAGTCGGGTTTCGGAGCCTTCAGTGTGGTTGCCCCTATTGACACCGGAATCAACGTCTACCACAACCACTTCCTGATGAATGAGTCCTATCCTCAATGGCTACTTGACGGACTCGGCGTGAACAAAATCTGCGATGTCACACTCACAGGTACCTGGCAGGAGCGCTATGAGGCTGACAAGGAGGTCTGCTGGGACAACATCACCTCAGAGGACGTGGTCTGGTTCAGAGGTACTCGGATAATCGGCACGACGCCGGATGACAACACAGACATACCGATTCTAGATGATCCTCAGGACGGTCACGGAACTGCCGTTACCGGAGCTGTCCTAAACGCCAATCCTGATGCTGTCATATTCTTCGTGGAGGGCTTCAGCGACGCCGCCGTTCTAGCCGCTGCCAACCAGCCACTGGTCGATGTCATCACCACCAGTTTCGGGCCCATCCTCTCCGTCCCCGTACCTGGGATAGAAGACGCCACCAAGATCGCAGTGGTCCAGAACAAGAAGCTGCACACCGGTGCAGCGGACAACTCTCCCTCGCCCGCGGTACAGGACTCCACCGCTGGCCCTCCCTGGAGCATCGGCATATCGGGATATGCCGAAGAGGGTGACGATCAGAAGGAGACGATGAGCGGCTCTTATCCAGATGTGGCAGCTGACTGGACGCAAGTCCTGCCTAACCACGACGATATCGATGGTTATCACGAAACCTCGGGAACCTCATTCGCCACACCTAGGACTGCCGGATTGCTCTCAAAGATTCTGATGAGCCTACGTTCGGAGTTCGGTGACATGTCATCTGGAGCAGATCCCGACACGCGCGGCGGACTGATAGTGAATGGCACCAATTTCACTGTCACAAACGATGACCTACGTGACGCGTTGAACCTCTCGGGATGGTATCCTTCGTTCAACACGTGGGACCCGTTATCGGGCACCACGCCGATATCCCCGATTGCCCCCTGTACCCAAGTCGGATGGGGAGTGGTCAATGAGAGCAACGTCCTGCCAATTATCGAGCATCTGAATGGAACTTCGACCATGTCGAACCGTCCAAGCGACGTGGTGATGTGCATGGAAGTGAATCAGGAGATTCGCGAGGCCTACTGGAATTAGGCAATCCGTTGAATTCAATACACAGCGCGCCTTCGATGCGTTGTGAGGAAAGTCATCCTGAGGTGGAAGATTCCCTCACTGAGGGGGGCCAAGGAGCTCTCCAGATTCCTAGAGGTGGCCGAGAGGGTCGAGGTCCTCGGGCACTTGGCCGTCAGCACCGAGGGAGTCACCCAGTTAGTCGAGATTAAGATGCGAGAGGGGCACTCAGTAGAAGAGATCTCGGACTTCGACAGTTTTGAGGTCCTTGAGCAGCACGAGGAGGATTCTGACGGGGTCCTCGTCAGCCTATTGTGCACGCATCCTCTGGCGGTATCCGCAATCGAGATGTCTAACATCCACGTGCAACCTCCCTACGGGATAGATGCCGAACGTGGGATGGAACTCAGGCTATCCGGCCGTTCCAAGTCTATTCGCAGGTTCCTAGCTCTTCTGAGGGTGATTCTGCCTCCCGACAAAGTCAGCGTCCAATCCCTGAGGGGAGAGGAGAGGAATGGTTGGTCAAAAACGCTGACTAAGAGGCAGCGCGAGGTTCTGTCTCACGCTGTACGAAGAGGTTACTACGGGCAGGATTCAGACGTCACTCTGAGAGAGTTGGCTGATGAATTGGGGATGGCCCGGAGCACCCTCGGAGAGCACCTCCAGAGGGCTGAACAAGAAATCATGAGAATGGTCGTAGATGACATGAATTGACCCCGCAGGGGTCAAACCGAATGCTCAAAGGTCGTAGCGGCTGGTGTGCTCACTGCATGGTTCAGTTCCGACTGCCAATGTTGCCCGCGCCGGACGAGGTGCCTTGGTCTGCGGAGGTTAACGGAAATGATGTCTCGGTGCATATCGATAGCAATGCAATTCTGCTCGATGTACTGCGTGACCAAGCGGGTAGTCTCGGGACCAAGCGAGGTTGTGACATGGGCACCTGCGGTTGCTGCAGCGTTCTGATTGACGGAGTCCCAAGACTGTCCTGTCTGACTCTGGCCCAGGAGGCATCAGGATGTGGGATTACCACGGTCGAGGGGTTAGCGGACGGTCACCACCTCCATCCAATCCAAAAGACCTTTACAGAATGCGGAGGGAGCCAGTGTGGCTTCTGTACACCCGGTTTCCTAGTGGTAATCTCAGCCCTACTGGAAGAGAATCCGTCTCCCAACGATGCTGAAATCAAGCACGCCATCGAGGGCAATCTGTGCAGGTGCACCGGATACCAGCAGATCGTTGATTCTGTCCGGGCTGCTTCCGAGATTCTCGTCTCTGGAGAGGGGGTCAAGGATTCCACTGCAGCCAAGAGTGATCCTCATCCCGGCTACGGAGAGGATTGAGGGTGATTCAATGAGTGAGGACAAGGGCAGAGTGGAGGGGTACCGCCAGCAGAGCGGCAAGTTGCCTTTCTCCCGCCCGGGTTCTGGCGGCAGCCGCAGGATTAGTGAGCCGCGCGACGAAGATGCGATATCGAACATCAGAGGAGACGGTGGGCACAAGCACGACGATCTGGTGACCGGTTCAGCTGTCGGCAAGCCCACTGCACTGGTAGATGGCCGATGGAAGGTAACCGGGCAGGCTCAGTACGGCGACGACGTGCGACTTCCTGGGGAGTTGATTGGCAGGATAGTTCGTTCAAAGCACCATTATGCGAGGGTGCTGTCTATTGACATCTCGGCGGCTTTGGAGCTGCCCGGGGTGGCCGCAGTGGCCACCGGGCAGGACGCCAGTGGGAGATTCGGCGTGCTTCCCGTCACCAAGGACGAGCACGCGATGGCTCAAGAGAAAGTGCGGCACGTCGGAGACCCAGTCGCCTGTGTGGCCGCCGTCGATGAGGCCACGGCTAGAGAAGCGGTTCGCCTCATCGAGGTCGAGTACGAGGAACTCGAGGCAGTTCATGACATGAGGCAGGGACTGGAAGACTCCAGCGAGCCGATCCATGACCGAGGCAAGTACCACATCGGCTCGTCGAATGTCCAGAAGAGGGTGTTCCAAGAGTTCGGTGACATCGAGGGAATGTCCACCAACGCAGTAGCCAGCCACAACTCCAACTGGTTGTTCGCTGGTGCCAACCACGGATTCACCGAGCCCCATGCTGTAGTCGCTAATTGGGATCCATCAGGGAGGCTGACCCTGTACACCCCACAGCAGGTCCCGCACTACGTCCACAGGGCTCTGGCTGATGTCCTTGACATACCGATGCACCAGATTAACGTCCATCGAACCTTTGTCGGAGGTGGCTTCGGCGGCAAGTCAGACCCATTTCCACACGAGATGTGCGCTGCCATTCTTTCTCGCAAGACAGGAAGGCCGGTCAGGATAAACTTCGACCGTGAAGAGGTCTTCTGGGTGAATCGCGGGCGCCACCCTTCTCGAATAGAGATGAATCTGCACGCTGACTCCGAGGGCAGGCTTTGCGGCATAGAAACCGACGCCCTGATCGATGGCGGCGCATTCGCATCCTTCGGACACGTCACCACTTACTACAACGGCGTACTCCATACTGCTCCCTACGAAATCGGTGCCTTCCACTACACTGGAGCGCGGGTTTGGACCAACAAGCCGGCTAGCGGCGCGATGCGCGGACACGGTGCAGTCAACTCGCGATGTGCAGTTGAGGTCGGGATGGACGACCTCGCTGAGCAGTTGAGTGTCGACCCAATCACCCTTAGGCTGGCCAATCTCCTACCTCCTCACTCCGCGACGATAACCGGGTTCAGGGTCACCAGCATTGGCATGCGTGAGTGCCTCGAACGCGTCAGGCAGGCTTCGGGCTGGGACGATAAGTTCCGCAAGCTGCCCGACGGCCACGGAATCGGCATCGGTTGCGGATTCTTCATCTCGGGCAGCGGACTACCGATTCACTGGGAACCAAACAAGTTCCCTCACGCCACTGTCCACCTCAAGGTCGACATGGACGGAGGAGTCACAGTTCACACCGGAGCTGCCGAGATTGGCCAGGGCTCAGATACCGTAATCGCCCAGTCAGTGGCCGAGGTTCTAGGCCTCCCTCTCGACATGATTAGGATTAGGAGCAGAGAGACGGACACCTCACCGATTGATCTCGGATCGTACTCTTCACGCGTGACTTTCATGAATGCCAACGCGGCCATCTCCGCGGCTATGGAGATACGACAGGAACTGCTGGAAGCAGCAGCAGCGGTGACCGAGGCGCCCATTGAGAGACTGGTAATCGGTGATCGTCGTATCTACAGACGGGACGACCCTGCAGTAGGAGTGTCCTATCTAGAAGCACTTCACAAGGCGCAGGAAGATAAGGGCGCTCTAGTTTCATCTGGTGCCTATCGGACGCCTCCGATGGGGAGAGTCCACAAGGGAGCAGGTGCGGGAATCGCCCCGGCCTACTCGTTCTCTGCCTACGTAGCCGAGGTCAAGGTCGACATCGAGACTGGGCAGACCAAGGTGCTCAAGGTGTGGGCAGCGCACGACTGCGGCAAGGCACTCAATCCACTGTCTGTAAAGGGTCAGATAATCGGTTCCTGCCACATGGGCCTAGGTCAGGTCCTTAGTGAGGAGATGAAGTACGGCAGGAACGGCCATCTGATCAATCCCGACCTCCTCGATTACAAGATTCCAACCGTCCACGAGATGCCCGAGGTAGTGCCCATCATCGTCGAGTCGAACGACTCCGAAGGTCCGTTCGGTGCGAAGGAGGCGGGCGAGGGACCCCTTCTGCCTATCTTGCCTGCTGTTTGTAACGCCGTGTACGACGCGGTCGGTATCCGTACCAGCGAGCTGCCAATAACTCCGGATAGAGTATACAGGATGGTCGAGGCTCGCTGCAAGCAGGAGGGAGTGGATTCGCTTGACCTCAGTTCACCTGAGTTGATTCACTCGGAACTACAGGAGACTCTTGAGACTCGTGCCTCCGAGCATGCCGCACGCGATGCCGTTCGGGCATCGGACCCCGACCCTCCTGACTACAACAACGGGGCACTCTTCGGATTCGATCCCGAGATACCAGCTGATGAGCAGGACGAGCGCTGGATCGTTAGCGTCACCCCTGACAGCGAATACATAGACAGCCCGCGCCTCGCGGGTAGTGCTTGGAAGCACACTGAGAGGCGACATAGAGGTGGCTCCTGATGCGCATGCCGCCATTTACACTCCACACGCCCGACTCACTCGATGAGGCACTCTCGCTGGTCGGAGGCCTACAACAGTCAGGACAGGAGTTCGACTGGGTCGCCGGTGGGACAGACCTGCTACCCAACTACAAGTGGCACCTCAATGCCAAGCCCCACGTCATCTCCCTTGCCGGTGTCCCAGAGCTCACTGAGCTGTCAGAGACCCATATCGGCGCGATGGTTAGGCTGCAGGACCTAGCTGATTCGAAAGAGTCGCACCCGCTCATAGCGAAAGTTTCCAGCATGGTCGCCAGTGTGATGATACGTCGTTCGGGTACTGTGGGTGGGAACATCTGCCTCGACACCCGGTGCTTCTGGTTCAATCAGTCTGAGGAGTGGCGAGAGTCGATTGAGTGGTGCTACAAGTGCGACTGCGGTACCGGTGCCGACTGTAGGGTAATCCCGAACCAGAACACCCAATGCGTAGCCACCTATCAGGCCGATTTGGCTCCTGTACTAATGTGCCTAGGTGCAACGATTCACCTAGCCAGTCCCTCGGGAAGCAGGTCAATGCCCCTAACCGAATTCTTCGAGTTGGACGGGATTACTCGCAATGTCCTAGCACCTGGTGAACTGGTGACTCACCTCACCCTGCCAGAGGACAGTTCGGACTGGATTGGTGACTATCAGAAGCTGCGCCAGAGGGAATCTTGGGACTTCCCCGAGGCAGGGGTTGCTGTGCTCTGGAAGTCGGAATCGGATGGCTCTCCACGCGACCTCAGGGTCGCAACCACAGGACTGGAGTCCGTCCCAGGCTTCCACTACGCCGAGGCGGCCGCGGCACTAGCGGGCTGGAACGGAGATTCCAGCGTTGACGAACTGGCTGAGGCGGTCAGGAAGGCGGTCAAACCGGTGTTGAACACGTGGTACCCTCCTTCATACAGGCGCAAGATGGTCAAGGTCTTAACAAAGCGAGCGAGTAGCGGCCTATTGGAAGTCTAGTATGAAATGGGTTCTGAGCACAGGAGTTGCCCTATTGCTTCTGGCCTGTACGGCACCGGTTCAGGGGCAACTGGGATCCTGGGAACTAGGGATTAACTACCCACAGGATAACGAAGATGTACCCTTCAGCGTCGGCACAAATGGCGGAGTTGCGATACAATTCTTCGTCAACAACGAGGAGCTCGTCGACATAGGCGTAGAATTCGACTACGAGATTCCATTCGGTGGCGAAGCGGACGGGCCCGAGTCAGAGACCATCGGAGCGGGGGACAACAAGTCGTTCACGCTCACGGTCTCGGGCATCGACGTCTGGAGTCACGCTGCTGATTCCAAGGAGGAATTCACCATCTCGGCCACGCTGGTTTCAAGAGCCGGGCTCCCAATCTCCCTGCCGGGCGAGGGGCAGGAGGCAGGGGGCGAACTGAAGATACCAACTATCTACTCGCTCGAGGTTGACATCTCTGATCCAATCGGGCCGATGAATGCCGGCACCGACGTCATTCTAACAGTCACCGTGACCAACAAGGGGAACGTGCAGGACAAGGCGGGAGAAGTCGAGGTGAGTGACAACTGCCCACTATTGACCACCGACAACGGGCTGGACTCCCTGATGACCAGCAACATCGGCTCTGGGCAGTCAACAGAGGCAAATCTGATTGCAACGGCATCTGAAAGCCATCCTCGCAGGAACTGCAAGATCGAGGTCTCAGTCTCCTCCAACGGAGCGATGAACTCCGGAGGCTCCGAGATAGCCGATGACGATACCACAGTAACTGTGGAGCCCCCCCTAGATGAACCCGAGGAGAATAATAATCCCGATGACTCTAGTGACCCGGTAGAAGTTGTCAGTTCAAGCCTCCCCGCGCCGGGAATCGCAACTCTGATTTGCGCCTTGGCCATCGCAGCTCTAGCATCTCCTAGGCGATACTGAATATTCCACTCAGAATACTCGAGAAGGAGTGATTGAGGGGGTGCAATAACAGCACCGGGAGTGTCGGAACTGGCTCAATGGCACGAACTATAATCAGCAACATATAACTGTGAAATGATGCTCGCGTAAGCACCGTAGGTGCTATCTAGGTATTACAATAGATAAAAAGGAGATTTTTCGATGGCCGTAGGAGAGAAAGAAGAAGTTCAATTCTCCACCTACGTCATCGGCGCCCTCGCCACCACGGTAGTTTTGCTACTTCTACTTCCTATGCTGTTTGTCATCGGGAAATCCACCGCCTACTCTGCATACGAGGAGGAGGAACTCTACCAGCTCTCGGATATGCGCAGCAGCCTCGACGACAGTGGTGATGGCTACTTCATCGCCAACACAATGTCAACACCCATGCTTGTCAATGACTGGAAGGATCCGCACAGGACCATGCTTCTGATTATAGCCCCGGAGAAGCCGATAGACGAGACTGAGGCCGACGCCATCTACGACTTCGTCACCGAGAAGGGGGGCAAGGTCATCGTGGCAGCCGATGGTACTAACGCAAACAGACTTGCTACCAAGTTCGGAGTGACCTACTTCGGCCACCCACTGAACGACGAGAATCAGCACTGGCTAGAATACGACTGCGACCCGAGCCCATGCAACCCATCTTGGCAGAACGTGTGGAGTGTCGCAGCCGTACAGGAGGACGTTCACGAGATGCAGGCCGGGGCTGCGAGCAAGGGCTGCTCAGAGTTCCAGATAGTCAACCAAAACCCAGTCTCCTGTAGGATCCCCATAATGTTCCGCTCGCCCACTGGAATGAAGTTTGAGCCGTCCCTCAGGGACACCACTCACCCTGAAGAGAGGGAAGTCAAGATTCTTGCTGCAGCATCCTCCTCGGCATTCATTGACCTAAAGGGAGACGGAGATGCGAGCAACGCTCTGAACCCCGCACCGGGAGACCTCTCACTGATGATCCGCTTCGACTACCCCAATATCACCGCCTATGACCAAATTCGCACCGGAAGGGGCGGACTGGTTGGAGGAGACATAGGCGAGTTGAAGGTAACAGGGAGCATAGTCTTCGTATCGGACGAGGAGGCTTTCTCTAACCGACTCTGGACCGACGAGGTCGCGGCTGGGACCGGTCTCAGTCAGTCCTGCGAGGGGGTCGTGGGCAGTTGCTGGATGCAAGAGATTCACGACAACAACGAGTGGCTGGGCAACCAGATCTACTACGAGTTGTTGATACACTCAATGATGGAGCATGACAATCTGGGGCTCTCCGGTGAAATCAGGAACGACGTCACTAATTTTCAAGTGGTATTCGACGAGAGTCGTCACATCACAGGACTTGTGTCCGCCCCTTTCGTGGAGAGCATGGGGACAGTCGTGTTACTGACTTCGAACAACTTCCTGAAGTGGTTGGTGGTCCTGAACGTAGGCCTCCTACTATTGGTCGCTATGATGGTGGTGCCGGAGAAGGAGAACTGGCGGCATGTCTTCGATCTGACTAGATTCAACCAGCGTCCCAGTAAGCTCGACCCCAGCACTTATCGCCTGCGAGTCCAGCAGGCGCTGTTCACAAAGATTAGGGTACATCACGACCTCACAAGGGATCAGATGGCGTCGAAACCGCCCTCTGATATCCAATCGATGATTGGTGACCCGAGGCTCGTCGAACTGGCATACAGTAAGAGCAAGACCTATTCCCCCCAAGAACTGCGAAAGCTGATGCAGTCTATCAGACGGTGGGGCAAGAGCAATTGAAAAAAAAGGAGAGATGAAAAATGAATGCAACACCACCAGCTGAGAAGAAAAAGGAAAAACCCCCTCCAGACAACGTTGAGAAGGGTTACGCAAAGAAGGCCGAGAAGGCACGCGGAAAGAAGAAGATGAGTCAGAAGTTGTCTGCAGTCGGCGCAATCGCCGGAGCTATCAACACTGAAGTGCAGAAGGTCATCATCGGGAAGTCGCACGTCATCGACAACGTTCTGGTTAACATCCTCTCGAACGGTAACCTACTGTTCGAGGACTACCCGGGACTTGCCAAGACCCTGATGACGAATACCTTCGCCGACGCCTTGGGATGCGACTTCAAGCGTGTTCAGTTCACGCCCGACCTGCTCCCTGCCGATATCACTGGGACTAACATCTACGACGCCAAGAAGGGTGAGTTCACGTTCAAGCCGGGACCAATCTTCTGCAACCTGCTGCTCTCTGACGAGATAAACAGAGCACCCCCGAAGACCCAAGCGGCCCTTCTGGAAGCGATGCAGGAGCTGCAAGTCACGGTAGGTGTGGTCACTCACAAGCTACCTGCCCCGTTCTTGACCATGGCGACTCAGAACCCGGTCGAGCAGGAGGGAACCTACCCTCTGCCCGAGGCACAGCTAGACCGTTTCATGATGAAGATGAGCGTTGGGTATCCCGACCGCGCTGATGAGGTCGAGATCCTCAACCGACGTATCGCCCGAAAGAAGGACGAAGTGGAAGTCGAAGTTATCACCGACCCAGCCCGAGTCGTAGCAATGCAGCAGGCTATCGAGGACGTTTACGTCGATCCCGCAGTCAGACTGTACATGGTCGAAATCGTAGCCAGAACCCGCGAGGATCCACGGGTCCTCGTCGGATCTTCACCGAGAGGTTCTCAGGCACTGCTCAAGACAGGACGATCTGCGGCGGCAATGCGAGGTCGCGACTTCGTCACGCCAGATGACGTGAAATCGGTTGCAGAGTTGGCAATCGCTCACAGACTTATTCTAAAGCCGGAGCACCAGATTAAGGGCCTGGAGAGTGGAGAGGTCGTCCAAGACATACTCCGCCAAGTCCAGGTCCCGACTGTCTGAGGAAAACGCGCAGAGGTATCCTGAGAAGGAGGTGAGTGAGGGTGGCATGGAGCAGGAAGTCAGCGATGTTCGCAGCGCTGGCCATCGCCCTGTACCTGCTCGGACTAGTCCTGAGAAACTCGCAACTGGTGACAGTGGCTGTGGTGTTGCTCTCCTTCCTGACGTGGGCGGCGTTCCGTACCTCGCATGCCGATGTGGCTTCATCCGGCAGGCGGGTCGACGACGCCGATTCCGACGAAGGAATCCAGTTGCACGCCGTTTCGGCGCTTAGACAGATTTCATCTGCTAGGATTTTCGAAGACGGTGAAATCGACGTCACACTGCGAATCCAGAATCGCTCTAATCTCTCCAAGGTTCTGGAGGTCAGGGACCGAGTGCCGGAGGTAATGCGCATCAAAAAGGGTGCGAACTACGTACTGATGGAACTCGGCCCTCGACGCGAGACCGAGATTTCGTACACAATTGAGACCCCACTCAGGGGATTTTACACAATCGGCCCAGTATGCATCCGGGTCCAGGATGCCTTCGGGCTGTTCCACAACGATCGCGAGATTCACCTGTATGACGACTTCCTAGTATTCCCCAAGATGGAGGACATCAAGGACGCCATGATCAAGAGCAGGGTGCCAAAAATATTCACTGGTGCTGTGAACATACGAAACCCCGGCGAGGGTTCCAACTTCTACAACCTGAGGGAGTACGTCCCAGGAGACCCGATGAAGAAGGTCAACTGGAATGCCACCGCTCGGAGCGCCGGCAAGATGATGGTTAACGAATACGAGCGCGACGCGGTCAGTGACATCATACTGATTGTCGATAGCAGGAGCATTGCCGAAACCGGCCCGGTTAGTCGCAACTCCCTAGTCTACAGCACTAGGGCTGCCGCTAGCCTCTCCCAGTACTTCCTAGCTCGACGCGACTCGGTCGGACTGGTGACCTATGGTGATGAAATCGTGTCTGTCGATCGCGATACAGGTAAGAAGCAACTGTACGTGTTGCTCACCAAACTGGCGGGCGCTATGGCAAAGGGAAACACCCCTCTGAAGGTGGTGACGGATCGAATCATGCCGCACATCAACCGAGGCAGCCCGGTGATAATCATGAGTCCTCTCGAGGACGATCCGACGGTAGTGAACGCTGTTCGTGACTTGAGGTCACGGAACTTCGACGTGACCATCCTCTCTCCGAGTAGTCTCGAGTTCGAATTCGATGCACGCCGTCTTGATCGTACCGGCTACGAGGTTCTCAAAACCGAGCGGGACATCTTGCTCAGTGAGTTGCGAGGCCTTGGAGCGAATGTGATGGACTGGGAGCCCGACATGCTGCTCAACACCGCTCTGACAGGAGCGAGGGGATTCTAGGGGGACTATGAGTGGCTGATGACAACACTGTGGAAGACGATGTTAGCGACACTGCGCACCTGTATGAGGGTAAGAAAGTCAGTTCCGCCCCTCCAAGCCGCAGGAAAGCAGCCGGGCGGCTGAAGTCAGCCACTGAGATACCGAGGGATGCGATTCCAGAGGTTCACGTGCCTACTGTCATCGAGTCATTCTTCGGAGGGCCGATTGTCAACACAACAAAATTCCTGCCCCCAGATAGGATGGTGGCATCTCTACAGATGGGCTCTGCCGGCGTGCTGATGATGCTGAGTCTGCTGACATTCATGGTCACTCCTGTGAGTGGGACTGCTTGGTTTGCATTAAGCAACATTCTGGGAATGCAGACCCTAGGAGGGGCCCTGCATATGTTGATTATTCTAGGTGGTCTGATAGGCGGGATGTACGGCATCTTCCAGAGGGATCAGAGGGCTCTATTGGCCTCTTATACACTTCTTATCCTAGTTACCCTGAGGTTCGCAGGAAGCAAGGTCGACTTCGGTATCAACTTCCTGCCCGAGGGGGAGATCTACCAGAAGATGCTGCTACTGCTCTATGCCGTGTTCCTAGTGATGTACATGGAGTTGACCAATGGCATCATCCGGTTCTCCATGTTGGACACCTCAATCCGTACCGGCGAGGTCTACGTCATGCAGGTAACTAAAATCACCTCGCGCTATCACCGGTCCTTACTAATCACCCCTATGATAGCCGCCTCGGTTGCCGGGCTGACTCTGCTAATCAACCTCATCATCCCCGCCTTCGTAGGAATATTCGATGATGTCTCGGCTCTGCGACTGAAAGAGAGCGTCGAGTTGACGAGCGTCTACGGTGTCGCCCTAGGTACCGTCATGGTGTTCACGGTGATTGCTGCTATGTTCGCAGTCAACCTGCCCTTGCGAATTCAGCAAATACGCGAGAGGAATGCCTGATTCAATCGGTTCCGATGTAACCACCTAGCATGCCCAAGTCAGTGACCACCAGCATCGCCACGGATTCCACCACAGGTGCCGCTCTCGGTCCGATGACAGGGTCATGCCTGCCGCTCACCTTGAGGGATTGCACCTCGTTACTGGGGAGATGCAGTGTGAACTGTTCTTGAGGCAGGCTGCTAGGCGGCTTGAAGTGGACTCTTGCGCATATCGGGGCGCTGGTGGAGCGCCCCCCAAGCGCACCGTCGGCCTGAGCCTCGTCCGCCCCCTCGGGGATCGGGCCCGAATCACTCGGAAGCCAAGCGTCGTTGTGTTCTGAGCCCCGCATAATCGATGCGCGGACTCCGCTGGAAAACTCGACGGCGCGGGCACCAGGAATTGCCATCAGACCTCGTGCCAGTGCCGGTTCAATGCCGTCGAACCACGGCTCTCCGACGCCTATGGGAAGGCCTTCGATTAGTAGCTCAACTGATGAGCCGATAGTATCACGATTCTTTCGGACTGATTCTATCAGGTTGGACATCTCAATCACACTTTCCGGATCCAGACAATTCAATCGTCCCATTTCCGAAGATGGGTCAAGAGCACCGTTCCTCTCTAACTCAAAGAGAGGCTTTGCAGTAACTTCTCCGACACTGTGCAAGTGCGCACGGCAGGACCATCCTGCTTGGTCAAGAAGTGCCTTTACTTGGCTACCTGAAGCAACCAATCCATAGGTTAGGCGTGCAGACTGCGAGCCCCCTCCACGTGGATCATTTGACCCCCCTGAACGAACTGCCTCTACCATGTCAGCATGCCCTGGACGAGGTTGATCGGGTAGGAATGAGTAGTCTGATGGCCTGGCGTCTGAGTTTCTAGTCAGCATCAGAATCGGCCAGCCAGTGGCTTTTCCTTGGTAAACTCCGGAGAGTATCTCACACTCATCTGCCTCGGACCTTTTCGACATCCCTTTTCTTCCTGGGCGTCTCCTAATGATGGCCTCGTTGAGCTCGTTCTCATCAATGGGAGTCCCTGCTGGTATACCTTCAACTAGAGCTCCGACGCAAGATCCGTGACTCTCGCCGAAAAGAGTCACTCGTAGATTTTCTCCCAAGGTCATCCCCATCTGGAAACCTCCTCATCGGCCTGCTCTGGTGGAATGAAGGCGGTACGTATCACTTCTGCGCAGGACTCCTGTAGAATTTCCAGCACCTCATCTGAGCCCTCGTAGCAAACTACTGCGATAGCGGGACCTGAGCCTGAAATTCCCGCCGAAATTGCACCTCTGGCTATTGCTGAGTTGCAAATCCTGAGGGCCTCGTCATCCCCAATAGCAGCGGCTACTGCCATCCCATTAGCCGACATAGCTCCGAGCATGGATCCACTTGATACAGATGCCAATGCCCTCTCAAACAACTTCCTCTGGTCTTTGAATTCTGACGGCGTGACCTTTGCCTGCCTAGATCCCCTCAGGGCAATTAGAATCTCTAGCCCCTCCTCCATGTCACCATGTAGTAGGATTGAATCTCTAGCTGGTTGTGTGGGGTCGACCAATTTCCACCCACTGGAGATTGCCGCCCATGCATCATCCATACTCCCAGTAATCGTGCACCCTGCTTTTCTCTGGGCCGATACTGCTATTTCCACTATGTCATAATCCGAGAGTGAGGTCCAAGATGCCTCGTCGAGTGCTCTTATGGCAGCGCAGGCTACTGCTGCGCTAGATTTCAGCCCCTGCCCCACTGGGACTTGACTTTCAACTTTCCAACCGGCATTAGATGGGCAAGGTAGACCCGCCTCGTTCCATGATTCAATTACCGCATCAAAAAGACCATTCTGATCATGTGGTATGGAGGCTGCCTCATCTACGAGAGTTACCTCGCACGGAAGATCAATGCCGACGGAGCATCCTCTGCCCAGGCCGGCGGCGTGAAGAATCGAAATGCCTCCGTTTGATTTTCCTTCGCCTAAGATTTTCATCTCTCATTGACCTCCCCGTGAAGAGCTTGTCCTATGTGCCTCATGCTGCTTTCAACCCGGACCAGAATCTGATCTCCAGACTGCAATTCAGTCACCGACACCGCTTCACCACTGGGTGAGACAAGGCGCACTGTCTCGGCCTGTTGGGTCATGATTTGGCCTCCCACTGAGTCACATTCGAATTTCACAATTAGGAATGGGCGACGCTCAATCTTGAGACGGCCAATACTAGCCGAACGCCGGGTACCATCGGTAGTTACCACTGCCACTTTGTCACCTGCATTCAGTTCACTGAGATACTTGGTCGAGTTGTCCGCCATTAGGGCGTAAGCGTGCACTGCACCTGCATTAACTCGGAACGGACGCGATGGTACATACTCGGAGGGGAGGGTTTCACCGTGTACGAGACAGAGCGCTGTAGAGGATGACCCTATCGCCATTCCCTCGCCGAGGGACATTCTCTCAATCAAATCGACACAGATTCTCTCACCTACACCTCCAGACTCGACTGATGTGATTGTTGCCGAGGATAATTGACTGGATGGTTTTTCGGCATCATCTGAGCCACCCTTGGATGCTAGTTCCCTAGCTGCATTCCACAAGTCCTGTGAATCGGACTCGGGGGGGAGCAGGACCGCGTCGACGCCATGCTGCAGAGCAAATGCGGCTCCCGGCAAATCCATTTCTCTAGAAATAACAGCTGCCACCCGGGTTCCACTTCCAGCCGCAGCCGCGACGATGTTTTCCAGAGGAATCATGGTCCAGTCAGAGCACCTTACTAAAATCCAGTTCACCACTCCGACGAGCGATCTTGCTTCATCTTGGCCGCGGTAATCGTCCAACGCAACCTCTGCGACATCAGAAGCGCTGCCATCCCATATTCGGCTGGCTCCCTCAGGTAGAGAGGAAGCGGGTTTAGCAGTAGAATCCAGCCATATCTCCATGAAATCACTCCTCAATTAGTTCTGCTGCTTGAGATGCAGGATGGCCTTCATGGACTATCATTCTGAGGGCTTCGACACGTGCAGCTACTTCGTTAGATGAGAAAATCTGCCTCCCCATACAAACTCCTGCACCTCCTGCAGATATGGCATCGTCGACGATTTGAAGCAAATCTGTGAATGACCCTCCAGACGGGCCTCCGGCAATCAGAACCGGTATCGGTACTGCCTTTGTGACGGTTCTGAATGATTCGAGAGAGCCTGTCCAAGGGACCTTTACGGCGTGGCATCCTAGTTCCCATGCCAATCTGGCGGCGTGGGCGACGCCTCCCGTGTTGTCATCTTCTGGGACAATTAGATTCGGTCCACGAGGGTAAACCATGCCTAGAACTGGCATCCCTATGGGAAATGCCTGAGACGTCAATCCCCCTAGTGACTTAATCATCTCAGACTCATAGATTGAACCAAGATTGACCTGCCCGGATACACCCATCGCCCCTCGCTGCCAGCATTCCTCTGCGGTAGCGACACTCACCTTAGATTGAGAGCGTTCTCCTCCGTGGATAGTAGATGCGGAAACATGGCATACGAACCCGCCCCAGCCCGTTGCATCTGCATGATGGCTGAGCGCGCCCTTGTGCAGTACAATAGCATCGGCCCCTCCTGATATGACTGCATCCACTAGAGAATCCATTCTCTCGAGGCCTTTCTCAGGATAACCTGAGATACCGTGGTCTAAGGGCACCCATACTCCCTTTCCTCCGGGGAGAATCCTAGCGAGCCTGTCCTCGAGAGTATCTGCCATACATACTCGCTAGTGCATCATCACTTGAAAGATGGCGTATTCATGCATTTGCCGGAACACCCGCTCCCATAGGGAGCGGACTACATTTCAAGGTCGATGATTAGTGGCGCGTGATCAGAAATAACCAGACCACCCTCGCGAAGCACCTCGGCGGATCTGAAGAGAGATCTGGCAGCCGAGTTGGCGAGCACGTAGTCTATTCTCCATCCACGGTCCAGCTCCCTTGCCCTACCACGGTTCGACCACCATGTGTATGGCCCCTTGCCCGAACCGACGTGGATCCTCAACAGGTCGTGCCAACCGTTGTCGAGCAATCGGGTGAACCACTCACGTTCATGGCCGAGGAACCCGGATGTCTTCCGGTTGCCCGACGGGTTCCAGATGTCATCCTCTTCATGGGCGATGTTGAGGTCGCCGCAGAGTAGTGCGGGTTCGTCTGAGTCGGTGAAACGCTTGGACCATACCAGCATGTCCTCAATCCATCTGTCCTTGTACGCCTGACGTTCGAGGCTAGATGAGCCGTTAGGCAAGTACATGTTGACGCAGTGCAAATTTCCGTGCTTGGTGTGCAATACCCTGCCATCAGGATCGCGAATCTCGTCGAGCTCTGTGTCAATTCCACGTCCGACCTCAGAAAGGCCCACTCGTGAACAAGTCATCACGCCCGCGTAGCCCTTCTTCTGAGCCGGATGCCAGAGAACCTCGTGATCCTCCGGAGGCGCCCAGTCTGAGGGCATCTGCTCCGGGAGGGCCCGTGTCTCTTGGAACAGCCAGATGTCTGCGTCGATTCTGTCAACGAAACCTGCTAGGCCCTTGCGATGGGCTGCCCTGATGCCATTGAGGTTCCAAGTGACGACTCGCACAGACCACCGCTACTGAGAGAGGTCTTTGACCTTCTCGACGAGGTCCATCCTGCTCACGCGCCAAGTTCCGTAGGGAGTGCATATCACTGAAATCACAACGACGACCAAAATGAGCTCTAGTGCGGCCATGATGTCAGGCTGCAACGTGAAGAAGAAAGCCCATTGAACGATTGAGGAGATCATGTACTGGGCCATGACAATCGTGAACACCGCAGCCAGTACTCCTCCAATCACCCCGATTGCTAGGTGCTCACCTAGCATCATCGACCTAATCCTCGAAATAGGTGCGCCAAGTACTCGGAGAGTGGCCAACTCCGAGTCGCGCTCGGAGAGATTCATCAACAGAGTGTTGAAGAGTACTGCAATGGCTATGATGACTCCCAATCCAAGAATAGCGTTGAAGATTCCTTGTTGCTTCTCAAGCAGCGAGTCGAAGGAGTCCAACATATCCTGCTTCTGGGTGATACCGATTGACATCTCGCCTATCTGTTCGTCCAATTCGACACCTTCTGGCAGACTCAAAAGTACTGTCGTTGCTTCGAGTCCTATGGCATCAGAGAGGTCTGAGCGGTGGAAGTAGACAGTTCGAGAGAGTTCGCCTCTAGTTACCCCGGCAATCTCGACATCGAGAGAGAACGGCCCGAACATGACGGTCTGAGTCTGACCGACCTCCCACTCGAGGAACATCATGGTCCCCTCGTCGACCAGCACCTGAGTGATGGTGGCTCCGGCGACAGGAAGTGAGCCCTCCAGAAGATTGAGTGGCAACATAGCATCATCGCCGGTCGAGATGACATCAAGTCCGTAGGCTAGGAACTGTCTCGTGTCCCCTTCGGCATTCCCTGGGAAAACCAGCATTGACTCATGGTCCACCCCGTTCTCCTCGGCCCATCCAATTACCGCGTCCTCCCCTCCGAACGGCACGTTGACCTGAGCGTCCCAGTTCTGACCATCTACTCCGAAAACCTCGCCCATGGAGTCCATCATCAGGGACATAGTGCCGAAGATTAGCATAGACAGTCCGACGGCGAAGAAAGTGAATATCAGCCTCATCGGCTTCCTCATGCTCGATCTGATGGTCAGACCAACTGTGGTCGGCAAACGTGAGGTCAGCCTCTGGATTCCCCGTGAGGAGAGTCTGACTTCGTGCTGGCCCCTTAGTATCTCGAGTGGTTGCATTCTCGAAGCATCGAGTGCCGGTTTAATCCCGGCGATTATGACTACTCCCATCGCGATTACGAAGTTCTGCATAATGAGGGGGGCGTCAGTGTGGAAACCTATGGCCGGGATGCCTATGATATCCTCGTATATCGAGATCATCGCGGGTCCTCCAAATGCAGCACCCAAGATTATGCCAATAGAGGAGCCAATCAGCCCTATGGCAATAGGTGCAAGTATGAATCCCGGCATAATCGCCGACTTCGGTATTCCCAACGTTCGCAAGATGGCAATCTCCCTGGCCTGTGACTGAATCAACCTCTGCAGGCTCAGGAAGATGGTGATACCAGCAACCATCGCAATCATTCCGGTAACGATTGGGTAGCTTTTACTCGCGCCCTCGGCGTCTGCGCGCAGGAATTCGACAGAATCGACTCCTGATCTGTCGTAGGCGATGAAGGAGGTGTCGTCGACGGCCATCATGGTGTCCTTGACTGAGGAGATGATTTCGCTCAAACGCTCGCCCTCGTCCTCTTCGGTCGACTGCAAGTCATACTCAGGCGAACCTACCACGTCTAAGAGGAGAAGGTTGGCCGAGCCAGCGCTGAGGTTGGCCAGACGCTCAATCCCAGTATCGGAGAGATATCCAGTAGCAAAGGTGCCCGGATCGGCAGGGAGAATTGAGCCTGACTGGGAGAAGTAGAGGTGCTGAGAGTGGTACCCAATCCCGACCACTGTGAAGTTCATACTGCCATGTCCGGCACCTATCGATACGGTGTCTCCGATGCCAATCTCCATCCCCGAGGCTGCGTGCTCGTCGAGTACTATCTCGTCATCTGCAGAGGCGAGTCTTCCTGAACAGCAGTCATTCTCTGGCATCCATACTCGATCGACTCGGCCCTCGTCGATGCCGTGCCACACTGCCGGAATCAATTTCTCCTCGCCCTCGTCAATATGGAACATCAGCCCATCGACGACCATTCTGGGCTCACAGGCCTCTAGAGGCATTGAGACATCGGGCCATTGCTCAGAGATGGTCTGGCATAGCGAGGCGGCGGTAGCTCCGTCCCAAGTCGCTGCTGAGTTCTCGACCCAAATGTCAGGGAGGTTGATTCCGTTCTCATCGTCAGCGTATATGTTGTCATATAGGGTCTGAGTAGAATTGGCGTATGTGCCGAAGGAGATTCCCGCGAAGACGCCGACGACAATCATCAGGATGACGGAGTAGAGCCTGAGCTTGGTTCGCCACAGACTCCTAGCCAACCGCTTCGTCAGGAGTGTTGACACCTGAGCACCTCATTCAATCGTGCTGTCGGACGTCACCCTTCCACTGTCCAACCTGACGGCCCTAGTCGCATAATCGACCAGAGACTCGTCATGAGTCACAAAAACGCAGGTTATTCCCTCGGCCTCACAGGCCTTGATTAGTACCTCCATCACCATCGACGAGGTCTTGGAGTCGAGGTTTCCGGTCAGTTCGTCACCGAGTAACAGACGAGGCCTCTTTGCGAGGCTCCTCGCGATAGCGACTCTCTGCTGCTGCCCCCCGCTAATTTCGGCGGGGAATCGGTCAACCTCCCTCTCTAGGCCAACGAGTTCGAGCAGATGGCGGGCTCTAGCCTCGTCAGGGCCGTCAGAAAGCTCCTGAATCAGCATGATGTTCTCAAGAACTGTCAGGTCCTGTAGAAGATTGAAAAACTGGAAAACGTAACCGATATTTTCTCTCCTGAAAGAGGTCATCTCCTCGCTTGCTTTGGCGGCTGGCCTTAATCGTGTGAAATAATCGATTGGAAACATCATTAGGGATACGAGTGGACGGATTATGAACCAGGGTCGTTGGGGTTTTGGGGGTAAATCAAGGCCTTTCGGAACCTCCTTTCCCTGAAAATGGTAGGTGCCACCAGTTGGCGTGTCTAATGCGGAGAGACAGTTCAGGAGGGTCGTCTTGCCCGATCCAGATGGTCCGAGAAGGATGACCCTCTCGCCTTCGGATATTTCCAAATCGACTCCATCCAGTGCTCTCACCGTTCCAGAGGCCATATGGTAATGCCTCTCCAAACCCTGCATACTCACCAGTGGCACAGACATCGAACTACTCCGTAGTTCGCTGAGGGGTGCTACTAATCAACTTCTTGACGAATCAATTCACGCCTCGGACGCGCCAGCGAAGAAGGCCATGGAATCACGGAACAGCTCCTCTCTTCGCCTCATCTTATTATCCCGTATTTTGAGCCAGGTGAATGCCACTGCCAGAATCAATAACACGGGGACCACTGCCTCAGCATGGTACCTCTCCATGAACTCGATAATGCCCCTGGCTGTGTAAGCCCAGGTCAGAGATGCCGCGCTCCCACCGATTAGGCAGGCTGCAAACACCCTCTCGAAGGGCATTCTAGCTACCAAACCCAGCATGGCCCCTACCAACACGCCACTGGCCATGAACGGAATCCATACGAAGACAATTAGTCCCCAATAGCCGTAGCGATCTATCCTGTTCTGATTCTTGTGGGCGACGTACTCAACAGAGGACAGGATATCCCCCATGAACGGGTTCTGCAGCAACGCGCCTGCGATTCCTCCTCTCTTTGCGACCATCGCCTCTCCAGAGAACTCCCTGTCGCCCTGCTCTACCCTGCCAGCGATAGCTCGGTCTGCTAGGGTAGACTTCTCATTGCGCGCGCTTACCATCAGGGCGCGTCCATGTAAGTGGGGATTGAGGTCTGCCGATAGGTGACTCTCCAAGTCGTCCTGTAGGTCCTTGTAGGACGGCTTGAACAAGAAATATGCAAAGCGCTGGACTGGGCGGTATATCACACGGACGAAGACTGCTTCCTCATCGGCCATGATAGCAGTCCCAAAATCTACAAGATTGTGCTTTCGGAACCAGCGTGCTATGCTCTCGTGAGCTGCAGTGTCAAGCCTTCCGAAGGCACTGATGTCGGTGAAGAAACTGCTGTAGTCCTCGGCCAGCGGAGCCATTCCAGAATCACTGAAGAAGAACTCTGGGCCCAGTGAGGTCATGTCAGTCGAGGTCGATGTGTCCATGCACACGGCCTTCATCTGCAGCGGTCGCATCTCGCCAAAGATAGCGAACTCCTCAAGCAGTTCCTTGGTTATCTCTGTGCGAACGTCGATAGGGGTCGCGATGGTCTTACCAGTGGTAGTATATTGAAGGTAGACATCTATCGATATCGGTCTGTCCTGCAACTTCATCTCATCGAAGTCGATTTCGAAGCGTAGGTCTTGCGAAACCCTTTGTATCGTCCTCTCGATTAGCCTCCTCATCTGAGTGGTTGACAGCAAGTCGCCCGTCTCCCTGTGGTACAGTCTGTGCATCAGGGGGTACTGTACACACAAGAAAAAGATGGACATGCCAAGAGATACCAGAGCGAGCCACCAAGGCGGGACTCCTACGTCACCACCCCACAGCATCGCAGTCTCTCTACCTCCTGCCCACTCTAATCCCATCAAGACCCAACCCTTCTCACCCATATCTTCGATTGAAAGACAGGCCCTAGGCTCTGAATCAGTGACATCTGCCTCCTTGGAATCGACGCGGTTTCCCAATAGCCAATCGAGCAGGTTGCCGGTCTTCACCGTGTGGACCTCTACCGAGATTTGTTTCGTCTTGAGGACTGTCAGTGTGTCCAAGATAGCCATGAACTCACTCTCGTTGTCGATCTCTGAGAGAGGCTCTTCTGAATCTGATAGATACAGAGTTGATTTGAGGGAGTACTTTCCATCGGGAATCTCCTCGTCAAGGATTAACTCCGATCTGATATCGCCCCAACCACCTTCGTAGGAGGCTATCAAAGGTACTTCGGTTTCGGTTGAGGTCAACGCTGCGACCAACATCGTTGAACCATCGGGCGCATTGTTCGACTTGACTACGACTTCATCATGAGAGGCCCAGATGTTGATCCACACCTCGCCCTGTCGGTCGGTGCACTCGCCACCGGTGTCAAGAGGGGTCTTGGACAAGGCCTGGTCAATGATGATGGAATCCGATGCCAACAAACCCGTGGACATCACCATCATGCCACCGAAGAAGACGGCTCCGGCGATGACCCCGAATACCAGGGTCCAGTCATCGAATGTACCACGGAAGAAACCAGTCTGACCGGTGCGGCGCTGTCGGATTCGGTCAAGCTCCCTGTCTATGGGAGATAGGTCCGAGGAATCCTGTGAGAGTTCTGCCGCTGCCGCTGCCGTCACGGTCACGGCAGGTAAAGAGGGTCTCATAGCCCTGTCCCCAAGAGGGGACAGGGACTATACAATTCACAGCCCATTCAGTCGCGTCGGGTTGAGATAGCGGCTCCCAGAAGCACGACCACTGCCATCAGCGCGCCGAAGCCCGGTAGCACCTCAGCAGTTGCGAACGATTCGGAAGTGTACTGGTCGGCCCAAGTGTCGTACAGCTCAACCTGGACGTCTGGCATGAGATTGTCAATGACCAAAGTGTCCATGTCTGAAATCAGGCCATCACCGTCGTAGTCTAGATACTCGTAGGTGAATTCGTACTCGGCGAGCGCGGGATCGACTGTAGCTGAGCCCTCGGTAAGTCCGTTCGAGGCGGCAAGCGTGCAATCCGAGATAGGGGGCTCGTTGCCCTCCTCGTCAGGCTCACCGCAATCGACAAGGAACCTGACCTCGAAGTCCGAGATAGGAGCGTTCAGAGTCTGGTCCATGACCCACATGGTGACTTGGAAGGGCTCGTCGTCGCCATCGTCACCATCGTCCTCATCGTCCTCATCGGACATGATTTCATCCCACATTTCAGCGAACTCGTAGATGTCGAGGCCGTTGCTGTCATCGTGGTCGTACATGTCCATCATGTAAATGAGATTGTTGAAGTCATCTCCTTCGATAATGTCACCAGTAGAGTTGGCAAAGTCGGCCCACTCAGAGGGAGTGATCTGCCCGTCACCGTCAGTGTTCATCCATTCGAAGACTTCGTCGGCAGACGGATCTTCACCGTCATCGTCTGACCCTGACCACTCATCTCCTCCAGAGGTCCACTCGTAGTCCTCGCTCTGTCCGAAGTCGTCAGTGCAGTGCCAGCCGTCATCCTCGTGGTCCTCGCAGTAATACCACCAAGTCTCCCAGTCTTCATCATCTTCAGAATACTTGCAATACCAAGCGTTCTCTTCTCCATCTGCGTCTCCTTCCCACTCGCAGTGGCCGCCCTCGTAAGATTGCCAGTAGACGTCGTTTCCATCGTCGCCACCATCGTCATCGCCGGTGGATTCCAACAATTGCGTTAATTCGTCGAGGCTGAGCAGATCGTCCCCATCGGTATCGCCGTAGTTGAACCAGTTAGCCGTTCCCTCCTCGTCCTCGCTGGACATAGGTTCACCCCCGTCCTGCTCCGCTTCGTTGTTGAGGTAATCGATGAGTTCCTGCAGGCTCAGATAGCCGTCGTCGTCCGTGTCCATGGAGTCCATCATCTGCTCTGGATCCTCATCAGAGCCGCCCAACATGGATACGATGCCATCGATGAAGCACTGCATCTCGTCGATGTCGATCAGGTCGTTGTCGTCATAGTCGCAATCATCGAACAGAGCTGCGACCTCTTCCGAATCGAGTTCGGGGTTTTCTGGATCGGATTCCCAGGCGTCCTGGAACTCTTGGTAGCCCATGTAGCCGTCACCATCGGTGTCTACGTCCTCCATGGCCTCTTCGGGAGTCGGGGGGCCATCGTCGCCATCATCGCCGCCATCGTCTTGGTAGTACCAATGCTCATCAGAGCCGTCTGGGCAGTCGTCTTCCCAGTTATTGACCCATGAGAACGGGATTACAGTCCCATCCATGCATTCGAACTCTGAGGTCTCTTCTCCTGGCTCATCTGAGCCATCCTCGCAATCCTCCCAGCCGTCATCGTATGCTTCTTCTTCAACAGATTCTCCGTCGTCGCAAATAAATGAGGGTATGGTTTCGATGAGGATGCCACTTCCGGTAGTAGAGTCGTACTGATAGAACCCAAGGTCATCTTCATCAGACCAAGCTATAGCAACGCCGTCGGCTGCGTCGTACTCCCTTCCCATCCAGCAAATGTCTTCATCAGCATCATAGGAGCCACCATACATATCGCAGTACTGCCCAGATTCATCTCCTGAATTCTCTGCCCAATTGTTCTGGGCGAAGAGAACGTGGGTGTCGTTGATTATGAGATTATTCGTAAACGAACAAACATCGTTATCGGAATCATATGTCCCTCCATCGTCTTCACAGTATTCCCCAGACGAGTCACCAGTCTCAATTGACCAGTCCTCCTCAGTGTCCCAAATTGTGAATGTAGAAGGCATTGTGAACGGAGAGTCATCGATTTCGTAGTTGGTGTAGTACTCATTTGGTTCAGCATCACATATTGGTGCGCCTGTAACCATACTACTCATATTGAGATTGGTTTCATCCCACAATTCAGAAGGATGTTGGTCTCCAACTATGCTAGTCTCAACGAAGGGGTCGCATCCTAGAACGTCGGCGAAATTTGGCTCGCCGACCTCTCCCTCTTCGTAAGTGGCTTCATCGGATTCGTCGTAACAGTCTGCCCCGCCATCGTTAACCCAGTCGAAAGGAATCTCTTGGCCGTCATCGCAGACGAAAACGACTTCGTCGCCGCCATCGTCTGATTCGTCAGAGCCGTCGCCGCAATCGTCCCAGCCGTCGTCGACCAAGTCCCTCGAAATCTCGTTTCCGTTGTCGCAGTAGAATGTGTCATCGCCGCCATCGTCTTCGGGCATACCCTCGACGTGGAAATCGATTGGTATCGAGGTCCTTGGTAGGGTGTCGTCGACCTCGATGACCACGGCGTCTCCCCACATGACGGTGTAGCTGCACGAGCTACTGGCAGAGCCGTTGTCGGTTGACATGACGTAGGACATGAGGTCCTCGTTGTCGTCAATCAAAGTGACGATTGAGATGTCATGCCCGGTGTCGTTGGTGTACTCGAGGGTCATGGTCTGGACCCCGGTCATATCCTCGTAGACCATCACCGGTTCTGCATCGGCAGGCATGTCGCTGGACAGGTCGCTAACATCGCACGACGGCAGCTCGCCTAATTCTCCGAGTGACGCGGTTATCGACTCACTACTAGTGAGGTCATAGTCTTCCATAACATTAGGGTCTGCATCTCTGGTCTGATACGAACCCATTCCGGCGTTCTCGGCTGCCATCATCCCGCCCACGGTGTAGTGGACGTTGACGAGTTCACCGACCTGGATCTGGATGTACTCGGAGATCATGAAAGGCGCCATCGATATGCCCGTCTTGATGTATGCTGAATCGGTAGCCAAATCGGCCATCACCATCTCTTCGATAATCATGTCCATTTGCATGCCCATATCGGCATCAAATTCGCTCGACGTGATTGTCCTTGAGAATCCCGCGCGCGGAATAATTTCGAGCATCTCATCTATCTCCATCTGCTCGGTCATGGCGGTCATGAAGGCCTCCATCGAGGCTAGGTAGATACAGTCACCCAACAGCTCGGCGGTAGCGTTCTCCGCATAGTTCTCGGCATTCTCGTCCATACAACCGAGGATATCATCAACGATTTCTTCGATTTCGGGGCTGGAAGTGCATCCGGCCAACGGGGTGGCTATCAATAGTAGGCTTGCAAGCAAGGCATACGCTCTTGTCATTATTCGTGGGCCGCTATGGAACGCTTATGAAGAATGGGGCGGCGTAGGTCACTCCCAATTTCCGGTAATGTCATTCCACATCAACAAAGATAGGGCATCGAGCCCGGTTTGCATTCCTGCTTCAAGACCTCCGCGTCCACCGGCTAAGGTATACAGGACATCGACCCTGTCGGTAGGTGCGTGCTTGGGAGACTGTTCACAGGTGTCGTCCTCTTCCTGTAGGAACTCGTGCATGCCGCGGAACCAAGTGGCCGGCCATCCGCGCGAGATGAAGTTGTAGTGATCCGAATTGCCCTTGGTGTCGTCCATCACGACGACCCATTCGGTCGGATACTGCAGTTGCTCATGCAGCACCATCCCGAGCCTGTCCTGTAGCAGCACGGCCTGCTCGCGCATCTCGTCGGTGACGTTTACCCCCCTGTCCTCGTAGTACGACCAGTCATCGACCGGCGAAGTGAACAGATAGAGGTGGAAGTAATCCTCGTCACAGCCGCTAAGCTGGCTTGCCAGTTGGGTCTCGACAGGCCAGTTCAGTCCGTACATGTCGAGATTGATGTACGTGGCGATTTCGACTCCCTCGGGCAGCGTGGTGACGAAGGTCTCACTGCCATAGCCAGCACCCTCGGGAGAACCGCTACCCTGCCACTCCTCGTAGTCCCAAACCGCGAATTTCCAACTGTGCTTTGGTCTGATGTCTATTTGCGGAGTTCCCGGAATTGACTGCCATTCAGACAAACCAGACTGCCACTCCATCATCAGACGTGCGAGTTCGAGTACTGAAGCTGTGCCGGTTGCGTCGTCATAGGCGCCCTCTGAGGTGCACCCAGGATACTCTATGCCGATGATGATTTGCTGACTATAGCAAATGGCATCGTAGTGCCCCCCGACTACTATCCAAGAGTCTGGATTTTGTCCCTCCATAGTTGCGATATAGTTCCGACACTCATCACAAAGTTCGGTGGTGAATTCCTGAACTTCTACCTCGTACCCTAGATCATTAAATCTGAACTCAATGAAGTCCCCGGCATTAGCGTGAGCCACTGTGTCGATTTTCCTATATCCGAAGTCGGATAGAGTTTCTATATCGTCGACAACATAGGTAGAATTTGGCCAAACTACGGGCCAACTATTCTCAAAAGAATCCTGAATCGCCTGTTCCTCTGATTCCATCATACCCTTCAAACCGAAGTAGATGGCAGCAGCAGCCATCCCTGCCATCAAGACGAGTCCCGCCACGATGACAGTGAATATTTTCAAATCGGACATTCCCATATTGGGTGTTCCGCCCCCTCGTCCACGACAATCGAGAATGGGGTTTCAACATAGCCATTCTGCCATCCGAAGAGCAAATGGTGCAGGGGACAGGATTCGAACCTGCGAAGCACTACGCACAGCGACCTGAACGCTGCCCCTTTGACCGCTCGGGAACCCCTGCTTGGATTAACTACGAATAACCTCCCATATTTCAGAATGGCGAACACGAATTCGATGCCATCGGCCAGTTGGAATTATGGTGCAGGGGACAGGATTTGAACCTGCGAAGCACTACGCACTGGGACCTAAACCCAGCCCCTTTGACCACTCGGGTACCCCTGCTCGTACTCGTACGGGAGTAATTCCGTCAATAAGGCAATGCCTCCGTTATCCACTTCCCCATAGGGTCATAACGGGCATGTTGGGCCCGGAGTTTGACGAATATGGCACGGATAGGCATACTCGGGCTGGGTAACTGGGGCACCGCTCTAGGGTATGTCTGGTGCGAGGACGGACACAACGTCCTCGGGTGGACCATCGAGCAGGAGGTCTACGATTCGATGATGACCGATAGCGAGAATCAGAAGTACCTTCCAGGATACGAGATTCCGAAGATGCAGGTGACAATGGAGATTTCCGACATCACCTCAGAATGTGAGATCCTTGTACTTGCCCTGCCCAGCGGAGTAATCCTCTCTGTGGTCGACGACCTGATACCTCATCTGAGGCCCTCTCATGTTCTACTCGACCTTGCAAAGGGTCTGGCCCCCTCGGAAGAAGGTGGCTCGGGGATGATATCTGATGCCATTGAGAGGCGTTTGGAAGAAGTTGGCAAGTCCAACCCTGTCATCGTGATGACCGGGCCCACTATTGCTCCCGAGGTCGCTCGGGGAGTGATGACGACTGCTCTGGTGGCCTGTCACGATCGCAGTGTCGCCGACCGCATCGCAGATCGACTATCCACCAGCAACCTGCTGCTCAAGGCCGCTGACGATCCAATGGGGGCAGAGCTCTGGGGCGCGTACAAGAATACAGTCGCGCTCGCTTGCGGGTTGGTCGATGGAATGCATGCCAAAGGCGGAGACAACCTCAAGGCAGCTCTGGTACTTTCGGGATTCAACGAGGGCATCATGCTGCTAGACGCAATGGGGGCAGAGTCCGGGACGGCGTTCGGCCCCGCGGGAATTGGTGATTTGTACGTGACCGCCACCAGTCCTCGAAGTAGGAATCGCACGCTTGGAGAGAAGTTGGGCTCCGGGCTCTCACTTGAGGAGTCGCAGGGCGAGATGCACATGGTTGCCGAAGGCGTGCGTGCGTGCCGGATGTTCAACAATCGGGCCCATAGACTCGAGGTGGAGGTTCCATTCCTGTCTGCACTGGGAGGACTACTGGATGGAAATCTTGGGGTCGATGAGGCCATTCACCGAATGGTCGACTCATACCAGGGCTGAGTTCGGCAAGGATTGATTGCCCGGTTGCACTCTCGGAGGTTGAAGCGAATGGCGTTCGAGGACCTCACAGAGTTCGAGTTGCGGCTGCTCAAGTGGATCTCGGCGTCGGACTTTGTCGAGGTTCCGTGGTCGACCAAGCGCGCCGCTGACGCCTTCGAAGTCAGCGAAAAGGAGGTCTACGAAGCACTGGCAGCCCTGACATCGAAAGTGCGAGAGAACATTCACATCTCATACGATGATGGGGCCATCAGGATAGTCGCGGATGACACCGTCTAATCGTCCGAGGACTCTACCCAGGGAACAAATGCGCCTCGCCACTTGGGCCTCCGAATTTGCTCATGCTCCTCAATGAACTGACTGCGTACTCGCAGAGATATCTGATCGATGGCAATGACAACTAGATACATCACGATAATCAATGCGAGTACTCTGTCATAGAGTTTGAAAGGCTCTAGGTAATACTGCATGTACCAGCCTATCCCTCCTGCTCCTACAAGGCCAACTACGGAGCCGTGCCTCACATTATACTCGAACATAAACAGCATCTGACTAATCAACGAGTTGGCTGCCTCGGGAATAGCGAAGAAGCGTGCAACCTGCCATCGAGGCAACCCCATAGCACGAGCCACCTCAAGCGGTTCCCTGCTAACTCCCTCAAGTGCCTCATACTGTAGTTTACCAAGATATCCGACTGTGTACATTGTCATTGCCAGAACCCCAGCCAAAGGTCCGATTCCGACCAAGATTACGAAGATGAGGGCCCAAATGAGAGAGGGCAGGACTCGCAGAGCTGCGAGAACCTGTCTCACGACCTGCGCCAATAACGGAGGTGAAAGGTTAGTGGCCGCAGCTACAGCTAGAGGGAGTGAGATCGCCATTCCGAATATGGTGGCTAGGAATGCTATCTCCAACGTCTGCGTCATTCCCAGTACAGCTGGGCTGCACATCCAATCGGTCTGCAACTCGCACGGAGGATATGCCCATGACGCTCTCTTGGTCAAAATCGAAAAGTCGGGGGGCCAAGCCTCACCTGCTATTACCACAAGATTTGAGGCTGCATCTCCCAAACGGGAAAGATTGACTTCTAAGTGAAATATAGCGAGTACGGCAAATATGGCTAGTATGATGGAAGTCCGCAGGATGGGTCGCCTTACTACAAACTGGACGAGCCGCGGGGTATCACTCATTATTCATCACCCCTATACTGTGGAAGTGAAGATGCCTCTTCCTGTTCGCCCTCATTCAGAGGGATGATTGTACGACCGCGTAATTGCAATACTCTGTCACAGAATGTGCGTGCGCGTACTGGATTGTGATCTACAATCAGAATTGCTGTTCCCTGTTCATCAGCAATAGCCCTCAACAGGCCAATGATTTCAAGAGCGGTTTCAGTATCCAACTCACCTAAACATTCGTCGGCCAGAAGAAGTTGGGGATTCTGCACCATAGCCCTAGCAATAGCTACCCTGCGTTGCTGACCTCCGGAGAGGAGATTGACCGAGACTAGGGTCTTGTCCGCCAATCCCACCGCAGATATTGCTTTCCTGGTTGCTTCGCGCATTTCTACTGATGGGAGTGAGAAAATTGACTGAAACCAATTCGATTTAGGCAGGGCACCAATCAGAACGTTGTACCCAACCGTCTGATGCTGAACTAGGCCCAATCGTTGGGGTATTAGACCGATAGAGCCTCTTGTAGAGTGAGAGATATTGCCTCCTGAGAAAAGAACCTCTCCCAACAGTGGGCGAACAAGTCCTGCAATGGTTCTAATCAGCGTGGTCTTGCCAATTCCAGATCGGCCGATTATACCTACAATTTCTCCAGATTTTATTTCTAGATTGACTCCTTCAAGTAGTGGACTCACGTCCTTGAAACCGATTTCAGCCGAACGAATTGATAGGATTGGTTCCAAACTCATCGCCGGCCCCACTAGTTTCCGTATTTTTCCTCGAAGTAAGCTGCAATCCCTGGTATACTGCTGATTGCTTCGCTATACGAACCGAGGTGTTCCTCGGTATTCACTTGTGATATTCCAGGGGTGTTTAACACAGATTCTAGGATGGTTTGCCCTTCCGGATTGGTGTTGAGTGCTAGAAATGCATTTGTGATTGCGTCTACCTTCTCTTCGCCTATCCTCTCACTGTTGACCATTATTGGATGACTGGGGACCTCACCAAATGCCGGCTGCAGCATCCTGTAGTCTGAGCGATCTAGGCACCAATTGTTTCCATCACAGTGATCCTCGAAAGATGTCGTCTTAGCAAAGGCAACATCTCCGGCGCCCTCTGTCATGCAACGGAATGCTCCACTGTATCCGTAGTAAGGATCGCCGCTAGATGGGATTGATGCATTGCCAAAGTAGTTCTCAATAGTCGTTCTGAGGCTACCGATGTCCTCATTGTCACCTGACACTTCAATCATGCCGTGGCCAATCATGTAACCCATTGGCATGAGCATGCCAGCTGACTTTAGCCAGCCAGTGTGGCAGGAGTCTCTCCCCTGTAAATCATCCAGAGAATGTATATCACTGTCATTGAGTACCCATGCAGATGCTATGTAGTAAGTGGAGCCGTCTGACTTCTGATCGGCCAATATGGCATCGAAGCCGTGCTGCTGCCATGCCATCCAAGCCGCGCCGCCATCTAGGATAGCGATGTCAGCATGGCCAAACCTCAGGGCCTCGATAGCTGCTACATCGCTGGCGATAGGGTAGAGTTCGACGTCCATCCCAGTCTGCTGGGAGATGAAATCAGCCAGTCTCTGGGGGTTGGTTTCAGGATCATCGTAATCGTCCTGAGTCTTGAATGCGATTCTGATGACATTATCATCGCCCCCACCTAAACAACCGGTTAGTGTAGTGCTTATCATCAATCCAATTATCAGGCTTGCAAGGGTCTTGTTTACTTTCATTTTAGGCCTCCCTAAAAATATCGAAATATGATTTAGTTATCAAGTTTAGGGAACCCTAAATTCACATTTCATGACGGCGATAGAATCATGTTGCTCGCTTCATACACGCATCGCGTGGACAGAGGTTCTTTTGCCAGTGCCATCGCCCTCCTGATGGTTCTCTCAATGCTGGCGGCATCAACTCCAACAGACCACGGATTCGAGCTCTTGGCCGATGAACCATTGCGCAAGGAGCAACTCGGAGGAGGAGGATCTCTGGAGGATCAGTGCGGCTCGATTACCTTCGAGGACATGTTCGTTTACACAAGGGCAGAGTTCGTTATACAGGTAAATGCCGACTGGCAATCTGCCAATGTTCAGGCTATAGCTTGGGTAAACTGGACCCTCAGCGATGATCTGCGAGGATCGATGGACGAGTTCATGGCCGAGATAGATCCTAACGACGGCGGTGACGGATGGGTATCGACGGATGAGCGAGAGATCTTTCGGGCACTCGCCAGCGAGTGTATAGAGCACACCCTAACACGAATTGGAATCCGAGACGGAGACTACCACAGAGGCGGTCAGGGAGTCAGTTGGAAGAACACCAGTTGGGAGGAAGATGGGGTCCAAATTGAAGAGTTCAACATCATCCCTCCTAGTCACTCGCAGATTCGCGATTGCACTTCCGCATTCGGAAACGACTGTGAGGAGGTGCCAATCGCACCTGATGAGAACCGAGACTGCGACACCGACATCCTAGCCTCCCAAGGCGTGGATGAGTGTCGCATCCAACTGTGGATGAATGCTACGATGAACATCCCAGGGGTTGCAGACAGCAATCAGTTCACATTGGTAATCAACGCCTCCAATATGAGTAATGCCGAGTTGGAGTTCACCTTCCCTGTAACCGAGAATCTGCGGCTGGACATGTGGGAGGAGTGCGAGGGTCGAGACGTGAGTGACGAGGAGGAGTCGCCTATCCCTTCCCCTATACGAGGTACCTGCTTGGGAGATGGTTCGTCAACACACACACTCGAGGAGAATTCTGACGGTAGCCTCACATTCACAGTCCTACCTAACGCCGATATCCTTGATTGGCCCTCTGGAGAAGATTTGTTCGCGGACTTCACCACAGCCCCGATTCCAGTCGATAACCCCCCTGAGTGGACTGATTCTGCGCCTCCAGACGGCGCGTGGTTCCCCTCGCCTAGCGGTGGGCAGCACGTCTGGGCTGATTGGGAAGATGTGTCTCTGTGGTTCTCTGATGAGGGCAGCGTGACTCGGTTAGACATTCGCTGTACCGGAGCGCCCTCGCTACAGCTTTCAGAAGGAGCTGCCCGGTCTTGGTGGGCCGAGATTCCACGCGGAGGAACTGCTGAAGTGACCTGTGAAGCGATCGATCCTGCTGGACAAAGTACAGGCAGTAGGACGTGGAACCTCGGAGTACCATTTTCCCTTTCTACATCGGCGCAGACTCTGAGTGACCCTCATCCTGTCACAATCAGTCCTACCTCGAACTGGCCTGCAATGGTTATCGAGATAGGGTTGGTTCAGGAAGATCAGTCGTCGCCCATTTCCACAATCACATTCAGTGAAGAAAACACAGTTGAGCTTTCCTCATCCAACTTACTGCCCGGCCCGATAGGAGTCTGGGTCAGCGTCATCGGCACCGACGAAGTATACTCCCTCGAGCACGTATACGACATCGGTTTGAGTAAGGAGTCTGTGCCACCCGTGTTAGCGATAACGAACAGCGAATGGGATGGGACTCAGTGGTCGATGCAGGGGCAATACAGTGACCCGGAAGGTGAGTCTGTGGCGTTCTCTATGTCGGTAGATGGTTCACAGACCGGTTCTGTGAGTTCTACAGGCAATACTTGGTCCACCCCTAGTATCAACTTCGAACTGTGGAGCGAAGGAGAGCACATCGTCGCAGTCGAGGGGTGCGATACCTCGGGGAAGTGTTCGGAGGTCTCCCAGACCGTGAACAACTCGCACATCTTCGATGAGCCCGGACCAGTACTCCCAACTCCCTCCGAAGACGGGAATGAGGGCGGTCTGCTACCTGCGGCGGGCCTCCCTGCGGTGGCCATGGCGGCAGTCGCAGCCCTCATGTATGGTAGGCGACGCGGCTGAGCCATGAGTTTCTCCGGCACAGTGTCCAGAGAGTCGCACGAAGGTGGACTCTTGGTCTCCTTTGAGGGGCGTGCACCTAGGCTGGGAGCTGGCATCCGAGTCATCGGAGGGAAGACACTTGGGAGAGTGGAAACTGTGTTGGGCCCGTTGGGTGAACCTCTGGTTCACGTGCATCCTCTGAACCGAGGCGTAGAGGCAGGTAGTGCAATAGGGTCGCCAGTTGAGATTGCTCCTAGCGGGAGGTTCAACCGGAGTCGCCAGGATAGGCGACCTAACGAGAGCAAATTCAGGAGAGGGGGCGATAGTCGTCCCGGCAGTAGACGAGGTAACGACCAAAGGGGTCGAGACCGTAAGTTTGGAGGAGACAGGGGCTCGGGTATGAAGCCGGGAGACTGGAGCTGCCCGAAGTGTAAAAATCACAATTACTCAAACAAAAAGG
>JAAZXI010000030.1 GCA_014240285.1 Methanobacteriota archaeon
TGGTTGGATTAGCTTGGGTGCAACCGGGGCCGACCCGGCAAACAGCACTATGGCCTATGCAGACCTGTTCATGGACTTCGCCCCAGGGGCCCTGCTGGACAATCTGACCTTTGAAATCTCAGTCGATGGCAGCGATGGCTACTGGGCGAACCAGCCGCAGATTACCCTAATGGACACGCAGACCCCAATTCTCGACTGGCGGGGCTATGGAGATCTCGGACGCCAGAACTCTTTCTCCGATAACTCCCCTGAGGTTGAAGACGGAGTTCTGGACACCTGGTTGAAGCCTAACTCGGTCAGCGACGCCTCCTGGTTACTGCCAAGTGGAGTCACAATCACTGACTTAGTCATCGACGCCCTCCGTCCTGCAGATCCTCGAGTCTCGTTCTCAACCCAGAACATCATCATACACGACAGTGCAGTCAACCCACTGGATGGCAGGCTCTACATCCTCCTCGATGACGCCCTGCTGCACCTAGACGATCAGGCCAGCAAGCGGATTATCGACATCGAGTTGGATGTGCAGGGAAGGAGCCTCGCGATTGATGCTAACGACAACCGTCTGCTAATCGGGACCGCTGACGGCAAGGTGCTGTCCCGCAGTCTCGTCGATTCATCATCCCAGGCCAACTTGTTGGAGATGGACGATGATACCACCATCGTTCACGCTGTCGGAGCAGACGAATACGGCACCATCTGGGCGGCATCTGACTGTAGCCTGCATCACCTGACTGGCAGTCAGACCACATGGACAGAATACAACTTCTGTTCTTCAGATTTTGTCGAGAGTCCATCGGACTTGATTGCCTATTCCGACAATGTGTACATCGCTACCGCATCCAGCGGAGTTCGCGCAATCGAATATAACACATTCATCGACGCATCTGGAATTTCCATATCCATCGATAGCGATACCCAGTGGAGCACTGCGAACTACCTTACCAGCAATTCAATCACACAATTGGAACTACTGAACTCCCAACTCCTCATCGCCACCACTGGGGGCGGTGTAAATCGGTACGACGTCGTGGCCGAGTCGTGGCTAGGCACATGGTCGACCAACAACTGGCTTTCTTCCAATGTTGTGCGAGGACTCGCATTGACAGATGGTTGGCTTCACATACTCGCCGGCAGTACTGTTCACGCCTACGACACCGGAGCTATGTTGTTCCGCTCACAGAGGCAGGTCGCCGACATGGGCCTATTGAACTCTGGAAGGACGATAGTCGCGTGGCCCTCTGTGGGTCACAGGAGTCCCACCTCAGGTATGATGATGGTCAGTGATGGCTCTGGTACCTTAGCCCGCCAGACCGGAGAGATTCTGGATGGAACGATGGTTCTGGTAAGCAGTCCAGAGTCCTCACCGATGGAAGTGGTTACTCATATCGATGACGGTGAGCAGGGTGAGATTTGGATTGGAGGAGGGACCATTATCGACAGGTTCGATCAACATGATCAGGTATGGCGAACTCCAATCGATCTGACTGATTATGTCCCCCCTTACTATTCTGTGACCGCGATGGTGCAAGACAGCGACGGATGGGTTTGGGTAGGAACTTCTGACGCTGGAATTCTAAGACTCAGGAACGACAATGGATCTTACATTGGAACGGTCCAAGGGATTAGTTCGTCTCATATCTCGAGCCTGTCTCACGATGCCAACACAGAAACCTTGGTTGTCGGACATTATGAATCTGGTATTTCTCTAATTAACACATCTACAATGACTCTCACCGAGGTCCTAACCACCCAAGATGGTCTCGACTCTGACTTAGTGACACAGGTCGAGACCAGATACGGTATCGCGTACATCGCGACTCCCGATGCCGGTGTGATGAGAATTGACCTTCACGATTTAGCTATCCTCGGATCTTGGCAATCACTGGGTGCAGACAACCTGGAAGCTACACCTGTAGCCGTAGATGGAGATACGCTGTATCTCGGCCTGACGGGTTTTGGCATCCTTGTTATTGACCGCCTTACTGGTGATATCTCTGATCACTGGAATCAACTCGGAAATCTCCCTGACGACGATGTCCTATCACTGCATTTGGACTATGGGGGAGGTCTCCTAGTAGGTTCAAGAGTTTCTAATTCCGGATCCAACAGCAACGGCGGCTTGGCTCGATGGGACGGGAATAACTGGCAGATGCTGCCCACCTCCATACCTGGTTGGAGCAATGACCCATACGTCTTCTATGATGTGACCAGTGATGTTGATGGAATCTATGCAGGTACCAACCGAGGGGCCTGTACTTGGAACTGGAGTTACAATCTACAGGACTGCATCAGTACTCAGGATGGTTTGCCTTCTAGGTTTGTATCCACTGTTGCGAAGATTGGAACAGATCGTCTCTACGCTGGCACCAATGACGGAGCGGCCGTCATTAACACGAACAACGGCACCGTAATCGATGTATGGACGGCTGGTGACGACACCCAGAGGGCCCGCACCGTGAAAGTAGGAGATATCCTTTACATCGGCTTTGAGAACACTGGAATTGCGCGCTACAACCTAGTCACCCAGACTTGGCTACAGGCTTGGGACGGTTCTCAGGGTTACATCAGCGACGACGATGTCACTGTATTGATTCATGGTCGTAATGCTGGCACCATATGGGCGGGCGGCGACTTTGGTCTGACTCTCATAGACGTTGTAAACGACACTGTGCTCAAGAACTGGAGTCGCGGTACTAATGCAAACGGTCCAAGCATTCCTAACACCTCTCCTGCAGATATCGTGATTATCGGAGACGTTCTACATTATTCTCTGCAAAGGAGTAATTCTTGGTGGGCTTCCAATGACGAAATATACCGGATATATATTGACAACAACACCAGCGCCACCACTCTCGATGCTGGTTCTAGGATAGGAAGCTCGGGAGTAGTCATGGGAATTGGTGCTGTAGGCAACGAGTTGTGGATAGGAGCTAGGCCATCTGGACAGAATCAAGGTGTTGGAACCATCGTACGCTGGAATGCTAGCAACGAGTCGTGGAGTGAGAACCTTGCCACCATTGGCAATGTTCAGAGAGTCAACGCTCGCTTCCTCGGCGATTGCTTCCCTCTCGACCCCGCTTCGTGCGAGATGTGGGTTGCATACGGTGATAACATCATGAGAAGATTCCAAGCAGACAACATGACCCTGCTAGATGAATGGACCGACATCGATGGTCCCATCAGGGGGATGGTGGAGTGGAACGGGACCTACCTGTTCGCGAGCATGAATGGTATTCTCAGGTGGAATCCGGTTAACGAGACCTGGCTTCCACCTTGGACGGATGGCAGTGGCCTTCCTTCGGGTTCAGCAGAGGAGTTCTACACCATGGAAGTGGTGTCAAACGGGCTGTGGGTTGGCTCGTATGAGGGAGGTGGATGGAACCCCGACTCGCAGATAATGCGATTAGATGGATTCACAAATAATTGGACCACTTGGGATCTAGGTTCTGGCGATATTCCAGGTGGATACCCGGCAGATATTGAATTCTGCAACGATATAATCCACGTTGCTGTAGGCAGGATTAGCTGGTGGGGCAATCAGGGAGGCGTAGCTAGATTCGACTTTGCAGACTCGGATGGTGACGGGGTGACCAATGAGTGGATTTCGCCGATGACAGAAAGTAATCAAGGTCTCGCCGACGACGACCCCCGAGCCCTAGCCTGCGATGTGAACAATGACATCCTGTACATCGGCTTCGATACAGAAGGCGTGGGCTTGGATAGATACAACTACAACATTAACCAGTATATGCATACACTCACCTCTCAGGACGGAATCTCCGAGGACCGAATATTCCCTGGAGGGATGCTGCATCACAACAACATCCTCCTAGCAGCTCACCAATACGACAACACTGGCGGAATATCGAGGATAATAACCTCAGGAACGTCCATCTCCAACGGTCAGGTACTCGACCCAGGCATGGATGGTTGCTCTGTAGAAAGGGCTCCGTCCAGTGCTGGACCAGTATATGCTATCGGGCGCTCAGGTCAGACTACCGGCCTCAATAGAGTCGACAGGCTGGACAACACTGGTATAATCATCAGTGGCTTCGACGAACTCACTGGACTGACCAGTGGCAGAGTTGTCGCCTTTGAGTCCAACGACACCCACGTTTGGGTCGCGCTTACTTCGAGCTCCAATGGATACTATGCCTCCTCCATATTGCAGGGCGAACTCCTACCAAACTCTTCGGTCCGATGGGAATTCGGATACAGCGTAAATGAGGACGTAATCAATTCATTACTTCTACAGGGGAATAAAATCTGGGTCACCACTGCTGGACGCGGTCTTAAATCAATAGATCTGTCCAACCACATTCTCTCTTCCACCCCAGCAGCTCTTCATGCCCAAATGGACGGAATGGTGCTTGAGGACGACGGCACGATGTACGTCGGACTGATGGGCAACGAGGGTTCGGCGGCCGGTTTCCAGACTTTCAACACCAATACTCGCACTTGGGGGCAAGGTAGTCTGATTGCAGGACTTCCCAACAACCTCGTGCGCGACTTCCTAGAGTATGATGATCACATCATGGTAGCCACCTATGGTGGCATCGGCCTATGGAACTTGACGAGGGGCGATTGGGACGACCCAATAACTACTCTCGACGGTCTGCCAACACCAATAATTGAGCACTTGTTCTCAATAGACACTCCCATTCAGGGGAATGGTACGGTACTCGCAGGAGGAGCGGCAGGACTGACCATACTTGACCAGAATAATCTCTCTATCATCAGCACACTCGATTTCGGAGATGGTTTGATTGGAAACTTGGTCTCAGGCATCACATTCGCGGAGGCCACTTCGCGATTAGTCACCAATCCAGACGGTTCCACAATGGTCCTGCACCACGACGCGGCTGTTTTCATTTCGCACAACGGGCAAGGCCCAACAAGACCCGGTGTAGCAGCTTGGGATATAGCCACTGACCTAGCCAACGGAACCTACCTCATCGACATGATTCCAAGTAACGATGTCAGGGCTATCGCCACCGATGACTGGGGAGTTCACGTCGCCACGGATGTTCAGCCACTGGTTCATTGGAATGCTACGATGATGCAGATGGAGTCCGGACTCGGTAGGGACTTGCTACTGACCTGGCCTCCTTCTCAGATGGTCTCGGACGGTGATTTCGTCGCTGTCCTCAATCCGAGAGGCATAGACGTGGTAAAATCTGGCGGCGATCACTCAAGAGTAGCTTCGGAAACACTCGTAGGCATATCTGAGGTCTATCTCGACATTTCTGGCCTTTATGTCGTTGCACAAGACGGTTTACACATTTTCAATCCAGTTGAAAACCTGAGAGAGCTTGATAGAAGTTATCAGCGAAGGGCCGACCCTCTTGTAGCGCTCTATTCCGGCAACTCTTGGGATATCACCAACACATCACACCCAGGTATGTCGACTGTATTGGTAAATGATGATAATCCCATCTTAATACCTCAGGGAGGGAGTCAATGGATTCCTGGCAAGCTTCCTCTACACACCGGGGCATTGACTCTCTCAGCTTCTCAGCCGGGAGCCTGGGTTTGGGCCGAGTCTCAGCTCCTGAACTATTCAGGTTCCTGGGATTTGGCTTCGATGAACCCCAATATTGAGGCCTCTTTCCAATCAGCCATATCCAGCCTAGCTCCCGGCTCTACATCAGCGCAGTTGCACATTCGCATGCAATCACCCATGAATGGATCCATACAGGTCCGCATCACCTACGACTGGCAACGGGTCGAGGTGCCGACGGAGATGACTTCTCTGATTGACAGGCCAAACGATGGCGGCGGAGTTTTGGAAGCTTCTTGGTTGCCTGCCGAGGACGCAGCTTGGCACACTTACAGACTGTATGTGTGGGACTCCACTGACATTCCCGATTGGCAGCCTTCACAAGATGATCTATCGGATTTCTCTACATTCATGGAATTCCCATTTTGGTCGCAGACTACAGCTACTGTGACAACTGCTGATCGTGATGGAAGCACTGTCACGCTCTCTGAAGATAGGGATTACAGAGCTGCTATCGCAATAGCCTACGCAGATGGCTCGGTGGGCTTACCGATGTCTTGGCCAGATAGCGCAACCCCGACCGACGAGGTACCGTTCCCACCCGATTGGCTGGTAGCCGAACCGGTATCGGGAGGCACGGCCGGCACAATCTATGCCGAATGGTCGGCCTGCACCGAACTCGATCCCGACCGGACCCGAATCTGGGCGGTACAGCAACAGATTAGCAATGCCGTCGCCCTCAGTGACGAGATCGACGTTGCCTACGGCGCCGGTAACACGACGGTCCTGCAACTCGAGCCGGGCAAGACATACTGGCTGGCCGCTGTCTGTGTCGACGAGGCGGGTCAGTCCGACGCAACCAATGCAACCATCTTCGGACCAGTCGTGACGGCAGGGGGGCTGGATGATGGCATTCCGCCGGCCTCAATCACTGATACAACGGCTGTCGACGCCCCCGACGATGAGGGCGGTAGGATTCTAGTGAGTTGGACTCCAAATGATGAGGAGGACTGTACCTACCACACAGTGTACATCCTACCTGCCTCCGGGTTCCAGCCCCCCTCCATTGTGGATGGCTGGCCTGTTGCTGCCTATCTCACCGACTGCACGACAGATGAGATTATCATTGACTCGATAGGGGAATCTTCGCTTGAGAATGGCGTTGCCTACTGGATTGGAGTGGTAGCTGCAGACGATTGGGGTAATGCGAACCTCAACGACGTCCTTATCGTCGACGCCACACCGATATCCAACACAGCCGGAGTTGGACAACCCCCCGCGCGCGTAGAGGGACTCAGAGGATGGGATCATCCGAGTGACGACGGCACCGCTATCGACATCGTATGGAATCGATCTCTCGCTGCTGACTTCAGCCACTACGTAATCTGGGTCTCGGACTACCCTCTGAACGATCTTACTGAGATCTGGGCTGAGTGCAGTGACGACTTGTCCGCTTGCGGACTGCTTGAGGTCGATCAGAGGCAGATAGGAGGGGCGTTGCAGATGCAGATCACTGTCACCACAGCTCTGTACGGCAGCACAGTTGCTACACTAACCTCCGAGCCAATCACTCCTTTCATCCCACTCTATGTCACGATAACGACGCACGACATCCTTGGCAATGTCCATCTGACTGGAATGGAAGAGCACATGGTGCTGGTCTCTCCGCTTGACAACAGGGGCGACATCTCACCGCCGGACCGTCTCGGAGTCCCAATCCTCAATGATCGCTCGCCTGACGATGGCGACGCCATGTTCGTAACCTTCCCGGAGAGCGAGGCTTCTGATCTTCATGAGTACTGGATTTACGCTGCAGCAGGAGCACCGTTTGATTCGATAGGTAACATGAATCCGGCAATGGTGGTGAAACGCGGGGACCAGATCCCTGTCTTGTTGGAGGCTCTGTCGAACGGCCAGCCCCTCGCGCCATCGGTGCCGATATGGGTCGCTGTAGTACCCATCGACTCATCTGGCAACTACTGGGACAACAACCTGCAGCCAGAGATGATTAGCCTGATTGATGAGAACTCGCGCGATCCCGGTCTGCACCTTTCCGAGATAACCGGTATCAGAGCCAACTGGAACCCTTCGGGCGACCATGTCGAGATACGCTGGGACGATTCCAACGACCCTCAGATCGAGTCTTACATGGTATTCGTCTCGTTGGAGCCATTCGAGATTTCCTCGGAGGCAACCCTAGTTGGGACCATCAAGGACCCGACCACGATGATGATCCTAAGCGACATCGAGGGTGAGTCCGTTGACAACGCAGCCACGCACTGGCTCGCTATCGTGGGATTCGATGGTGAGGTCCACCGGCTCGCCGTCGATTCGCTCGAGGTCAGGCCATGGTCAGAGGCATCGTTTGGCTCCTCCGAGGGAGGAGAAGGAGGAGCAGGTGAGTCATGGTACGACCAACTGATGAGTGGCGACATGAACACGCTCATCGCAATGGTCTCAGCCGTGATGATACTGATTGGTGCCCTGTTAGTCATCAGACCACGCCAGCAGGCAGCCCCCGAGCCTTGGGAGATGGGGGTACTGGAGGTCGAGTTGGAGGAGCAGATGTCACGGGAGGCAGCGGGGCTCAGCGACGACGACTTCGAAGACGACCTAATAGTCGACGACGGCCCCAGTTTCAGCTCAACTCAGGACGCCGAATTAGAAGAGCAGGACGACGCCGACGTTCCCGACGCTTCGGAGGCTGTGATTGACGAACTGCTCGGAGTCAGTTCCGACGACGCCGACATTGACGACCTCGATGACATGGCCGACGACCTAGACTTCGACGACCTCGATGACATGGCCGAGGACCTCAACGAGGCTGACGAAGACGTCGACCCGTCCTTCCTTGATGACATACTGTGATGCCGACAAGGCATTGAAGCGCTGACGCTCATCGCATGGCATGCCCGGACCTCGTTCGGCCGTGTGGTCAGCTATCGCTTGGGACGGGGAGTCATCCCTGCTCGCAGCGGACATGCACTTCGCTAGAATCTCCCGCCACGCCGCAGTCCTCGGTATACAGACCCCTGACAACTTAGCCGAGAGGTTCTTCGAGGCCCTGGCCGACCTCGAGCTCCCCGGTGAGGCGAACGACAGCGCGGACCAGGCCGCCTTCCTCGTCAGAGCTGGAGTCAGGGCGAACAGTGAGCTCTACGTCGAGCCGACCATCATTCGGACTTGGCCAAACACTCCTCTAGCAGCGATTTCCCTTGCGGCTCCTAGATGGGACGAGCCTGTCAGAGGGACCAAGCACGCAGAATGGGAGCCGTACAGGGACGCGAGGTTGACCGCTATCGAGCATGGCTCCGACATCGCGCTGCTGTTCGAGGACGACATCCTCGTTGACGGCGACCAATGTGCTCCACTTCTGCTCGACCACGATGGCGTCGCCTACCACCCCCGACACAGTGACGGCGCCCTTGACTCTGTGACCATCGAACAAATCAGTCCAGGACTAGAGAAAGCCGGGATTCCAGTAAGGCCCGCTAGGCTGACCCTCAGTATGATACTACGCGCGTCTGAAATGGTGGTGTGCGGAAGCGGAATGGGAGTTCGCTCAATTGGCAGCATAGACGGTCGAACAATCGGCAAACCACGAGGAAGGCTGTTTGAGGCGGCCACAGATGCATGGCTCTCTAGGCTCGAAGTCGGTTGGATCACTGCCTAGGATATCTAGGGCACTAATGCTATCGTACCGACCGTAGCGTTGAAGGAGCCGGTCTACGTGGTTGTCTTGAGGGACATGCCCGCCTGCAGGATATGCACCCAGAACTACCCGCTTGACCAGTTCGTCAGTGGCAACGGGCCGCGCTACCAGGTCTGCGTGCGCTGTGCTGTAGACAACGACCTAGTAGATCGCGAGGACACGCCTCAGCTCTACTCTGATGATCTTGTGAAGGAACGCATCTCGCTGTTCAGCCGCCGTTACAGGATGTGGATCTTCGTCTTCTTCGGCTGGTTCCTTTATCTTACGCTCGGCCGCGGCATCGAGCTCTGGTCCAGTGTTTTCCTAGTGGTTCTAATTGTCAGCACACTTGCAACTCCGGTGATGCATTACCTCGCCTCCGCTCGGTTCAATGCTGAATTGGCGAAGCTCACCCCTTGATTCAGTCACGGGAATCCTTGAAATACGACCCGAGGGGCTCCAAAATCAGAGGGAACAGTGGGTTCCCTGTGAAAGCCCGTGAGAATGGATGAATAGTAAAGGAGGAGCAAGCAGAAGTAAAGCAGGTTTTGGAGACGAGCAAAACAGCGCTCAGTACAGCGTTTTTGTCAGTCGAAGGACCCTTGAATCAGTTAGCTCCAGACTATCATCCGAACCTCCCGGCTCGAGTCCCTGCGCCTGTCTTCAGCGCGCACGCTCGCCGGAAAGAGAGAACAGCGGGTTCTCTGAACTGAATTTGGAAGTGAAATGAAAATGCAGAAAAAAAAGAACACGAGTATGTTGATTGCTATGCTTCTCGTAATGATGGCAGGATCCACCGGCGTTAGCGCCGACCCTCCGTCAGGTTCTGACCCTCTAAATCCCGATGACGGCGGTGCCGACTGGGATGGCGATGGTTTGACCAACGCAGAGGAGCAGAACGCAGGAACTGACATGAACAATGCAGATACCGACAACGACGGTCTGCCAGACGGTTGGGAGGTCAACTACGGCCTAAACCCCAATTCGGCTAGCGATGCGAATGCAGATCCAGATGGTGACGGTCTAACCAACTCCCAGGAGTACGCCGCGGGTACCAACCCGAACTCGGCGGACACCGACGGAGATGGGACGAACGACGCTCAGGACGCATTCCCGAACGATCCCAACGACGGATCAGCTTCGGACTCAGACGGTGACGGTATACCTGACGCCTACGATCCTGACTTTGAGGGTAACCAAGAAGGAGACGGAGATGGCGGCACCGAAGGTGGCGGCGAAGGCGAGAACGGTCAAGGCGAAGGTCAAGGACAAGGTCAAGGACAAGGTCAAGGACAAGGTCAAGGACAGGGTCAAGGACAAGGTCAAGGACAGGGTCAAGGACAAGGTCAAGGACAAGGCCAAGGCCAGAACGGCCAGCAAGGCCAAGGCCAAGAACAGGGCTCACAATCCGGCCAGGACGGCCAGCAAGGCCAGGAAGGCCAGCAAGGTGAGCAGGGTCAGCAACAGGACAACGGTCAAGGACAGCAGCAAAACGGCGGCGATCAAGGTGGCCAGCAAGGCGATCAAGAGAGCCAAGACCAGAATGGTAACAACCAGAATGGTCAGAACCAGCAGCAGCAAGGTCAGACCCAGGACAACAATCAGGGCCAACAGGGCTCTCAGTCAGACCAGCAACAGAGTCAACAGCTCGACAACCAGGACCAGAACGGCGAGAACGACAACGACGGCGACGGGATCCCAGATGATCTCGACTTCGACGATGACAACGATGGCATCCCAGACAACCAGGACGCCTTCCCGGAGGACCACGACAACGACGGCATCGATGATGCAGAGGACGATGATGACGACGGAGACGGCATAGACGACCGCGAGGAAGTCAATGACGGCAACCCGAACACCGACATCTACGACCACGACAACGACGGCGTCGCTGACAACATGGACTTCGACATCGACAACGATGGCATCGACAACTGGAACGACGTTGGACCGAACGGCGAGGACTACTCGCGCGATCACGACAACGACGGACTGAACGACGGTGTTGACACCGACGATGACAACGATGACATCCTCGACGTCGACGAAATCGACGGCATTGTAGGAGTCTGGCGGTACGACCACGACAACGATGGTCTATCCGACCGTACTGACACCGACGATGACAACGACGGACTCTCCGACTGGTTCGAGCAGAACGACGGCTGGGATATGACTGGTCAATTTGACCATGACAACGACGGCATCCCCGATCATCTAGACGATGACGACGATGGCGACGGCATCCCAGACGACGAAGAAGACAACGGCATCCTGTGATCGCCAAATCTTCGTTCTGCCAGCCCGCCCGTCGAGATGACAACGCGGAGACAGGCTCCCCGGGGGCGTTTCAGTCCCCGGGCGAGCCGCCCCAATCAGAAATCAAACAACGTCGGCTGGCTCGATGAGCGCAGTCGTGCCACACCGGCCAACCTGTCTAGCGCGCGCTGCACGCGACGCTCGGAGAAGCCACGCTCGTCCTGAAGGAAAGCCCGCAAGTCCTCCTCGACCGCATGGGTAGAATGAGGCAACGCGTCGTCAGTAGTGGGATGCTCGAGGAACAGTGAGCGTATCTCATCGAGCCTCTCTGGCAACTCGAACTCCTTGGCCTTGGCGACCGCTTCGAGAGTACCGTGCTCTCGTATCAGTTTGAGGCCGGTCTTGGGCCCAATCCCCCTGATTCCGGGGTGAAAGTCGGTACCAATCATGATACCGAGATCGACCAGTTGCTCGTGGGTGATATCGTGCTTGGCCAAAGTGTCGGCCAGCACGACTCTCTCAGCCTGTAGTACACGCCCAAACCTCCTCGTGCCGTGCGAGGTGAGGTTGCGCACCATCACTGGAGCTCCGTACAGCAAGGTGTCCCAGTCTTGGCTGGCCACCGCTCCGACCTCGCCTCTCGCACAACGAACCGCAGCAGCGCCCTCTGCCTCCATCGGCGCCTCTACCCAAGTCGCCCCCAGTAACTCGAACAATCGCTTCGTCTCGGCGACCATCTCTGGGGTGTATTCTGCGGTCTGCGGCCCGAGCTTCTTTGCCGCGGCCATATCGCCTGCTTCGACAGCTGCCTCCCAACGTGAGAATGCCTTCTGCTTACGCTTCTTGCGACCCCTAAGGGTCTCTCGCTTGAGTTCGTGCGGCCGACCGTCGAAAACGAATACCGGGTCTATGCCCTCGGATAGCATGACTGTAGTACGATCTAGGAAACCCATGAGGTGGGCTACCGGCTTGCCGTTGTATGACAGCGGTTTGCCGTCAGGACCGGTCAGACTGGTGATGAACTGGTAGGCGTTTAGGAAAACATCCACAGCAACTCGCTGCCCGGACAAATCACTCATATCAAGCGGCTCGATGACAGCTAAATCACGCAAGTTGCAGCCCATTTTTCTCTTCCCCCTTGGCCGTGGTGGTCCACGGTAACGGTCGAGGCATTTAGGGTTGAAGTCCGCCGCGGACCGTTACGGAGGTGCGCGAGTGCAAGGGCTGACTTTGATTGGCAGTGGTTGGCATCCTTCCCTATTCAGGTCTGAGATTAAGGCCCTGACTGGTCCAATCGAGGTAATCCATCCTAGGGTGCTCTACATCCCTCTCACCGATTCGACGTTGACTAGGCTTTCACGTGCGGCGTTGCTTGACGATGTGCTTTGCCTCTCTGCTAGATATTGGGTTTACTCTGAGACATCCCAAGAGGACCTGACCAAAACCATCGCCGAGTGGGCGCAACTCAATCTTCCCAAGGGAAGCTTCGCTGTCCGTGCTCGCAAACTGGGGACAGGTATCCCAGGGTTCTCCAGAAGCGAAATAGAGAGTGAGGTCGGTGCTCTCATCACGAGTGACTCCAATCACGTCAATCTAGATGACCCAGAGAATGTAATCTCAGTAGTCATCGCCGGTCCCGGGGATGGCCCCATTCATCGCGATGACATCGGTCAGAACAGCCCAATTGTGACATGGGGCCTACAACAGCCCGGATGGCAGCGCGATAGTTACGCAGGCAGAGCACCCACTGACAGACCATTCTTCCAACCGGTCTCTCTTGATCCGAAGCAGGCAAAACTCCTGATATCTCTCGCTCATCGACGCGGAACCGAAACGAACACGATCGTGGACCCGTTCTGCGGAACAGGTGGCATAGCAATCGAGGCCGCGTTGCAGGGCATGGAGGCCCTGGCCAGCGATCTCGACCCCCGGATGGTCGAAGGCACGCTGCAAAACCTCGAATGGGCAGGGGTCAGCGCTAGAGCCGAGGCCCGCGAGGCGTCTGACATCGTTTCGTTGTGGGGCAGCAGGAACAACTGCGCCTTCGTATTCGACCCGCCCTATGGACGCAGTTCCTGGAAATCCGGTGATGGTCTCGAGGTGCTACTGAGTGCCCTTACGGCAGCGCGCGAGATGAATTCTCAGGGTACTGTCTGTACGATGCTTCCGACAGGCCCCGAAGCGCTGAATTCGTTCCCTGAGCAAGACATCGATGTCATGGGTATACCGTGGAGCGAACTTGAGGTAATGATCAGAGGGTGCGGGTGGGAACCGGTGCTGTCCACGCCAGTCAAGGTCCACCGTAGCCTAGCGAGAATGGTTGTCGTCTGTCATCCGGCGGGTTGAAGACGGGTGGACCTTCATTGGCAATCCGGACCGTTAGGGTAGTCTGGATATCCTTCCGGCTTTCGGAGCCGGGGACGTGGGTTCGAATCCTGCACGGTCCGCCACTATCTTTCCCAGCGGCTGACTTCGTCGCCATCCACATCGACAACCGATACACGCCTAAGTCCAGCGGCCGACAACTCGCCCTCGCTGAATGTGACCCCATCATCTCCTGACAGCGTTAACGGTGAGCGGCACAGATGCGCGCGGTCCACTGCTTTGTTTGCTAGAAAACGCCTCCATGTGTCAGCCCCTCCTTCAACCATCAGTGACTGCACACCCCGGTCCCCAAGCATGTCGAGGATTCTCATCACCGAAATCTCCCCATCATCATCGGTTAGAACCACCCGTTCCACATGAGGGGAATCATCCAGTAAGCCGGGCTCGGTGCAGTGAATCAGTAGAGTGGGTGCTGCACCGTCGCGCAGTAGGGCGCAGTTGCTGGGAATCCTACAGTTCGGATCGATAACAACTCTCAGAGGCTGCTCGCGTGGTCCGATGTCCGGACCTCGTACGGTGAGAGACGGGTCGTCGCGAATCACTGTGTTGATGCCGACTAGTACGGCCATAGAGCCGGCTCGCAGTCCGTGAACCAGTTCAAGCGAGGCTTCTGATGAGAAGCGCTCGGCCGGGAGTCCTGAATCGCCATCTATCCTGCCGTGCGAGTCGATTGCGGCCTTGAGCAGCACATGTGGTCGCTTGCTTCGGCACCAGTGCATGAACTCAAGCATCTGCTCCTCGCACTCATCCTGCAGCAGCCCCTCTTCGACCTCGACTCCCCCAGATTGTAGTGCGGCGATTCCACCACCGCGGACGGTGGGATTGGGATCAGTGGCCCCAATCACCACGTGGGTTATCCCTGCCCACAGAAGTGCCTCAGTGCAGGGCGGAGTCCTGCCGAAGTGGTTGCACGGCTCTAGGGTGATGTAGGCGGTAGCACCTGCGGTGGGAATTCCTCGTACCTCAGCGTCTGCGATTGCCATTTGCTCTGCGTGCAGCCCGCCGATGTGGCCATGCCACCCCTCGGCAATGACGACCCCGTCGCGGACCAGCACACATCCTACCAGTGGGTTGGGCATTACGCGCCCTCTGCCACGCTCCGCCAATTCGAGGGCGCGAAGCATGAAATCCTCCTCTCCGTCCATCGGTCCCGGACTCGGGAACTACCCTCTACTCATCATTTCTTGTATTGAGAGAATTCAAGTTGAACCCCCATCCTGTGAGTATCGTGCCGCGTGTAGCCTGTATCCTAAACCCCAACGCCCGCGATGGCCTTTCGGTCAAGCAGTGGGACCAGTTTGAGCCCGCTCTGAGGCAAGCAGGATTCGATATCGACCTTCATCGCACCCAGGCTCCAGGTCACGCGATGGATATTGCCGAGGGCCTGTGCGAAGGCGACCATGACCTCGTTGTGGCTATTGGTGGCGATGGTACTGTCCACGAGGTGGCATCAGGCCTGCGTGGCTCGAGCAAGGTCATGGGTATTCTTCCCATGGGAACTGGTAACGATTACGCCAGAGCGCATGGCATTCCTATTCCAAAAGGAAAGAAGTTCCCAGATATGCAAGGCGCTGTCGATATTCTAGCCAGTGGAACGGATCGCAGGGTAGGTTCACTAAGGGTAGAGGGGCCACCAACACCCGATCACCCCTCCAAGGCTGCTCCGATTCCTCGCGCATGTAACGGCGAGCCCGAGACTCCTGGCAATCTAGTCCGCTGGAGTTTTCTCGAGTGCGACGGCGGCGTCACCTCGGCAGTCAATCGAATGAAGGATGAGGGCCAGTTCAAGAGAATCCGAGGATCCATCAAGTACGACCTCCTCGGTATCAAGGCAATTATCTCTTGGAAGAAGCAGACAGGCGAGTACAGGATTGATGGGGGTGAGCCGACCAATGTCGATCTCTCAGGCCTATTCTGTCTGAGCCAGTGTCAGACCTTCGGTGGAGGCTACAATGTCGCCCCCGGAGCTAGGCCTACTCAGGGGCATTGCTCCTTGGTGATGGCATGGGGTCTGTCGAAACTACGGATGCTGATGTTAATGGGTCCTGTGAAGAAGGGGAATCATGTCGGTAAGTGGGGCATCACCATGGAGAATGCCAAGAAATTCGAAATCTCCACCTCTACTGAGTCACCTCTGATTATTGGCGTGGACGGCGAGGCTGTGATTACTACTCCTGCTACTATGCAGTATCACGATGATCAACTGACAGTACGAGGCGCAACCTCGATTCCCA